>CAZLHX010000036.1:0-23269 GCA_964559475.1 uncultured Candidatus Bathyarchaeia archaeon | reverse complement strand
TCAGATTAAAAAACCGGAAATTTAACATATTTACTCATGTTTTTAGCTAATGGCTACGTATAAAAATCAAAATAAGGTTTATCTAAACTCAATATTAGCATAGAAAATTATTTATCTAAACACATACAAAATTTTTAATGCGTGACAGTTATTTTTTAATAGCTATTACTAGGAAAGTTTCAAATAGATATACTTAAAGTCTAGAGAAAAAACACTAAATATCATATATTTTATTATCCTTGCTTGTTTTTTCCTTAAAATATATAAGTCTCACTCCAAAAATTCGGAGAAGAAATTCAATTAAGCTTTTTCTATCTTTTGACTTATAAAACCTCGTTTTAGTATCTATATATTAATAAATACTATTTTCAATTATCTGTAGATTAGCCAGAATCCGGTTTAATATATACTTTTGTTTTAAATTTTGGATTCTTTCCGTTGTTCCTCAAGATTTTTTGATATTATTTTCAATAATATATCTATATCGTATGGTTTTATTACGCACTCATCTACATATTTGTTAATTGCCTCAGAGTCAAGATTTTCATTACTATATCCAGTTAGAAGTATTATTCTTGTTCGTGGTTCTGTCTGCTTAAATTTTTTACATAATTCTAATCCTGATATATCTGGAAGATTTACATCTAGAAGTATTAAATTGAAGAATTCTCTTTTTATTAATTTTTTTGCCATCATTCCGTCGAATGCTTGGAAATTCTCATATCCTTCACTTTCAAGGATTGCTATAAGGGAAGCCTGTACTAGTTCATCATCCTCAACAATTAAAATTTTAGTTGACACTATTGATGCTCCTTGTTATCTGCATTAAAACTTTCTTTTAATATATTCTGGTTTTTTGATCAGTATGTTTCCAAGGATTTTTAATTGAATTACTCAACTTACTGAAGGAATTTATAATATTAATATGCTCCTATCTCTCGATTATTGAAAGAAGTTTAGAATAATACTTCTGGTTAAACTCAGCATCTTTTGATAAAGTTTAAATGGATCAGATAATTACACATACACAAAACGAGATTTTTGGTGTTATTTAGGTTGTCCGGTGCAAAATTATGTCACTCTAAATGTCGTGATTTCAAATGTACAAAAAGAGCATTAACTTTCCGAGGTAAAACGGGATGGTGTAATTGGACAAAAGAACCCTGTGATCCAAAAGGATGCACGTATGCATTGTGTTATAAACGCCAACTCCTGCCTGACGGTAAGTGTGGTTTAACCATCAAGCGAAAAACCCGTGAAGAAATCCAGCCTGAGGATATGTTCAAGGAAGAGATAAGGTTGAAAGGTAAGCTTGCTAGAAAAACGGGAGAAAGGTCCATCTTCTAGCTGATAGGCTTGAGAAAAACCATAAAAGAATACCTTCAAGATAGGCTTCCAGATGATATTCTAGAGGATATTCCAAGTTCTTTTGATATATTAGGTTCACGGGAGAAATCAGTAGCTTTAATTGAGATCCCTAAGGAGGTTGAAGAATTTGCTCCTTTAATAGCTGAAGCTATAATGGTGATTCATAAAAACGTTGAAAGTGTACTTTCTAAAGAGTCTGGTAGAGAGGGAGAATATCGATTAAGGAAACTTGAGTTAATTGCAGGTAACCCGAAGACAGAAATAATCCATAAAGAATCAGGCTGCAGATTTAAGCTAGACCCTAGGGAGGCTTACTTTTCTACAAGGGAAAGCACAGAACGAGAGAGAATAAACCAGAAAGTTAGTCCTGGGGAGAAGGTTCTTGTTATGTTCGGAGGTGTTGGACCTTTTGCTGTTTGTATTGCAAAAAAACATCCAACTGTGAAGGTGACGACTATAGAGATAAACCCAAAGGCACATCAGTACTGTCTTAAAAATGTCAAATTAAATAAAATCCAAGACCAGGTGACGCCTATTCTTGGGGATGTCAGAGATATTTGTCCAGAACTCGATGATAAATTTGATCGGGTTCTCATGCCTCTGCCAAAGGGGGCTAATGAATATCTGGATCTTGCAGTTCCCAAGGTAAAATGTGAAGGAGTTTTACATTTTTATCACTGGGCTCACGAGGATGATCTCTGGTCGGAAGCTGAAGTATTAGTTAAAGACATAGCTGATAATCTCGGCAGAAAAGTTGAATTTATCGATCATCAACAAGTCTCTCTCTATAGTCCGAGGGTATACAAGATAAGAGTTGACGCTTTAATCTTCTAGACTGAGACGTAAACTTTAGGTTTAGATATAAGGTTTATTTCCTTACCACAATCTGGACAAAACTCTCCGATAAAGTATATTCTTGAGCCACAGTAACGGCAATATTTGACTGAAGAAAGTTTCCGCTTTTTCAACATTGTACCACAATGAGCACAATACAAAGAATCAAAAGGCATAGACATATTACAACGTGTACAGAACTTTTCGTAGCCTGGCCAGTTCTCGGGGGTCAATCGGGGAATCTCTTTCTGCTGTAAAGGTTCATACTTACCTTCCTCTATCTCCTCGACAACTTCCTCAGGAACAAGGCTAACGGCTCCTGCAATAACTGAGCCTGTGAATGCCCCTGGTAGTACCGTTATAGTCAAATTAGAGAGAAGCTCTCCTATTAAGGGAAAAGTCGCTTTTTTTGTAGTACCCATTATATTATGCTGTAAAAATCCTTTTGTAACCACAAATATGATAGCACCCAAAAATAATGTGGTGACCATTGCAAAATAGGCAAACTTTCCTCGCCCCTTAACAGTTTCAGTTATATAACCTGCTATAGCCGATCCGATCAAAGCTGATGAGAAAGTCATCAATATATTCTGAATATAAAATGGTATAAAACCTGTGAATAGATTGATAGCCCATAGTAGAGTTATCAAGGATAATATCCCAATCGGGATTATCCATAATATTGGTTGCTTATCATCAAAGACAGTTTTCAAAGGCTGGGCTACCTCACTCATCTATAATATCTAAGATGTGTTTGGGTTTTGATGTATTTTTTAACATAAAATTGTAAAAAAAGTATAACAAACACAATATTTTTAACATGTTTAAAAATAATTATGTGGGAACTTATGATTATAACATATTAAAAAAGTAGTTTTTAGAGTGACTTTTTAACAAAAAGGGGAAATAATTGGTTGTTAATATTTAAAATATATAAGAGATTACTCTTCTTCCTCTTCTCCATCTTCATTATCAAGATCGAAGTCGAATTCCTCATCAAAATCCTCAAATTCACTATCCAAGTCAAGAGGCGTATCTAGAGGGACTGGAGGAGGAGTAGTTGCCATTGTATACCCTATCCATAAGACGATGAATAGGATCATATAGACAGCCAAGATCACGGGGAGCCTTATTGCCCAAATAGCATAGGGGATCAGCCAAGCGAATGTTGAGCCAAAGAGACTTGGAAAAGCCCATATGAAATACCCTACCATAATTACAATGGTAATGATCATAATTGTGTATCCTAAACTTTTGTCGTCCATCTTTTCCTCAGCATAGATACCTTACTATTTTCTTTTTATTCTTTTCTGACATTTCAGCGAAAAATTTACTAAAACATTATTTTTCTATTATTTGATGAAACATTTTTTTCAATTGTTCCAAGTTAGAATTTGTTCATAATGAATATTTATTATATTAACAGTATTTTATTCCATTAATAATTTTATTATTATTCAAAAGATTTTTTTTAAATTTCATATATAAACAATATTTGAATCATTTTATATGTATGGGAAAATACTTCATCAATATAAGTATCGGTGAAACGCTTGGAAAATATATTTATTAATCAACTCGGTAGAGTCGCTCTAGAAGATCAGCCTTTGGAAATTTGTGAAAGAAAGGGAGTAGGTCACCCGGATACTATCTGTGACTCTGTAATGAACGAGATTTCCATCCAGTTATCAAGAGAATATATTGAGAGATTTGGGACAGTGCTTCATCACAACGTGGATAAGAGCCTTCTTGCTGCAGGTAAATCTATGCCAGCTTTTAACGGGGGAAAAATTGTTGAACCAATGATTTTCGTCTTCGGGGATAGGGCAACCTTTGAGGCAGGAGATGAGGTAATACCTGTAAATAAAATTGCTGAAAAAAGTGCATCAGACTGGCTGAAGAGGAATCTAAGGTTTATTGATCCAGAAATACATGTAAAATATCAAAGTCAAATTAGACCAGGCAGTATTGCACTAAAAGATATTTTTGATAGAAGAGGAGAATACCTTGGAGCAAATGATACGTCCGCTGCGGTAGGTTATGCTCCTTTCAGTAGAACAGAGAAAATTATTCTAGATCTAGAGAACTACCTGAACAGCCAAGGATTTAAAAAGGAGTTTCCTGAGTCTGGCGAAGACATTAAACTGATGGGACTTAGGAAAAAGGATGATCTTCACATCACAATCGCTATGGCTATCGTTGATGAATTTATTCATAATGAAAAAGATTATTTCAGGAAAAGAGAGAACATACTCCACTCCATACATCATTTTGTTGATGAGCGTCATGATTTCAATGAGGTAACTTTTGACTTAAACGCTCTTGATACACATGGTAGAGGCATCGATGGATTATACTTGACGGTTACCGGAACAAGTGCTGAGGCTGGTGATTCAGGACAGGTGGGTAGAGGCAATAATGTTGTTGGAGTTATTCCCTTAAATCGGCCGATGAGCAGTGAAGCAGCTGCAGGGAAAAACCCAGTAAGTCATGTAGGCAAGATCTATAACGCACTCTCATACAGGATAGCTGAAAGAGTTTTTGAAGGAGTAAATGGTGTAAGAGAAGTTTATGTTTGGTTACTAAGTACTATTGGTATACCCATAAATAAGCCGTCTATAGTATCTGTGCAAATTATCCCAGAATCAGAGATTAAACCAGATTCTATAAATAACGAAATTAATGAAATCATTCAGTACGAGTTCCAGCATCTAAACGAATTTATTAACGATTTAGCCAAGGGGAACATAAATCTCTGTTAAATCTATTAATGCTCAATATGAGCCCTTTTAGTTTTTTTATAGAGTTCGTTTAGAAAATCCCATGGTTTTAACCCATATTTTTTAGCGATTTTTTTAATGGCTTTATCTACTCCCGAGCTGTATTGGGCAGCCTTTTTAGGTCTATCACTCACTTCGACTGGAAGTCCTAAGGAATAAGCTAGTTTTCTTAATATTATTTTTCTAGGTTCATTCATATTTTTTGGTAATAAGTATTCTAATGGTAAGCTAAGACCGTATTTAATTAACCTAGGATGAGTGAAAGGGAGCATTAACTTAAGCCCAAGATCTCGGCAGATTTTTGCGTCACGATCAAAATTGTTCATCCAACTTTTTTTAACATCAGCAAAAATATCATTTCTTGGATCTTTGCCTTCTGAATATTTTTTCAGGTATTTCATGTATCCCCCAAATAGTTCATCGCTACCATTCCCGGAGATTATATGGCTGTACCCCATTGAGCGGGCTATTTTGGTACTAAAATAAAGGGGAGCTGCTACTCCAATTTTCATCAAGTTTGGATCCTCGACAATGTTTATGATCTCAGGTAGTACTTGCTCTAATTCATTAATCGTCTGAGGTTCTGTGACTAGAGGTAAATCTAAAATATTAGCAGCTAGTCTTGCATTTTCATATTCTTTCTGTTCATTTATTCCTATGCATATGAGATCAAGCTTTGCTCCTGCATTTTTCAGATAATAAGCTACTAAGGTACTATCTATTCCTCCACTAAAACTAACTGCAAGTTCAGGTATCTTCTTTACTAAATTTTCAGAAATTTCTGTTAATATTTTATTTAAGGTCTCGATAGTTTTGTCTTCAGGGTATTTGCGTATTTTTTGCTTTGTAAGTTCGTCTATGATTGTTACTTGGCTTCTACATTTGGATAGATTGATAATCGTTCCTGGTAATACGGGGTTTGGTTTGAGGTTTAGATTCCAGAGCATTTTCATGTTGCTTGCTACCGCGACGTATTGGTTATTTTCTCCAAAGTATAATGGAATAGTACCTATTTTATCCCTACCGCATAGGATATGGTCTTCTGTTACAACAACTATGGAAAAAGAACCAGCATTTTCCTTAATCAGATTACTAATTCCCTCTTCTGGTTCATGTCTTAGTTTGTTAGCTATCCAGAGAATGTCTGGTTCAATATTTTGGTAAATATTTCCTTCAAACGCTAAAGCATGATCTTGTAAAAGAGGGAGAATAGGATAATCTTTGTTCGAGTTTCTTACTGAAAGTAAACAGGGGGATTCATTTTTTATTTCCTCTAAATTTTTAAGGTATTCAATATTTTTTGAGGAAGCTACTCCAACAATATATTCGTCTTTAGCATCTGTATCTCTTTGCATCTTTTTTATTAGAGTGGATGCTTTCTGGTTATCTTTTGTAATTGCAGCAGCTATGTGGACCATTAACTCGATCTTTGTGATCCCGTAATATTATTGTTAGGATTGTTTATTCCACTGCTTTAATTACTTCATTTATTTGACTCTGTTTTACTATTATACCGTGTAGGAGCTTTCCTTTTCGTTTATCATCTGCGAGAAAAGTGTCTTTAATTGGTAGTGGAGTGCTAAATTTAATTATTGGTTCAAAAGATAATGCACAACGCCAGCCATGATCTTTAACGTATTTTTCTTCTTCTGGGCTCAATTCCCAAGGCATCTCAATCCTGTCAGTTATACCATAACCAATGAAGCTGTCTCCAAGATCAGTTTTCTTGACAAAAAGTATGGGTGTCCCTACAGTCCATTTTCTTATTATCCCAGAGTAATACTTGCTCAGCCTGTAGACTTGTTCTTCCCATTTATCTTGACTGATCCTGAGGATATATCCATGGTTTTCTTCATCAACCATACCATATTATTAATATTTATTTTTATTTAAAACTATTCTTTTGTTTCTTCTTCGTATTCTTCTTCAATAAAACTTGTCAGAGAACTCTGTTGAGTTTCAGATACTTTGAGTCTCTCCCACTCCTGTTCATTAACAATTCCACCGATCTGTTCTTTTATAGTCTTTGCCAATCTGGGTCCTATCGTGGGTAAGACAGTGAGCTGTCTGAGATCTGCCCGTTTTAGTCTCGCCATTGAGGTAAAACCAGAGTTGTATAATACTTGTGCTCTTACTCGCCCTATTCCTTTTAGTCGAACTAGTGGGAGGAGCTTTTCAGTTACACCATGTTTAACCCTGTCTCTTAGTTTTCTCAGATGTAGTCTCGGCTCGGTCATTCCAAGTACATCGGCTAATTCATGAGCTGAATAGAGAAGCCATTCAGAGTTAGTTACAGCGCTATATCTGTCGCCCGGTTGTACGTTATATCTTTCGAGTAGATCATTTTCAGATAATTCATTTATCCAAGCTTCCAAGACTAGTGCCGTCTTTACTTCTCCCATGAAATCCTCGTAATCTATATAGTCATTGGCTTTTTTCACCGCTATAGCCACCTCATCTTGATGTTCCTCAAAATAGTTTTCTACTATTTCCAGATCACTGCGCCTTGGGCGTAAGATAGGCCTCATGTCAGGGGTATGACATATCAGATGTAGCCAAGTAAAGTCCGTTACATCGAGGGCCCCACGCTTTAATCCATCTCTGAGAACTACAGCGGATAAAGGATCAATGTATAATTCACTTACCCTTTTACCAAAATCTGTAGCTTTTAGTCTTTCTCCATCGTATTCTAGCATGTCTTCCCGTGCCAGGTATCTTAAGATATTACTCATAATCAGCTTGATACCAGCTGTGGGGTAATTGTAACCATAGAAGGTGGAGCCAAAAAAGTCAAGGAGGCCGCCTTCTGTGTGGGCATAATCACTTGCTACAGCAGCCAGAGTATGTCCTCTTAGAGCAGATTCTTGAGCCAGCCTACTGTCGATTCTTTCAGGTTTTGAGAGTACGTAGTCCCGCATTAGGTACTCAAGTTCGTCCTCTGAGGAAGCTATGAGTAGCGCTTCTCCATAATCATCATATTGTGGTCTTCCTGCTCTACCACTCATTTGTTTGTATTCTAATACTTTTATGGGGTGCATCCCATATCCAGGCATGAATCTTCTATAGTTACCAATGACTACAGTACGTGCTGGAAGATTAACACCGGAGGCAAGTGTAGGGGTTGCTGCGATTATCTTTATTATTCGATTCTTGAATCCTTCTTCTATTATTTTTCTATGAGCCCTGTTTAGTCCTGCATGGTGAAATGCAGCTCCTTTACTTATATCATCTGCAAGTTCGTCAGTGAGGCGGTTTTTCTCGCCCTGTATTGATATTTCAGCTGCTATTTTCTGTAATTCTGTAGCTTCTTTTCTGCTGAGTCTAATTTTAAGGGCGTTAGCTGCGGTTCTTGCGGTGCTCTGGGCTCTTCGTCTACTTTCTACAAATATTAATGCTTGTCCTCCATCTTCTAGGGCATTCAATGTAAGATTTACTGAGTCATTCCTGTGATATGGCTCTAGGCTTCTCAGGGTGCCACCTTTAAAGGTTATATAGTCACCAAGAGCTACTCCCTCTCTTAGTTCCACAGGTCTCCACTCGGTTGTTACGCTCTCAGCGTTGAGCCATTCAGCTATCTCTTGTGTGTTGCTTATGGTGGCGCTTAATGCCATTATTTGGATCCTAGGGCTCATCTGTCTCAGTCTTGTTAGACTTACTTCAAGTGTGGGTCCTCTATCGGTTCCAATTAAGTGTATCTCATCAGCGATTACGAGAGAGATACCATTCATCCAGGGGGAGTTGTGTCGGAGAAGGCTATCACATTTCTCATTTGTGGCTATAACAATATCATATGCTTGGAGCCAGGGGCTGGCATTATCCATGTCTCCCGTACTTACTCCTACCCTAATTTTCCCACCATCAGGTTTTCTAATCCCTGTATAAGCTTGAAAATCTTCATACTTCTCCCAAGTGAGGGCTCGAAGGGGCGTAAGATAAAGTACCTTACCCCTTTTTTCCAGTATATGTTTTAAGGCACATAGTTCAGCTATCAACGTTTTTCCGCTGGCAGTTGGACTAGCCAAGACTAGGTTTCTGCCATCTAAGACCCCACTTTTAACAGCATCCTCTTGAGGAGGGAAAAGATTAGTAATTCCTTTACGTATAATTACTTGCTTTACTTCCTCAAGTACATCCAAGTCAGCAATATTCATTATGATAGCTCTATCCTTCATTGGTAAAATGGGGGTTTATATGGAATTGGGTTATCAAGATAACCTATTATCGGTTAGTTCCCGCAAGTATCCTTCAGCTTCTTCCAGTCTATCTTTCAAATCTTTCATATCATCGCCTCTACCACTTAACCATAGACGTATTCCCTCTACACCATAAGGCTTGACAAGAGACTTGATATAGATGTCTCTATAGCGTTCCATTACCTCATCAATGATAGGCGCCAGCATCGATTCATCTCTGAGAGGGAGAACAATTATCTTCTCTGTAAACACACCACTAGCCGCAGCTCCGATTAGTGGTTTAACCTCATTCTCGAATATCCATTTTAATTCCCGGGGTACACCAGGAAGACAGAAAATCTTTAGATCTTCTTGTATCAGTAAAACACCAGGTGCTCCTCCCACCTGATTATCTAGAGGTAAAGAGCCTTTTGGTAAAATAGCCATCTTTCTCCTGCTATCAGTTATCTCATCAGTATCAACTATATCTTTCTCATGAAGTGTTTTGTACTGACGTCTAACAATACCAAGGGCTGGTTCACTGAGTTCCAAAGGTAATTCAAATGCTTCAGCAACTCCTTTTAGGCTTAAATCATCATGAGTCGGACCTAATCCTCCTGTAGTAAAGACCATGGCGCATCCATCTTCCTTCAATCTATTTATTGCTTGACTAATCTCTGCGGGTTCATCTCGTACAGTCATGGTTTCTTTAACATCAAAGTTAAGAGTTTTTAGCTGTTTGATGATCCATTGACTATTGGTATCAAGGACTATCCCATCAAGTATCTCGTTGCCTACTACAAGAATTCCCGCGCGGCTCAAACTATTTCAATGAATAAATGACAGCCTATGGTTAAACCTTTACTAGTTCAATCTCAAATCGTATAGGAATAGATCCCTGAATAGAACGCGTAATATGACAGTAATCACGCGCTAACTCAGCACACTTACGATTAAATAAGATTTGGTCCTTAGAGGTTACAACTTCAAGTTTGATATTAATTTCGTCAATTTTATAACCTTCTTGGACGTGATTCTGGATATTCATTTCTGCAAAAATTTTCAAATCTCGGGTTTCTGCCTTGAATCTTCTTTTAAAACTTAAGAAAGTGTTCATCAAGCATCCAATTATCGAGGCAAGGAAAAGATGATCAGGGCATGGGGCTTTTCCTTTTCCATCGAACTCTATTGGTGTATCAAACTCTACCAAATATTCTCCAGTATTTACTGCTCCTCCAGTCTCATTGTTCCAACTGGAAGTTACCTCATAATGCAAATTATTCGGGAATTCCATAATAGAAGCATTTGAGATTCAGTATTAAAAAAGGATACTATATACAAGTTATCAGAATAATTAAGATAGCAAACAGCTAACTCAAGAGTTCGAGGATGGTCCTAGTTATTGCTTTTGTAATAACCGGAAGGGAATCTGTATTCACCCATTCATTTGCCTCACAGGTATTACCACCAGAAGGCCCAAGAATAATAGTAGGCACTCCTCCATGAATGGCGATATGGTTTGTATCTGCAACACTCCTCGCAAGACTTAGTTTAACCTTTTCACCTAGTTCCTTCTCAAGATTTTTCTTGCTAGTCTTTACAAAATGTGAATCAGGGTCGGTAATGAAACTGGTAGGAGCCGGTGTAGGCCTCTCATCCCATGAGAGCTCGTACCTGCTTTTAATCTCAGCCTCCTCGGCTACTTGACGGATCTGATCTGCAGCATACTCGACTGTCTGACCAGGAAGAATATGACGATCAATAATTACTTCTGCTAATTCAGGGACGTATATTTTCTCACCGCCGCTATGAAAACCAATAACACATAAATTTCCATAAATATTGTATTCAGGAAGAAAACCTAGTTTATCAGGCTTAAGTTTCTCAAGACCCAGAACCACCTTGGAAGCATCAACCAGAGCGTTTATCCCCTCATCGTACGCAGCACTCACAGAGGTTCCATAGAATCTGAGCTTAAACACATGGCGCCCTCTCTGCCCGGTTATTATTGTGCCATGTTCTGCAGGTTCAGGAACTATACAAAAGTCACATCCCTCCAGTAACCCAGAATTTATCAACACATGAACCCCTCTGCTCCAGTATTCCTCATCACTTGTACCTGATATCAGAATCTTTCCCTTAAGATCATAGTTAGAATTCACAAAGGATTCAACGGCAGCAAGTGCACAAGCCATTCCCCCTTTCATATCATGTGCCCCTAGACCATACAGTCTATTACCATTCACTACTGGTTCAAAAGGAGGTGTTTTCCAGCCTTCAAAAGCATCGAAGGTGTCAATATGGAAATTTAGCATTAAACAAGGTTTTTCCTTATCTCCAATATATTCAGCGTAAAGAGTATCGCCTGCTTCCTCCACAGGTAGTCTCTGAATATTATCTAGTTCTAGCATCTGAAAGTAAGATTCAAGCCAGTTTGCGATCTCGTTCTCGTTTCCTGTGGTTGATGGTATGGAAACTAGTTCTTTTGTTAACTCTACGAGCCGTTTTTTAGTGATAAGATTTAATGGATTCAAGTTATTCACCAGGACTTTGTAGAGTAACCTGTACTGATAGCCTTTTTGGCGAATCCTTTTTGAACATTGGTTTAGGGTTATTTGGATACAGTTAACCTTATATCGCCTGAAATGTGTGAATTTGTGGCTTTTGGTGATAGAGTGAGCTGCACTGTAGTTGTTGACGGGTTCTATGGAGATGGTGGTAAAGGAAAGGTAGTATCATATTTAGCTGTAGCGGATGATATAACAATCTGCGCTAGGGGTGGAGTTGGACCTAATGCAGGGCACACCGTGGTTAAGGATGGTGTAAAATACAAGCTTAGAATGGTGCCATGTGGGTTTGTAAATGAAAATGCTCTTCAACTGGTTGGTTCAGGAGTCGTAGTGAATCCGGAAGTTTTTCTGAGGGAGATTGATGAAACTGGAATTAAAGAACGTGTGGGTATCGATCCCAATTGTGCTATCATTGAGCCTAAACATATTGAGCTAGATAACAAGGGACATTTAAAGGAGAAAATTGGTACCACAGGGACTGGTACAGGTCCATGTAATGCTGATAGAGCCCTTAGGGTCGCTAAACTTGCCAGAGATATACCCAGTTTGAAGCCTTACCTAAAGGATGTACCAATTCTAGTGAATGAAGCGATACTACGTGGGGAAAATATAGTCCTAGAAGGGACTCAGGGCACTTATCTAAGTCTGTACCATGGCGGTTATCCTTTTGTAACTAGTAATGATGTCTGCGCATCTGCCATATGTAGTGACGTGGGGGTTGGTCCTACCATGGTTGATGAAGTTGTAATGGTATGCAAGTCTTATGTTACCAGGGTCGGTGAAGGTCCACTTGATGGGGAGATTAGTTTTGAAGAGGCTAAGAAAAGAGGATGGGATGAGTATGGAACAGTTACCGGGAGACAGAGAAGAGCAGCTCCATTCAGCTACAAGCTAGCGAAAAGGGCTGCAATAATAAATGGTGCAACTCAGATCGCAATTACCAAGATGGATATCTTGTATCCCTCCACTAAAAGTATGCAGAGTTATAAGGATCTACCTGATGAGGCTAAGGCTTTCGTTGAGGAGGTAGAGGAGAAACTCGGTCTACCTGTTACGCTTATAGGTACAGGGCCTGGTGTTGAAGAGGTTATAGATCGCCGTTAAATACCAAATAATCCTCTTCTTTTTCCTAATTCTTCATCCAGTTTTTCGATGAGCTCACGCTGATGTCTAGTTAATCTTTTCGGAACATTAACTGTAATATGCACTAGCTCATCCCCATTACCAAATCTGCTAGGCATACCTTTACCCCTGATTCGAAGGATATCTCCATTCTGAGTGCCTGATGGTATCTTTAACTTCTCCTTTCCCCCTAGAACAGGGACTTCTATCTCTGTTCCCAGGGCTGCCTTTGGGAAACTTATCTCAGCCTCATAGATCACGTCTCTTCCCTTACGTAGTAACTTCTCATGGGGCTTGATGTTAACTCTAACATATAGATCTCCTTTTGGGCCACCAAACCTACCAGCCTCCCCCTGACCTCGAAGCGTAAGATAGACGCCATCTTCCACCCCGGGGGGAACATTGACTTCAAGTTTTCTCCGTCTCTCTTCGAGTCCCGAGCCACTGCAAACACTGCAATTTCTCTCTGGTGTTCTTCCCCTCCCCTCACATCGGGGACATGTTGTGACTGTTATCATCTGCCCAAAAAGGCTCTGACGTCGTTGCTGTATCTGACCAGAGCCACCACATTGAGGACAGGGGCTTACATTATAACCTGGCTCTGCTCCACTTCCCCCGCATCTACTGCAGGTATCTAATTTGTTAAGACTGAGCTCAATCTCTGCTCCGAAGGCAGCCTGTTCTAGAGTGATCTCAATACTCGTCTCGATATCTCTTCCTCGTCTGGGCCCAGTTCTAGTTTGGGTTCGGAATCCACCAAAGCCTCCTCCACTGAAGATATTACCGAATATTCTGCTGAAGATATCATCTCCGAACCCCATGTCTCTGAATATATCTTGGAAGTTGGCTCCTCTGAAGATGTCTTCTGATGTGTAGCTACCCCGTATTCCATCGTGGCCAAAGGTGTCATATTGTTGTTTCTTCTCAGGATCACTGAGTACAGCGTAAGCCTCACTGATCTCCTTGAATTTTTCTTCTGCGTCTGGTTCCTTGTTTCTATCAGGGTGATACTTGAAGGCTAGTTTCCGGAAGGCTCTCTTTATATCGTCCTGAGTCGCATTCCTGTCAATTCCAAGTACTTCATAGTAGTCTCTTTGTCCAGACACAGGTTTCACTCCGGTTGTATACTCTGATTTATCCAAAGATCTTAACCTAAAAACGTTATGAGAAAAAAATGTTTCTTATCTGGGTGAATCTGGGTGCCACTTTTTCTGTATCTCTAGGGTTTGTTTCATTCCTGTTTTTTCTAAATGTTCAATTATTTTTTCTAAGCTTGTATGCTCTGCTATTTTATCTTCTTGTGTTGCCATCCTTAGTAACATCCTAGAAAGTAGCATTGCTCCTTCCTGTAAATTCCGTGGATCCACCTTATCCATCATATCAGCAGTGGTATGGCCCCATCCTCTCCCAACGACCAGTTGCTGCATACTGGGCTCCGCGTGCAAGTAAATCGCAGGTACGCCCTGCATATAGAAAGGCCAGTGATCAGAGGCTGCAGAGGTTCCCTCTGAGACTGAGGTTGGGTATTGAACCTCGTCTACGAATTCTTTTAGCCATTTTTTCATCTCAGGGGGCTGATAGACTGTGAAAGCAGCATGCTGGGTTCCTTCTTTATAGGCTAATCCACCTAATTCTAGGTTAACCATTATCGCAACCTTATCCATCTCATCAACGTGATCTGCTACATAGCACGTGCTTCCAGTGACGCCTATTTCTTCACATGCAAAACAAATGAACCTAATTCCACGCTTTAGATTTCCTTCAAAGGGTTTTAGTGCTCTCGCAAGCTCCATGGTAACAACTGTACCGCTTAGATTATCCATGGCTCCCTGACTTATATCGTGCCCATCATAGTGGCCTCCAATAACTATCCACTCATTTGATTGACCCTGAAGCTCTGCAACTATATTAGCGGACTCAGAATCGGGTACTATCACAGTTTCATCCTTGACTTTAACTTTCAAGGTACTGCCCTCTGCCAGTCTAAGCATATGGGAGCCCGTTTCGTGGCTAACACCTATTCCCGGTATTTCACCACCCATTCTATAGCTTGGTCTAAGACTTCCTGTTGGTGGAAGCTGGCCGGGGTTATGGTTAACGAAAATAAATCCTAATGCGCCGTACTCGACAGCATAACCGTATTTGGTCCTTCTGTGCACTCTTTTTCCCGAGGGACTTGTTGCACTACTACACAATACTATCTTTCCTTCTACGTCCTTGGGATCAATTTTCTCAAATTCCTCGGGGCTTCCTGTTCCTAGGTCTATTACCTCGCCTTCTACTTCTCCACCTGGGCTCATGGCTAGGCTAATTGCCTCAAACTTCCTCAGGATTGGTTCGATCATGGTTAGCTCTACAGGTCCTCTTCTCCAACCGAAGTAAGTGAAGGGTTCAGCTCGGGCATTTTCATATCCATATTCCTTGAACTTTTTCAGCATGTAATCTTGTGCTTCTTTCTCACTGGGTGTACCAGCAAAGCGGCTGCCAATCTCATCAGCCATAACACGCATGTTTTCATAGATCTGACTGTTCTGCCAGATATCACCTATTATGATCCTTTCTTCTTCCAGAAGTTTCTTGGATAACATAGCAATAAATTAGTTCTCTATTAATATAGCAATTACTAAATCTAATTTATAAAAACAAATTTGAATAACTCAAAAAAATGGGAAATTATTCTTTTTCCTCGTCATCTACCACTTTATAGTCGGCATCTACAGTCTTCTTGTCATTTCCTTCTTGTTGACTGCCCGGAGGAGGGGTTTGAGAACCAGCTGCCTGTTGGTCTGCCGTCTGCTGGTAAATTGAAGCTCCTGCCTGTTGGACTAGCTGTTGGAGTTCTTCTATGCTTTCCTTTATGTCAGCTATGCTTCCGTCCTGTGTTTTGTTTTTCAGTGACTCTAGTTTAGTCTGTATCTTGGATCTAAGATCTGCATTAATTTTATCTTCGTATTCTCCGAGCATCTTTTCAGTGCTGTATATTAAGGTGTCAGCTTCATTTCTGGTTTCCGCTTCCTCCTTAAGTCTTTTGTCAGCATCTGCGTATTCCTCTGCTTGTCGGATCATCTCTTCTTTTTCAGTGTCACTGAGTTTATTTGCAGCCTGTATTGTTATGCTCATCTGTTTTCCTGTGCCTTTGTCTTTGGCTGATACATTCAGGACGCCATCAGCGTTAATATCGAAGGTTACCTCTATTTGAGGTACTCCTCTAGGCGCTGGGGGGATTCCTTCCAGGTTGAAGCTTCCGAGGCTAATGTTATCTTTAGCCATAGCACGTTCTCCCTGGAGGACATGTATTGTTACAGCAGTCTGCATGTCAGCTGCTGTGCTGAAAACTTTAGTTTGTTTAGTTGGTATAGTAGTGTTTCTATCAATAACTTTGGTCATTACCCCGCCTAATGTCTCTACGCCTAGGCTTAATGGTGTAACATCGAGTAGTACTATATCGTCGATCTCCCCTGCAAGGACGGCTCCCTGAATTGCTGCACCTATGGAGACACACTCCATGGGATCGATTCCACGTTCAGCCTTTTTACCTAGCAGGTTCTCAACAGTTTCCCTTACCAGGGGCATCTTAGTCATTCCTCCAAATAGGATTATCTTGTCAATGTCTTGCTTTGTCAGACCTGCTTCCCTTATTGTATCTTCTATGGGTCTCTTGATTTTTTCAACAATTGGTGCTGCGATTTGTTCAAGTTTAGCTCTGGTTAAGGTATAGTGAAGGTTTTGGGGTCCTTCCTGGTTCATGGCGATATATGGCAAGTCTATGTCGGTTGTTAGAAGGTTGCTGAGTTCGATCTTTGCTCTCTCAGCTGCTTCCTTGAGTCTTGCCATGGCTTTTACATCATTGGTTAGATCTATTCCGGTTTCTTTTCTGAAATCTTCTACGAGGAATTTCATTATTGCTGCATCAACGTCGGTTCCTCCAGTCTGGGTATCTCCGCTGGTGGATAATACTTCAAAGACTCCTCCACCGAAGTCCATGACAGTTGTGTCGTTGGTGCCGCCTCCAAAGCTGAAGACTAATATCTTGAGCTCTTCGTCTGTTCTATCTATACCAAATGCAAGAGCAGCGGCTGTTGGCTCGTTTACTATCCTTGTTACCTTTAGTCCAGCGATCTCCCCGGCATCTATTGTGGCCTGCCTCTGGTTATCGTTATAGTGGGCAGGCACAGTGATAACTGCCTTCTCAACTTTTTCTCCAAGGTACTCCTCGGTATCTCTGAGAATTTTCTGAAGTATGAAAGCACTGATCTGCTGAGGGGTATACTCCTTACCCTGCAAAGTTATCTTGCGGTTAGTACCCATGTGACGTTTAACCTCCCTGATTGTACCCTCAGGGTTTGTAACTGCCTGTCTTCTTGCGGGTTCACCCACAAGAAGCTGTCCATCCTTTGTGAAGGCGACGACGCTGGGGAACATCTTACCAGCAACCGTTGGACCTTCTGCGCTTGGGATTACAACAGGGTTTCCTCCCATCATTACTGCTGCTGCTGAGTTTGTTGTTCCTAAGTCGATACCAATAATTTTCTCTCTTTTTGTCTCACTCATCTTGATTTTCAACCTCTTTACTTGGGCTACAAGCCACTTTTACAACACTAGGACGTAGTACTCTATCTTTATACATATAGCCCCCTCTGACCTCGTCTATCACCCACCCTTCCGGGTACTCCTCAGTCTCTACCTCCATTAACGCCTCGTGTTTGAAGGGGTCAAAAGGTTCACCTGATGCATGGATAGGTTCTATTCCATTATTAAACATAAGCTTCTCCAGCTTCTTGTGCACTATGCTAAGTCCTTCTTGAATTTTTTCTTTACTTGTATCTGTGTTTTTAATTATGTATAGTTCATCGAGTATTGGTAGCAGCTGTTCTAACAACTGTCCATTGGCACGTTCAATTATATCTTGAATCCTCTTCTGGTTTTGTTTTTGGATATTCTGGAGGTCGGCTTTTGAGTATCTAAGTTGATTAAAGTACCTACCAGCTTTTTTTTCAGCTTCCTCTAGATCCTTCTCCGTTTTGGCTAATTTTTCCTTTAGCTCCTCCATAGAGGGTTCTTGAGAGGTTTCCTTTTCTTTTTCTTCTTTTTTCTTCGGAGTCATGGCTTTGCCCTTGTTTGTTTTCCTTTATTGTGTGGCTATGATTTATCTTCTTTACGGTGTGTCATAAATATGACAAAATATAAAAATTTCTAACCTCAACCGATTTTTGGTTAATCCTTGGCTAGATCATTAATCTGATAATTTATTATTTTCTTTAGATCGCTTGTCTTTAATTCTATTCCGTATAGGTGGTTACCTGATCCGAAGTTAATTTTCTCGAGGCTCAAGACTCTCACATCCATTAAGATAGGCGTATTAAGAGTTAAAGGGCATACTGAACCAGGCTCAACTCCTGTAGATTCTTTTACCTCCTCAAGACTGGCTATAGAGACTTTACCCAACATTTTTTTAAGTTTCTTAAAATCAATTCTATCACTACCTCTGAGGAAGATTCCGTATTTTTCTCTGTTTTTATCTTTAACGATTATAGTCTTGCAAATCTCTTCGGGGTTTATTCTAGACTTGCTGTACTCTATTACATCCTCAACGGAGATAGCCTTTTTTGATAACTCAATTATTCTATATGGTATTCCTTTTTCTAGGAGAATTTTAACGGAGTCTAAATGCATGTAATATCATTTAGATGGGTGTTGAATAAATATTGTAGGTAGCCCACTATTTTTATACGAGAATAAAGTTTGATAGTCAATCAAATAGTTGATATTAATGAGTGAAGGCTTGAACATTGTCGTCTGTATCAAACAGGTACCTGAGACGACGGAGGTTGAGTTTGACGAGGAGACGGGGCGGCTTAAGCGTGAAGGGGTCAGCGCCATCATCAATCCCTTTGACGAGTATGCAATTGAGGAAGCATTAAGACTTAGAGAGAAATATGGAGGAAAGGTTCATGTTTTAACCATGGGTCCCCCCTGGGCTGAAGACGCCTTAAGGGATGCCATAGCCATGGGATCTGACCAAGCTTGGCTTGCGACTGACAGAGCGTTCGCTGGGGCTGATACGTGGGCGACCAGTTTTACATTGGCTAAGTGTGTTCAGAAGATCGGTGGGGCTGATCTTGTTATTTGTGGCTTAAAGACTACTGATGGTGACACAGGTCAGACGGGTCCAGAGATGGCTGAGCACCTTGACATGCCTCATGTTTGTTACGTTAACGAGGTGAAAGAGATTAATGATAATCGCGTTACTTTGAGGAGGATAATGGATGAGGGGGTTGAGGTCCTTGAGGCTTCTCTACCTCTTCTAATAACGGTTAGTAAAGATATCAATAATCCGAGATTGGCCACACTTAGAGGGAGACTTAACGCAAAAAAGGCTGAGATTAAGGAAATATCTAATGCGGAGCTTAACCTTGATCCTGAGGAGATAGGCTTGGAGGGAAGCTTCACCAGGGTTGTAAAGATCTTTGAGCCTGAGGAACCCGAGCCGGGGGAGATAATCGAGGGTCCCCCAGAGGAGCTGGCGGATGCCATCTTCAATAAACTAAAGGAGTTTAAGGTGATCTAGATGAGTGATGCACCTGTAAAGGTTACAGAGGATTGTACTGGCTGTGGAATATGTTTAGATGTTTGCCCTTTTGGCGCCATCGATATGGTCGAAGGAAAGGCACAAATAAACGAGGCTTGCAGAGCCTGCGGACTTTGTGTTGATGAATGCCCTGTCGGAGCAATCATAATTCAGGACGCTGATGCAGTTGACCTCACCTCCTACAGTGGGGTGATGATCTACGCTGAGCAGCGTAATGGTGAACTTCACCCAGTTAGCTATGAGCTACTTGGGAAAGCTCATGAGCTTGCTGTTCAGATCTCTCAACCTGTTTACGTGGTCGTCATAGGAGACGGGGTTGTGGAGGGAGCTGAGGAGCTAGTTAAGAGGGGAGCAGATAAAGTCTATGTCTATAGTCATTCTGATCTTAGGGAATTTAGGGACGATCCTTACAGTGATTTACTGGCTGAGTGCTGTAATGAGGTTAAGCCTAGTATATTCCTTATTGGAGCGACGAGTATTGGTAGGAGCCTTGGTCCAAGGGTTGCTGCTAAGATTGAGACTGGGCTTACGGCTGACTGTACAGGTTTGGATATTGATCCTGATACAGGTTTGCTGAGACAGACGCGTCCTGCTTATGGGGGTAACATTATGGCTACTATTATCACTCCTAAAAGTAGGCCTCAGATGGCTACTGTAAGGTACAAGATGTTCCCTGAGGCGGAAAAAGTCGAGTCTCCCGAGGGAGAGATAATAGAGAAAAGTTTTGATATTGAGGGCTTAACTGACAGGATAAGGGTGCTGGAGTTCCAGGAGGCTGAGGAACAGGTTAGTATTACTGAGGCGGATATTATAGTCTCTGGTGGAATGGGTCTCGGGGATCCGGAGGGGTTTAAGCTTATTCAGGAGCTGGCTGAGACTCTTGGTGCTGCGGTAGGTGCTAGTAGGCCTACTGTGGATGAAGGGTGGATCGATTACAGGCATCAGGTAGGTTTGAGTGGTCGGACGGTTAGACCTCAAGTATATTTGGCCTGTGGGATAAGTGGAGCCGTTCAACATCAGGCAGGTATGAAGACGAGTGATATCATTATTGCCATTAACAAGGATCCTGATGCTTCGATTCTGAAGATTTCTAATCTGGGGGTTGTCGGGGATCTTTATGAGGTTATACCCCTTCTGATAGAGAAGATAAAGGAGAATAGCTATGGAAAGTAAATATGGTAACCTGACTCAAGAGATGCTAAGCAGAGTTAAAGTTTTTGTCGGAGAAGAGAATGTATTTGATAGCTCAGAAGACCTGGAGAAGCATGCAATAGATGAGAGCCCACTGGAACCTCATCTACCACAGGTAGTGATAAAACCTGTTTCCGTTAATCAGGTTTCTGAGATCATTAAACTGGCTAACGAGCATAAGATTCCAGTTACTCCTCAGGGTTCATTGACTGGCCTCAGTGGTGCTTCCCATCCCGTCTACGGTGGAATAGCTTTGAGCCTGGAGAAGATGAATAAAATCATTGAGATAGATGAAGAGAATCTAATGATTACTGTGGAGCCCGGGGTACTCATCAGCGAGGTACATGAGGAGACGGAGAAGAAGGGTCTTTATTATCCTCCTGATCCCGGTCAAGAGAGTGGAAGCATAGGGGGTAATATCTCGACTAATGCTGGTGGTATGAGGGCGATGAAGTATGGCGTCACCAGAGACTTTGTGAATGCTTTGGAGGTAGTGACTCCCACTGGTGAAATTATTACTGTTGGAGGTAAGAACGTGAAGAACAGTACAGGTTACTCGATACTGGACTTGTTAATAGGTAGTGAGGGTACATTGGGGATAGTTACAAGGGCAACTCTCAGGTTAATACCTAAGCCAAAGTATACTGCACTTATATATTGTCCCTTTAACGCGACCGGTGACGCTGCTAATGCAGTATCGAAGATAATTGAGAAGAAGATTCTGCCCTTTGGCTTAGAGTACATGCCTCAACACGCCGTCTTGACGGCTGAGAAGTACCTTGAGACTGAGCTTCCTGATAATTCTCATCCCGCTTACCTCTTAATAGCTGTTGAGGCTAATACTGAGGAGGAGCTTGAGAGAGAGCTAATGACGGCAGGAGAGGTCTGCCTTGAGATGGGTGCAGTCGATGCTTATATAGCTGACACGGAGAGAAGACAGCAGCAGATCTGGGAAGCTAGAAAGTGTTTATTTGATGCTTATATGGCCATGTATACTCTCGATGAGGCAGACATCTGTATCCCAAGGAACAAGATCCCTGAATACATTGAGAGAGCTGAGAAGATTGAGGCTGATCATGGTGTTCTTTTAGTCCCAATAGGTCACGCGGGTGATGGCAATCTACACTATAACATAATCAAACTGGAGGAGACTTCCGAGGAGGAGTGGCCCGAGAAGATGGAGGCAGCCTTAAGCGATTTAATTGATCTAGCACTAGATATGGGTGGCATCATCTCTGGAGAACATGGTCTAGGCTATACCAAGAAACATTACCTGGAGAGACAGGTGGGTCCCGTACAGGTTGAGCTGATGAAAGGGATAAAGAAGGTCTTCGACCCAAATCAGATAATGAATCCAGGAAAAGTATTCCCTTAATATTCTCTGTAGGCTTCCGCGAGGGGATGTCCTTTACAGAACAGCCCAAAGGCCTTGTACCAACCAAAGGGGCTCTTATGGACCACTATATCTGCTTTTTCCAGTTTGTTCTTGAGTTCTTCCATGAATATCTTAGCTTTTCTCGGGCTGCCCAGCTCGTGGCTTAGGTGGGCATATGGGTAGAGTAATACTTTTTTACACCCTATTCTATCTGTATCAGTTATGATGTTTTCTACAAAGTTTTCGATTATCTCCTCATGTCTATTCTCGTCTCTTTTCTCGTAACATGTAAAGCAGACGAGAATGTTATCGTGTTCTGCTTCTTTGGGAATGGCGGGTTTTTCAGCTACAGGCGTCTCTTTGGTGACTTTGTAATTAAATTCTGAACAGTGGAGCTGTAATACTTTCATGAGAGAATATCTGATGATGGGGGTTTATTTGTTTCTCTTCTAGACTTCTTTTGCGGCTTCGATTATGTTATTTGCCTGTTTCTCTGATAGTCCCGTCTTCTCTGCGAGTTTTTCGGGTGTTGCCCCTGCGACCATTTTCACTGTGGTATAGCCTGCGTCTTCTAGTTTTTTTGCAGTAGTCTCTCCTACGCCAGTAATGTTTGAAAGATCAGAGAGGGACGTTTCTTCCTTCTCTGCTGCTTCCTCTTTGACTCCTTTACCTTTTTTCAGGGCTATAGTCATGGAGGAAACGTTTCTGGTTTGTTCTCCGTCTTCGACTTCCTCTGTATTTATCTCTATCTCTGCTTTATCCAGTGAGGGCATGTACCTATTTCGGGTGATCTCTGCCACATCAACTGCGGTCGTTATGGCTCTTCCTCTGGCCTTTATGAGAACTCGGTCAGTCTCCTGGTTGTTAAAGGTGGCCAGTACCGCCATGACGTAGGTCATGGCAGGTTTTCGTCCGATATATACTATGTTGTCTTCACTCATCTTAGACCAATTCTGCTTGTAATACATTACTTAAAAGTTGTTCTCTTTTCTTGGTGTTCAGGAGTCATTTATACCAGGGTTTCTTTTGTATTATCTAGTATAGCAGTATTTACTGTGCATAACAGCCCTCCCGGGGGGAGGGGGGTGTTCATTTGTTCGTTTGTTCATTTCTGTGTATTTATGTTTGTTTTTGAGAAGATATTGTTTAGAGAGATTTTAGGTTATATATTGCCCTTCAAATGTTATTTCTGTGCCGGGTTGGCTGAGCGGTTAGGCGACCGCCTGCAGAGCGGTATCACGAAGGTTCGAATCCTTCGCCCGGCTCCA
>CAZLHX010000035.1:0-23414 GCA_964559475.1 uncultured Candidatus Bathyarchaeia archaeon | reverse complement strand
CTACGGTTTACGGGAGACCCATCAGTCACAGGGAGTGCGCGGAGGCTTTTTACCTCCTCTATCTGGGGGAGTCTCCTCCCATAGACCTGTTCCCTTGACCTAACTTAGAGTCATAGGTGGGTCAGAGAGGGTAGAGGTAGCGGAAGCCATAGATAATAATCCTGACAAACAGGGTAGACTTGATAATAAAACTCCTTACAGGGAGAACAAACACACATAAAAGAGAAATACGGGAACAGGCATATCATCTATTCAGGAGAAAGTCCACACATTTCCGCGACCGAACAACCTATCCTTTACAGTTAAAACATTTTTTAATAAGCTTTTAAAGAAAATTTTCTGAATAATTTTAATGTGCAGACATAAAACAATTATTCTAAACATTTTCGTTTTTTTATGGTTTTTTAGGATTCTTTCATTAGTTGTTTAATGGCGTCAGGTAACTCAAGAAGGCTTTCGATGACATAATTTGGGGTAATTAAACCAAGAGTTTCATTATCATACCCTCGTGAATTTACTAGAATAAATTTACCACCAGCAGCTTGGGTAGCAAATGCGTCATGGTCAGAGTCTCCAATATAAATGAAATTTTTGTTATCATATAATTTTAGAATTCTATGGATAGGTTCTGGGTCTGGTTTAATATATTTACAATCGTCACGAGTTATAGAGTTTTTAAAATATTTTCCAAATTTACCAAATGATGGATCTTTGCTTATTTTTTCGTAAGATTCGCGGGAGGCAGTTGTAACTAGACCTAATTCATATCCTTCATTCTTTAACTTATTAAGTACAGGAATGGTTTCCTGTAAGAGTATGCTATGTGAATGATCTTTTCTTTCCTCTATCATGAATGGCACATTTATTTTATCAATGAGTTTCCTAATCTCGTTTTCATCTACACCTTCTTGTTCTAGATATCTTCGTGTTTGATTCCATATTAGAGCCATACGATTTAGATGTATTATTTTTTCTTCTGGAATACCATAGTTGGTTATAATTTCCTTCATCTGCTTCTTAATCAACATGTAACTGGCATGATGTGTTTTTGTCCCCTCATATTCTGGTGTATTTTTTTGTATAATTAATGTTCCATCCATATCGAAAAGAAGTATCGGATTCATTTTAGTTTCCTTTTAAAGCTCTTATTTTATCTTGTAATAAATAATCTCAAATAAATTTAAAATTTTGAAAAATTTATTGCATCCTTACTTTACGACTAACGTCTTTTGGTACTTGTGCGCTTATACCACTGCTTAACATTGCTGAATTTAGCGACTGCGAGGGACCAAAAATTATAGTATTACTTCTATCTTGGCTTACATCTGTAAGAGTTTTTAGTTTTCTTAATTTATAACCATATTTTGACTGTTCTAGTACTTTTGATGCTTCAGCTAAGTTATTAGCAGCCTCTAACTCCCCTTCGGATGCGATAATCACTCCTCGTTTTTCTCTTTCAGCTTCAGCTTGACGGGCCATGACTCTTTTCATATCCTCTGGAAGCTCAATGTTTTGAAGTTCAACTCTTTTGATATCTATTCCCCACTCTCTAGACGCTTGATCTACTGACTTTCTTATAGCTATGGCGACATCTTCTCTTCGTTCAAGTATCTCATCAAGGTCTTTTTCTCCTACAACATTTCTAAGGGTGGTTTGGCTGAACTGTCTTACAGCGTATATATAATCGTCAACATTTAGGATAGCTTTCTCGGTATCTTCTATCTGGAAAAATACCACTGCATCGACCCTTACACTAATATTATCTTTTGTAATGGCCTCTTGAGTTGGAATGTCCATAGTTCTAACACGTTTATCAAGTATGGTCGTTTGCTCTACTGCAGGGATAATTAAGTATAATCCTGCTTTCTGCAACCTATCAAATTTCCCTAATCTTAGAATTATTGACTCTTCCCATTCATTGTTTATTTTTATGGCAGCCCCTAAAACACCAATGATGAAAACAACAAAAACAGTCAAAGATATGAAACTCAACATTTTACCTATCAATTAATATTTATACACTGATTCATTTAAACTTAAGTTTTAAAACAGATTTTTAGTGAATCTGGGTTAATCCGTACAATACTAGATGAAAATAATTATGAGAATTATAGAAGGTTCTTTTTAACAGCTTTAGCCAACACACTATTTGCTCTCATATAGTTATCTGCTGCTTTATCGCATACTTCTTCAGCTGCTTTTTGAGCTTCGTTAATTATCTTTTCTTCGTTCATTGTAAGGACTTTGCTATCCTTAATTATCATCTGACCGTTAATTATCACATCCGTCACCTCGTCTCCCCTGGCACTATACACGATATTTGGTGCTATATTCCTTACAGGTTTCTTAATCACAGGCGTCATGTGGGGGACTTTAAGATCCATTATAATTAGATCAGCTATCTTTCCCTCTTCTATACTACCTACTCTATCTCCAAGCCCGAGTGTAGTTGCGCCTTCAATAGTAGCCAGCCTAAGCATCTTCCAAGCTGGTAATATAGTTGGATCCTTGTGTCTAGTCTTGTTCAGTAGAGCTGCTACCTTCATCTCAACAAGCATATTATGATGATTATTTCCACTTGCCTGATCTGAACCAATAGTTGCCCATTTTCCCCCGCTCTCTATGAATAGACCAAGTGGTGGGGTAATTCCATCTATTAGACCTATACTGGAAGGACATGAAGCATATCTCACACCTCTTTCCGCTAATAGGGCTATCTCATCATCGGTGGTCTGGTGACAGTGGGCAGCGATGAGCCTGTCATCTAGATATCCAATACTATCAAGAAACTTTATTGTAGTTGTACCATATCTAAGCTTCATCTGGATCTCCTCTCTGCCACCCTGTGCCACATGAATATGAGACAGTTTCTCGTTCTCCGCTGCCTTTTCTTTAACCCTGATAAGTAATTCTTTACTCATCATGTCCGCTCCATGAGGGCTAAAAATGCAACTTATCCTACCTTCTCCAGCACCATCAAATTTCTTGACTAAATCAATTGCTTTTTTGAGTTTTTTTTCTCCAATTTCTTCAAAAAAAATATACGGCTGATGAGCACTAGGACGACTCTCAGGTCCAATCTCGTTAATTGTATTAGCAATGTTGGCTCGCACACCACTTGGAATGAAAACTTTCTCAGCTACTGAACTCATATTACTACCTATCTCCCCGAATGTTGTAGTACCCGCTTTTACTGCCTCCAGAACCCCAAGAGCTGCAGCCTTAGATGCATGTCCAGGTTTAATATACTTAATAAAAGGAGCCATAGTCTTGAGCATCCACTCAATTTCTGGGACATCTTGAGCTTCTCCTCTCATCAGAGTAAGACCAGTATGTATATGTCCATCAACAAATCCAGGTAAAACAACTTTATCCGTTGCATCGATTACTTCTTTCGCATTACTTTGTTTTCTCGTTATCTCTCCACTCTTCCCAACAGAAACAATATTCTTACCTTCGATATACACAGCACCGTCTTCTATAGTACCAACACCTTCACCTTTCATTGTAAGGAGAGTCCCATTTTTAATCAAAATACCGTCCATGATACTCACTGGGATAGGAAAAACTTCATTAAGACTATTTAAAATCTATCAAATTACAGAATAAGTTTGCTTACTTTATCTAGCAGTCTCAACAATTTTTGTTTTTAGTAATCTATAAACTATAATAGGTTTCATCCCAAGAATAAATCCTCTTCTACCTCCGTTAATATATAAATAAGGCAAATCTAGAGTAGATCGTTCAATATATACTGGTAATTCTCTTCTAGTCCCAAAGGGACTTATTCCACCTATCATATAGCCAGTGTACCGCTGAGAATCTTTAATACTGCAGGTTGTTACATTTTTAACATTAAGCTCTCGAGCCATTTCTTTTAGACTAACTTCTTTGTCAGCGTGCATCAATATTATAAAAGGATTGTGTTCGTCGTCTTCCATAACTAGGGTTTTGATAACCGAAATTGGATCAACATCTATGAGCTTAGCAGCTATCACAGCCCCAGACTTTCTATAATCATAGTTATGTTTTGTATACTTTGCTCCTTTTTCATCTAGAAAGACTGTCGCTGGAGTAGCTGGATATTTAACCAAATAGATCAAATAAAATAATGAAAAAACGATATTTAGGGTTAACCGATATAATCAATATCTTTCTCACGTGCAAGCCTGATCCATTTGGGAACAGGTGGAACAAGTTTATCTTCTGGTTGCATAACCACCTCTGTGAAACTTGGCTCTGGGTCATTAAAAGAGTTAATTAAAACTTCTTTTAAATCACTTGATCTACTTACTTTATTAGCTTTTAATCCAAATCCTTCTGCGATCTTGAGGTAATCTACTTCTTTGAAGTTAGTGGCAAAGTCCACATAATCATCCCCATAGCTTAGACGCCATTCAGCACGAATCCATCCAAAACTATTGTTGTTTATTAATACTAGGTTATTGTTTAAACCAAGTCTTGATACGGTCTCTAATTCACCTGAGGTTAACCCGAAGCTTCCATCTCCGATTAAGGACACTGTACAGCTTTTTGGTCGCGAGATACTAGCACCAATACCTGTTGGAATAGCGTACCCTAAGCTTCCCATGCTGAAGTTATATGCCATGCTTCTGCCTGGTTCTGGTACCCTATAAAATGTTGAAGTATATATCGCAACTGTACCTACGTCCATGATCATGCATCTATCTTTGGGCATGGCTTCCTCTAGACCTTTTATTAATCTGAGAGGGTGAACAGGCTCTCCCTCATTCTGATTTAGATCATTGACGTAATCTAGGTACTTTTCCCTTTCCTCTTGGATCTTTTTTATCCTAGGTTGCTTCATCATCTCTTTTGGATTTTCCTCAGCAAGCTCCAGCATCTTTCTTAGAGTAGCTTTAGCATCACCAATAAGAAATACATCCACATCATAATTATTGCCTGCTTCCGCTTCACTTATATCAAGCTGAATAATCTTAGCGTCAGTGTCTTCAGGGGGGATGGTCCATTTGTCTGTACTTGCGGAATCGGTATTACTCCCAATAAAGAAAATAAGATCTGAATCCACAAGGGTTCCATTGCTTATCTCAGTTCCTCCCCTAGCACCAATAACTCCTACACTAAGAGGGTGAATTTCTGGCATCACCCCTTTACCATTGATGGTGGTTCCAACAGGACATAGATAAGTCTCTGAAAGTGCTATTACCTCATTCCATGCTTGACTGAATAAGGATCCCTGTCCACAAACAATAAAAGGTCGTTCTGCCTTACCTAGAAGTTTCAATGCTTCTATAATTTTCTCTTCAGCAGCCACGGGTCTATGACCTGGATATCTTTTGAAATCTTCCTGTATATACATTAAAGGATTCGTAAGATTCTCGTTGAGAACATCCATTGGAAGCCTGATATGGATAGGGCCTGGTTTACCTGTTGTTGATAATCTAAAAGCCCTTCTAATCGTATATGGGACTTGGTTCGGATCTGTAAGTGTTATAGTTTCTTTTGTTATTCCCATGAATATACTCGTCTGATCAAGACCAGTCAACATGTTCCGTTTTTCATAATGTAGAGGTATATCAGAAGTTAATACTATCATGGGTACTCCTGCTTTGTATGCTTCCGCTACACCTGGAAGGACATGAGTACTTCCGACACTAGGAGCCTCACAGATACCGGGTTTGAAACTAAATCGGGCATATCCATCTGCCATGAAAGCAGAACTACGTTCATCTCTAGCCATCACGTGTTTAATATCGGAGTAATTTTTCCACTCAGCATAAAGAGGTAGAGTGGTTTCCCCTGGTAAACCAAAAATATATTCAGTCTCATATCCTCTTAGCATCTCCAAGATAGCTTTTGAAGCATTCATCAACATATTCAAGAACTAAGAACAGGACTAACTCTATAAGACCTACGACTTAACAAATATTTACTTGAAAAAGAGTCTTTATTTCTTGTAATTAAAAAAATTTCTAATATACATATATATTAAAGGATTCAATAAATTGTTTATTTTTTTTAAAAAAAATTGACTGTGTTGCTTTAAAAAAAGTTAGTTTCATATCCAAACATTCTCTAAGAGATTGATTGCATTACCTCCAATTATTTTTGTAATTTCCTGATCGTTGTATCCATGTTTAATCATCCATCTAACAATATTCGTGAACTCGTTAGGATTTTCCAAACCACGAACATAACCTGGATCATTTACTCCTTCTGGAATAGGATATCCTTCATTTACTTTTTGACTAGTTCTTTGGTAATGCCCCTTATTTAAAGGAAACCAGACATCATATAGATCCTGATGAGCACCGTAAAGGGTGTCTGGTCCACATCCTACATGATCGATACCCATTAAATCTATGCAGTACTCAACACATTCCATGTAACTCTCAATACTGCCAATAGGATGTTTCTTTGTCCTTAAACCTCGACCAGCTCCACCAACTCCAAGCATTCCATCTTTTTCTGAAAGAGCTAGTAAAACTTCATCACTATTGGTATGTCCTTGTGCTATGGCTGCAGGTCCACTATGACTGTTATAAATAGATTTGTCACTAGCCTCTATTGTGTCCAAAGCAGCCTGATCAGTAGTATGTCCTATATCGATTAACATACCAACCTTATTCATACGTTTAACTGCGTCATAACCAAAATCAGTCAGTGATAGATTCTGATTACTCTCATACATACCTCCTCCGAGCATATTTGATTCACTGTAGCATATGCCTAGACTTCTAACTCCTATTCCATGGAGTACCTCTATTCTATCAAGCTCATTCTCGATTGGTGTAGCAGATTCAAGACAAATAACTAAAGCAATTTTTCCCTCTTTGAAAGCATATTTTATATCTTTTACAGATTTGCAGTGAATAATCATCTCTTGATGAGTCAGATCGCTGAGACGCATACCAATATCATGAATTACATCATTCCATTTCCAGCCACTATAACTAGTAACATAAGACATACCATTCATTAGGTTATCAAAAACACAGTCAACATGACTTTCAGCCAAAGCATCGTAAGCTGTGAACTGCCTACCCAGTCTGTGAAGCTCAGGCACTTCTTTCATATCTTTTGGCCAATAGACTGGGTGCTCATGTAAATCAACAAGTATATTATTTTCAAGAAATTCTTCGTATCTGTCTTCCTCCGTCTTACTAAGGGGTACTTGGTAAGGCTCAACTCGGGGATGATCTACGAGTTCGAACTCTTTGTAATCAAACCCTGGATCAAGGTATTCATATGCTCTGTAACCGTCATATTTCTTTTTTCCGCCCAACTTTATCACTAAAAATAGTAGTCAATTATAGAATAAAAAAACAAGGATAAGAGCTTCTATAAGAACAAATATTTATGGATTCTTCAGAAAAACACCTTTAACGATCTATTAGTTTATCACTAACCACGTATTTTGAATTCAGGTAGGTAGTAAACATGGAGAACGTCAAAGTAGAAGGAAGCAATAAAGATCAGAAAGTCTTTTTGTATACACTTAGCACTTGTGGATGGTGTAAGAAAACAAAGGAATTTCTTAAGAATAATGATATAGAATACGAGTATATCGATGTGGATAAATGCTCTAGAGAGGAGCAAAGAGAAATTATACAAGAATTAAGAGAAAAAAAGATCCCCGCCGCTTTTCCAATAATAATGATAGATGATAAGAATATTTCAGGGTTTAAAGAGAAACAACTCTCAAAGGAACTCGGTCTATGAGTAGCATCGAAGAGATAAAGAGAAGAGCAGAAAGGGATGCAAAGTCTAGAGGATTTTACCTCACATCTGATGAAGAACTCCTTGACGGACTTCTCAAGGGTCTAAAAGAAAATCTGGACAGGTACGGCTATTTTAGCTGTCCGTGTCGAATTGCATCAGGAAAATTTGAACTAGATAGAGATATTATATGCCCCTGTGATTACAGAGATCCTGATGTTCTAGAATTTGGTGCCTGTTACTGCAGCTTGTACGTCGACAAAGAGGTCTACAATACCATAAAAAAAGTAGAGAGCATACCGGAGAGAAGACCAGAGGAACTACAATTGAGAGCCCTAGGATTAGAAGAAGTAGAGGAAGAGGAGCACTTGCATACAGGGGAATTGAAGGAAACCAGTCGAAAACTGTATTACTGTAAGGTATGTGGATATGTCACATTTAGAGATAATCCCTCATATGTTTGCCCCATTTGTCAAGCTAAAAGAGAAATGTTCGAGGAAATAGTTACAACCCAAGAGTACAGAACAAGACTCTTATAGAAAGGGGTAAAATGGTATTACCCTATTAAGGCATTAAAGAACAGTTTAAAAGTAGAAGCAGTCATTCCCCTCATCTGGGGGGCAAATCCATAAAGTATAACTCTTCCTTCACCTTTTTTGGCGTCTATCATGGCAGCGTTTCTTGAGAGATGCTCTTCACCTATTAACCATCCACTCTCCATAATGTTTTCCTCCGGATAACGCACCACAACTTTGTAGTTCTCATTGAAATGGGTCTCTTTAACAGCGTAAGAATGGTTACCCCTTAATAGAATAAGAGTTTCTGAAGGCATTCCAAAACCTAATTGGTATTTATTATCTATTTGAGTCCATATGGTACTACCTGGGCAGTGAAATTCCTTTGGGTTCTTGTCCTTAACTGTATTTACAATTGGTAGCTCAAGTTTTTCAATTGCAAAATCACAGCTTTCATAAAGAGCTAACAAAGTTCCGCCCGCATCTACGAATTCCTTAACTTTTTCAACACCCTCTTCACCAATACCAGATTTATATTCAGGGGGAAGCACAGGCACGCTTACCCGTCCCTTAAATTTTTCTTTATACCACTCCTCAACTTTTTCACCGGTAATCAATGCAGTTGCATCACTAGGTATAATGAGAACATCATATTCACTAAGACCTGACTTTATATCTTCGTCTTTAACGATAGTATAGTCAAAATAAAATTGCTCTAGAAGCCAACGAGTCCACCCCTCATCTGTATTACCTCCCCAATACCTCTGATAGATTGCTACTTTCAATGGCATTACTTCTTTATATTGAAAATCCGGATCCCTGTCAAGACTGTTAAAGCTCATCATCGTCTTATCTGATATTTTCTTAAGCAATTTAAGATCAGTTTTTGGAATATAAAACATCCCTTGAGGGTAAAACTTATCCTTAAGTTTAACTTCTTCAAGTATCCTATAGACTTTTTTATTATTTTTATGCAGAAGGTTTACAGCTTTAAAACTATCATTTATTCTACAATCAAGCAAATACCCAAACTCAGAAGGTTCAACAATTACTTCTGGTTTAGGAACTTTTTTAATATGTTTGAAGTCGCCAATAGGCATCTCATTTACTTCAATGACTTTGACTCCCTTGAACTCCCCCATGGTCTGGGTGGCGAAGTCATAGTTCATTAAAGGTTCTCCTTCTTCGGTTCTCACCCATGGAGAATCTCTGTACAATGTTTTGCTAAGTAGACTTATTATGAATGGCCTACCAGTCTGACTAGTGAAAACTACGTAAGTTCCTTCAGGATAGGTTACATTCCCAACTTTTACGGGACCGGTAGATTGATGAATCTCAACAGTCAAGTCTCTTAATGTTTCTAGGAACCGATACATTGTGTTGGGATCTCTTTGGCTCGGGGGGATAAGAAAAGCATATGGTGGTTTAACCTGACCATCATTTATTGCGTTAATTGATTTGTTATACATATTTCGGAGGATCATTTCTCTATTATTAGCAGCTACCTCAAGAGTAGCCATTGCCGCAGCCATTTGACCATCTAAAATATTCCTTAACCGCCACCATCCTCCTTTCCAAGGATCATTAAAATTTACCGATGCTCTATACTCAGGTCTACCCCTTGGGTGTGCCTTGAGTTGATGGTAGTGTACATAAACAGGTGTAGCAAGTTTTACACTAGCGGACTCTGTGAACATTCCACAAATTTGTAACCAAGGAAAAACAAGGCTGAAGCCAGGCATAAAGTCAGATGGGAAAACAGCAGCCTGCTCAACACCATTAATCCCCTCTGATGCCATTCGGACTGCCATTTGAGAACCATAGTGTTTCTGCTCCGTCCAAACCAAGGGATCAGCTATCTCATTCAAGGGATTACTATTCGGAGGTATAAAAAATCTTGAACCGTAAAAACCCATCTGGTGGTGATCCAGATATGCTTGAGGATACCACTCTTTCAGGATTACCCTGTTCATTATCTGAGTCTCAACTTGGGTTAACGTCAAGGCATCTCGATTATTATCATGACCTGTATATTTATGATACAACCAAGGTAGACCACACCCCTCATATTCCGTATTTTTCCATTTATAGTACCAATCAACTGTCATAATCTGACCATCGGGGTTTGCACATGGGAACAATAAAAGAATCACATTATCCCTGATCTTTTTCTCTAGTTCCTTTTCGCTTGTTATCAACCTATATACAAGACCTGATGCAACCTGAGTACCCCCAACTTCACTCGCGTGAATACTCATCGTCATTGCGATGATTGCTTTTCCATCATTTATTATTAGTTCCTCTTCACCTTCAGTTAATTCATTAGGGTGGCTTATCTTCCAAGTCTCCTCACGAATCTCCTCTAAACGTGCCAGGTTCCCAATAGAGGAAACATAAGCCGAGATAATTGGATTTCCTTCCGTGGATTCTCCTTCCTCAACTACTTTAATTCTATCTGACTCAGAGTTAAGATGATAAAAATACTCAACAATCTTATCCCACCTCAGAAGTTCCCTATCTGTACCAGGTTTAATACCGTAGAACTCCTCAGGGGACTTAATACCCGTCAAATCTTCTCACAGCATCTAGATCCAGCATATATTATTTAAGCACAAGCTCTCAAATCTAGTAAGAAACGAATTTTCCAAATAAAGTGAATTGATTTAAATAGTTTATATATCGCAAATGCCCTTTAAATAGAGGAAGACATGAAGTTTGTTCAACTTAAAGAGATCAGGGATCTAGTTATGCTTGTTGCATCATCTCCCACAACAAATGTAATTCAACACATGATGTGGGAAAATAAACATCTATATTTTGTCGTTGGCGGAACCTTGAGTCAAGTTTTTCTATATTTCGTAAAATTAGATGATCCGATTGACGGAAAATTTATTGTCTACAATAGCTATAGTGGAGAAATTATAGTATCGGAAAAATTTAACAATGATCCAAACATGAATTCGTTTCCTGTAATAGATATTAAAAATCAGGATCTACTTACAGAAGAAGTATTGGAAAAAGTAAGCGAACTATAGTTATCAAGGTGATTTGATGGGCTACTATGAGGATGAGACGGATAGGAAACCTAAAGACCTTGATATAAGCATCGAAAACGTAGTAGCATCAGCCACACTAGACCAAGAGATAGATCTTTTAGCGATTATGAAAGTTTTCAGAAATGTTGAGTATAGACCGAAACAGTTTCCAGGTCTGGTTTTTAGACTTAAAAAACCAAAAACAGCCACACTTATTTTCCGTTCTGGAAAGATGGTCTGTACAGGCGCTAAATCAGAGAAAATGGCGCACAACGCTGTTCATAAAGTCGTAGAGGAACTCAAAAATAATGATATAATAATTCTTGGAGAGCCAAAAATAACTATTCAAAATATTGTTGCATCAGCAAACCTTCATTGTAAGATTGATCTCGAGACTGCTGCAGATATTATGGAAGATGTAATGTATGAACCAGAACAATTTCCAGGACTTATTTATCGAATGAAGGAACCAAAGGTAGTAATGTTATTATTTGCGTCGGGAAAACTAGTCTGTACCGGAGCCAAATACGAGGACATGGTTCGAGAAGCAGTAGAAAAATTATATGATGTATTAGATGACTATGCATTAATATATTGGGATTAATGGAGACAAAAAATTGCGAAAAAAAGATGATTTAGATCAAGAAGCCCTTAGACTTATTTTTGAGGCCGGAGATGAAGGACTCTTACAGAGTGATCTCTGGAAGGAGCTGGATGTTAGCAGTCGAGAGGGTAGTAGATTATCCACCAAGTTTGAAGAGAAGGATAAAATCACCAGAGAGAAAGAACTAAGTAACGGACGTTGGACCTACCGTCTATTTTTCAAGAGAGAACCCGTAACTTTAGACTCTGTTAAAGGGTGTCCTTGTCTAATATGTAGTGAAATGGATAAGTGCTTCAGTGGAGGCACGAATGATCCAACGATTTGTAGTGCCTTAACCGCTTGGATAGACCCAAGGATAGAAGTCGAGTTTAGTCAGGAATAAATCTATAATGGACGAGGAGAAAAAAGAGCTCGTTCGATATGGAGCTACATTCATAATTTTAATCGCCCTTTTTTATGGTGGAACTTTTGTACTAAGACAGGCTCTTGGTACAGAAAATCCTATGATGGTTGTAATAAGCCAGAGCATGGTACCTACCCTGGGAGTGGGGGATTTCATTTTTATACAAGCAGTAGAAAACTTCGATGATGTCAGAACCGGAGGCTCCCCAGAGGGCGATATACTTGTTTTTCTCCGTCCAGGATTTGATGACGAATATATCGTTCACAGAGCAATTGAAAAAACCCAAAGAGAAAATATCTGGGTCTATACAACAAAGGGTGATAATAATGCATTCCCTGATGCGATACCTGTACCTCAGTCTAATGTAATAGGTAAAGTCGTCAATAGAATACCTATAATTGGATATTTTTCATTATTTATCAAAACAATGAAAGGATTTCTGTTAGTAGCCTTCTATATGATAGTGTCCTTTTTTTATGACTCAATTCTACCTAAAAACATCAACAGCGATAATGGAAAATTCAATTATTTCTCAATTCTACCTCTACTAGTATCTGTATTAGTTATCTTTGAGTTATACATAGATCCGGGTTACGCTGCTAATATCGAATATTTAGCACTCATAGCATGGTATTTTGGTTGCTTATTCCTGCCTCTATCGGTAAACGACGACGATATGGGTCTAATGATATGGTTATACCATCTTGTGATAGTAATGATCCCCATAGCTTGTGACCTAGTCTGGTGGACATTAAGAATAACACCAAGCCAATGGTGGACGCTAGAAGGCAGCACTCTTCCAATAACTTGGCTATTAATGGAAGAAACACCATCCTTCAATAGAGCATACCAGAGAATATTACTATTCTTATTACCCGGAACAATAACATTCCTATTTACATTATACGCTAAAAGAAGCAAATGGGATCCAATATACTCAATAAGCCTAAAAATACGAGGCCTTGACCCCCAAGAAATTTAATAACTCCTTTCCATTGCTGAAAACACCTGTTTTCCTTCCTTAAAGTAGTAAACTATAAAACATAAACAACATGTTTTACCCTGAACACTAATGAAGAAAGTTAAAATCGTCTCATATGGCATAGGAGTTATTGGCAAAAGATTAGCCAAACACTTACTGGCAAAAGAAGGCATCGAGATCGTAGGAGCTATAGACATCAATCCCAATATCGTTGGAAAGGACTTAGGAGAAGTACTAGATCATGAAAAGATCGGCGTCTTAATCTCAGATGACGCTGATAAAGTATTAGCGGAGACAAAACCTGATGTTGTATGTCATACAACAATGAGTTACCTCCGACAAACTTTTGATCAATTTGAACAGATACTGAAACACGGCATAGATATAGTAAGTACCTGTGAGGAACTTGGCTATCCGTATGCCACAGAGGAAGGAACAACCTATGCGAATAAACTCGACGAGTTAGCTAAAAAGTATGACGCAACTCTATTAGGGACAGGAATAAACCCAGGATTCCTTATGGACACACTACCTACATTCCTTACAGGACCTTGTGAGCAGGTCGAGACAATTTATATTACTAGACAGATGAATGCTGCAACACGTCGTATTCCTTTCCAGAAGAAAATCGGAGCAGGAATGAGTAAAGACGAATTTAGAAAAGCTATTGATAGTGGGAAAATTACTGGACACGTTGGCCTTGAACAGAGTATCCAGATGATCTCTGATAGTCTAGGATGGGAGCTAGATGAGATAAAGGTTGATCAACCTGATGCAGTTATTCTGGATCATGATGTGAAAAGTGATGCGATAGATGTTCCTAGAGGAATTAATGCTGGAACAAAACAGATGGCCTATGGAATTGTTGATGGAATAACAAGAATTACCATGGATTTCAGGGCATACATTGGTGCGCCAGAGGAGTTTGATAGCGTAGATATTGAGGGAGTACCTCCAATACACCAAAAGATCAGTCCATGCGTACACGGTGATCATGGGACTATAGCTATGACAACTAACATGATTCCTCATGTAATTAATTCTACTGCAGGCTTGAAGACTATGATAGATCTACCTGTAGTACATGCGACACCTGTAAATTTTGGTAAATACATTAAATAACATTCTTTAACACCTTTTTATCATAGTTATTCTGTAAAAGAAAAAAATGTTTGATTCATGTATTTGTTTTTCGTAAAGTCTTCCCCGACAATATTCCTGTATAAATACCTTCATCAATTGCTAATTTTCCATTAACTATGACATAGTGATATCCTGAAGGGAATTGATGTGGGTTCTGATAAGTAGCTTTCTCTGACACCTCATCAATATTAAATATGGAAATATCTGCCCACATTCCCGGTTTCAGTAATCCTCTATTATTCATACCAAATCTCTGAGCAGGAAAACTTGTCATCTTTCTTATTGCTTCTTCTAACCTCAGGACTTTCTCATCTCTTACATATTTCCCAAGTATTTTTGGATAAGTTCCATAGTGCCTTGGATGTGGTTTACCCCTACAAAAGGGACCTTCTATTGTACAACTCCCTGCATCTGTCCCAACCATATGGAGAGGATGAGTCATTATGCGTCTTACATCCTCCTCATCTCCATAAAATATAACCATTCCAGCAGATCCCTCTTCCTCCAATAGAAGTTTATAAAGTATATTGAATTCGTCCTCTTCTTTCAAATAATCCATTATCTCCACAAGATTTTTGCCTTCGACAGGTTTGTTTTTATCAGTTTTAACATAAGTCACATAAACGTTTTCCCAACCTAACTCTCCTGCAAAGTTTTCCCATCCCGGAATTCCCTGCTCGATGCCCTCTCTCATTTTCTCTCTTAATTTAGGATCCTTAAGCCTCTTCAGAGCTTCATCCTTACCTCCATCATGAGCCCATGGAGGCAGCAAAGTCATCAAGCTAGTTGAACCTGCTTTATATGGATACTGATCAACAGTAACATCAACGCCTCTATTTCTTGCCTCTTCGAACATTTGCAAAGTTTCTTTACTTTTACCCCATATAGTTTTACTTGCTACTTTATGGTGGCTGATCTGAACTGGAATATTTGCTTTTTCACCAATCTCAATAGCTTCTCTCAGAGCCTTCATTAAGGTTTTACCCTCCCCCCTAATATGAGAGTCATAGATGCCCCCGTAAATGGAAGCTACTTTAGCTAATTCTATTAATTCATTTGTTTCTGCGTAGATCCCAGGAGGGTAGATTAATCCAGAGCTTAGACCATAAGCACCAGCTTCCATGGCCTCTGCTACCAGGTCTTTCATAATTTCTAATTCTTCTTGTTTTGGTTCCCTGGCCTTTAATCCCATACCAGCACCCCTTACAGCTCCATGACCCACCAAGTGTGCAACGTTAGTTCCGAGACCAGCTTTTTCCTCCTCTCTCAAATATTCATCAAAACTACTCCACGTAACCTCCAACTCCATGCCTTCAGGAAGCCTCGCGTCTATCTCTTTTTGAGCCTCTTCACGGTTTTTATCGCTTACTGGTGCTGGACTAGATCCACATTGACCTGCAATAACTGTTGTAATTCCTTGATGAACGAGGTTTTCCATATCCCTATATAATAGAGTGTTGAAATCAGCATGGCTATGAGCGTCAATAAACCCCGGTGCTACTATTAATCCTTTGGCATCAATTATCTTTCTGGCGTTTTTATCAAGTTTGCCTATTTCAATAATTTTTTCATCTTTGATACTCACATCTCCTTTGTACCAAGGGTTTCCAGTACCATCAATTATCCTACCATTTTTTATTATAAGATCGAATTCCAATTGTGATCCTCAAGGAGAATAAAGATACGACTGGTTAAATATTTCCTCTAACTTTTCTTTTCCCACATGTATCTGATATTTGTACACTTATTGGTTGCAGATTGGACTGCGTTCATCAGAGCAGTTCTAAGTTTACCATCTTCTATCTCATAGATCCCTTCAATAGTGGTCCCCCCGGGAGTTGTTACCATCTCCTCGATATCTGATGGAGTATATATCCCATCTATTATCAGTTTAGCAGCTCCTAGTACAGATTGAGCTGCCGCAACTTTAGATAAATCTCGAGGCAATCCAACTCTCAGACCAGCATATGTTAATGCATCAATTACTATGGCAACATATGCAGGACCACTTCCACTAAGCCCAGTTATGGCATCCATATATTTCTCTTCGACTTCCATACAAACTCCCATACTTTTTAAGAGGATCTCAGCTGTATCTTTATCATCAAGAGTTGTAGTGGATCCCATACAGTAACCAGTGAATGATTCACCAGACATGGCTGCAATATTGGGCATAGTTCTCACGTATCTTCCATGAGGTGCTGTTGCTTCAAAGAATTCTAAGGGAATAATGGCAGCGGTTGATATTACCAATTTTCCATCTACTTCTTCCTTAATCTCAAGTAAAACTTTCTCAATATCTCCGGGCTTTACACATAGAAATATTACTTCTGCTTCTCTCGCAGCAACTACATTATTATCCGTGATCTTTGCACCTAGATCAGCTAATGGTATGAGTTGCTCCATGTTTCTTCTTGTAGCGATAACTTGTCCAACATTTTCTGATTTAAGTAAACATCTAACTACCGCTCCTCCTATTACCCCTGCACCTATAACTGTGACTGTTTTGACCATTTTTTCAACTCTTTTTTCCGTCTTAGACTTATATTCATTGCAATTAGGTGTGAATATTTTATTAATAGTTTCTGTATTTTTAACATATTTAAACAGAGTTTTAGAAAGCTTTTATGCATGATTTAATAATTTGCTATGAGCAAAATGGCAGACATAGATGTCTCTGCTTATATCGAGCTTCAAGTAGAAGCAATAAAAGAAGCACTGGGAGACGAAAAAGCTCTTGTGGCAGTCTCAGGTGGGGTAGACAGCACTGTTTCAGCTCTACTTACTTACAAAGCAATAGGAGATAATTTAGTTTGTGTGTTTATTGATGACAATTTTATGAGACTTGGTGAAGCAGAACAAGTAAAAAACATACTTTATAGTGATCCATTAAACTTGCCTGTTAAAGTTATCAATGAAAGGCAGAAATTTATGACTGCTTTAGGTGGTTTAAGCGACGCAGAGGAAAAGCGTAAAGCCTTTAGAGAAGTTTTTTATGATACTCTAAAATCAATTGCAGAGGCCGAAAACTGCCAGTATCTAGTACAGGGTACTATAAGAGCAGATGTAGAGGAAACCCAGAAAGGCATAAAAACTCAACATAATGTCCTGGAACCTATGGGAATAAACCCTGTAGAAAAATATGGTTTTCAGGTTATTGAGCCTCTAAAATCCCTATATAAATCGCAAGTACGAGCAGTAGCACGATATTTAGGTGTTTCTCCACAAGTCTCAGAGAGACAGCCCTTTCCAGGACCCGGTCTGAGTATCAGGGTTGTCGGAGAGTTGACTCCCGAAAAACTGGAGGAACTTAAAAAAGCGACATTTATAGTTGAACAATCCTTTGAGTCTCATAATCCTTCACAGTTTTTTGCAGCTATATTCAGTGGTGAACAAGATAAAGATCTAAAAGTGCTTCGAAGGGAGACGTCAAATATTACTGGCATTGACCAGAGATTTATCAAGGCTGGTGTATTATCTGAAAAAGCCACAGGTATTATTGATGGTGGTAGAGTTTATGGCTCTATAATTACTCTTGCATTAGGAGATATGGGAGATAATCCCCTCAGACCTGATTATGATCAACTAGAGAGGGTCCTTGAGTACCTGAAAGATAATTACCCCGAAGCCACCCGTCTATTATATTTGATTGATGAGAGAGGTGAAGAAGGCTACACTATCGTTATGAGAGCTGTGAAAACGAAGGACTTTCTTAAAGCTGAATCTATGAGAATACCCTGGATAACATTAAGTGAAGCTGCTACGAGGATATTCGAGTCATGTAATGATGTTGTAAAAGTGTATTATGATGTAACTCCAAAGCCACCTGCAACTATTGAATATGAATAATGGGGGGAATTATTTTTTGATTCCTAGTTGGTTGAATTGGTTTTGTACTCCCATTCTCATGTATATTAGATCATTCCCAAGAGTTACTAAATTATATCCTTTTTCTATTCTATTTTTTATGGTGCTCCCTGAGCCTTGATGAATTCCAGCTGCCAGTCCAGCTTCTTTTGTAGCATCATAAACCAAGTCAATTGCTTCTTGGACATCTGAATGGCTCATGTTACCAAGATGTCCATAGCTTGCTGACAGATCTGCGGGTCCTATGTATGTTGCGTCTAAACCTTCAACACTGCATATATCTTCGATGTTTTGAACTGCTTCTTTTGTCTCAATTTGTACAATTACTACAAGTTCTTCATCAACAGTCTTCAAGTACTCTGGGTCAAACATTGATGCCCTTCTTGGTCCATTTCCCCTCAGACCCTTGGGAGCATATCTTGTTGCTTTAACCGCTAGTTCTGCTTCTTTCTTATTATTCACCCATGGGACCAATACTCCGTATGCTCCAATATCAAGTGCTCTTTTGATAGCCACTAAGTCATTCCACCAAACTCTGACAATTGGAGTAGTCTTACTATCGGGCCTCATAGCCTGCATGATTGTCTGGGCAGTTAAAATGTCTAGAGGAGCATGTTCAGTATCAATTACAAAATAATCGAAACCAAGACTGCTCATCATCTCAGAGCACATGGGACTTTCGACGGTAATCCAAGTCCCATAAACTTGTTCATCTTTTTTTAGTCTTCTTTTTAATTCATTCTTCAAACATCTTCACCTTACGGTTCATTAAAGACGGGGGTGTGTAATATATAGAATCTCCGAATTTTATTCGATATCTTCTATCATGTTTAATATTCCTTGTATCCATCTCAAGTAACTATTTAATGCTGCTCGAAGCGCGGTCGTATCATTTGCCACAACCAAGATCTTAATTTTATCCTCTTCTCTGGATAGCTTTACTGCTGAACGTTCCGATGAAGGAGTCTCAGCTTCCGGTACTAAAGCTACCAATAAAATTTCTACTGCTTTTTTGGTTAATTTTATTTCAACTTGAGCCGTTGAACTTTTTTTTATAGAAGTTGTTGTCATGTTTTTTAAAAAAAAATTTTTATTGGGCTCTAATTCTTCTTGAGGTTCTACCAACCTTCGTCTCAGGTTGATATGCACCACCAGCAAATTTGTATCCGCATTTTATGCATTCCCAGATTCCTACACTTTTTCTTTCAACAGATTTTGTTCCACAGCTTGGGCACTTGTGTTTTGCTCTTACTGTTTCCATTATCCTGGCATATCTCTTCCTTAGGGTAGCACCACCGCGTCCTCTAAGGCCGTAGCTCTTTCTCTTCTTCTTTGGCATTTTAGGATTCCACCGCAATTGCCCTTATCTCAGCGGCTTTCTCCTCTGCACTATTTATACATTTCTGTATTTCTTCGAAGGTGAAACCAACGGGCCCTGCTTTTTGAAGGGTAGTAACATTTCCTTTTTGGTCTATTGTAACAGTGATTCTTCCATCCATAACTTCTTCTTCATCAGCTGTGGGATCCATTATGAAATAATCCCCAATTTTGACATAAGTAATAGCTATTGGCTGACTTTCTAGGTCTAACTTTACCTGTTTATCTGTTTTTTCTAGTTTTCCTTTTTTAACTTTGAATTCTGGTATCTCTGCTGTTTTCAAAGCTGCTAGAGCTCCTGCGGAGCATGCGTCAATCAAGTTACCATCGTAGTTTAAGACGAATAGATCCACAAATATTAGGTATACTTTTTCTCCCGATATTAGTCCAAGTTCTTCTAAATTAAGTATCTCTGCTGATCTTAGCCCCCGGTCTACAACTCTTGCTAGTTCTACTGCTGCGTCTGGAGGTGGTCCAGGTTCCCATGTTGAATGGGCTACTGGCGTGAATTCTGCATTTACCATAAGTACCCCCTGATCTGGTGTATCTTCAAAAGGGTGTCCAATATCTGCCTTTACCCCTACGACTACGTGAGTCTTACCTAGTTTTACTTCGGCTGAGCCCTCAACCTTCTCCAGATATTTTTTATTTATCGCAAAAGGTCTGTACTCTTCTAACGCTCTTCCATCCATTCTTCTCCCGGTTTCTAGAATTTCCTCAATTTTTTTTCTCTTAAGTCGGGATACTATGTTACTCATTCTTCTTCTTCCTCATTTTCTTCCTCTTCTAATTCTTCTTCGCCCTCTTCAGCTTCCTCGTCTAATCCATATTTTTTCTTTAACGCCTCTTTTTGTACTTCATAGACCTGTTTACATCCTTCTATAGCTAATTGAACACATTCAAGAGTTTCTTTAGGAGTAAGAATCCCATCCATCTGTAGAAGAGTAATATCCTCTAATTTTGGCATAAAAGCCACAGGAACATCAGCATCTCCTTTTTTATCTTCATAATCTCCCAAATCAAGGATCAATTTTCCGTCAAATTTCCCAGAAGCACAGGAAGCCACTAGGTCTCTCATTGGTATCCCTGCATCTGCCAATGCAACAGCTGCTGCATTTATTGATGCACATCTGGTTCCTCCATCTGCTTGTATGATCTCGACATAAACATCGATTACACTCCTTGGGTATCTTTCAAGGAATAGTGCTGGTTCCAATGCATCAGCCATTACCATACTTATCTCAGTGTCTCTCCTTGATGGTGCTGGAGAACGTCTTGGGTCAACACTAAAAGGCGCCATATGGTACCTACATCGGAGTATTCCCCTATTTGGCTTGCTAAACCTTTTAGGATGCATCTCCCTCGGTCCATAGACTGCCGCGATTATCCTGTTTCTACCCATCTCAATATAAGCTGAACCGTCAGCATTTGGTATAATACCACTTTCAATCGTTAAAGGGCTACGCATCTCATCGGCTTTTCTGCCATCGATGCGTTTCCATTTTTTACTCTTCTTTCTTTTACTCATTTCTCATTTCCTCTTTTCTCTTTTTGAGATATTCTTGAATCCTGTTTGTGAGGCCTGAAGTATGAGCTTCTGCCTCAATTTTTCTAATTACTTCTACAACTAGCTCCTCGTCTTCCCGTCTTCTGCCACTAATCAGTATCCTTCCATTCTGTCCAATGGTTATACTTGTACGGGTTTCCCGTAGGATCATGTTGATCATGCTTCCCTTTTTACCAATTAATCTAGGTATCTTAGAAGGGGTGATATTAATTACAAAGCCATCAAAAACCTTTCCAAGTTCTCTGCCTTGTATTGATAATATTGGGGATCGATATCTATCGAGATCTACGATCTTTGCGATAATGGTATCTCCTACATCTAGGATCCTTGTAAGGTCTTGGTGTGTCCTAAATGGTTTATTAATCGCATCATTTGTTGATAAAATTGCATCGGTTGCTGCTCCAATATCCACGATCCATCTTCCTAGTTCAATATCAATAACGGTGCCAATTACCATGTCCCCGACCAAAGGGGTAAATCCCCCCTCTAATGCTATGACTGAGATTCGATCCTTTCCGTAATTTACTAGTCCTACATGGCTTGAGTGTACGTTTCCTTCCTTTCTATAGACATTCTCCCCTGTTCTAATCCTTCCTTCGTAAAGGAGGTCCCCTGGGACCACTACGTCTCTTGATTCAAATTTTTCACTCATAAATTATTACTCCATTATCTTTGACTCGATGTTGCCTTGGGTTGCTTTACCTAGAGCATCCATTAATTCTACCTGTCTGGCAGCTGGAAGTTCTATAACTGATATCCATGAACCATCGTTTTGCCATTCTTCCCTCTTTATCTCTCCATAATTCTTAACTATACCATAGCTTTTACCGGTATACTCTGCGGGGATCTTAATAGCTAATCTGATGTTCTCGCTGCTCATTGGTAGAATAGGTCTGAGTGCTTTAACAACATCTCCTATTTGTTCTTCTGCTGGCTTGTATGGATCAAAGTTAACATCTGCAGATTCTAATGCATTCTCAATCCTCGTTACAGGGTGAGGAAGTTTGGTACTTGGGTCAACATATGTTCTAGCGATTATATTTATTATCTGTCTTCTTTTCTGTTCCTGCATCTCTTTACGCTGCTGGGCTGTAAGCTGAAATGTTCCTTTCTCAAACATAATTTCAGCGACCTCAAGGGGATCACTAGTGCCATAAACTTTTTCCAGTAATTCTCCGGAAGCTTTCTCACCCTTACTCGCATCAATAAAGATTGTATCAATTATCAGAGCGTTGGATACGTCACCAATTTTACCTCTCTTATAGTCAAGCCCTTTGTCTGGATCCACTAGGATCTCAAATTTCTCGTTTTCTATTTGATGTCTTACTAGGGTGTACTCTTTACTCATTGGAGGGGGCCTTCTTTAACCGAAGTATTCTGATACTTCTTCTTCTGATAATCTTTCGAATTTCTCTGTTTCCGTTCTTATTACAGCTACTTTAACAGTTTGAGGAGTAATCTGGCTATCGGATGCTGCTTTTATTGCAGCTATAGCTAGTTCTATAGATTCTTCAATCGTAGATCTTTCTACATATTTTTCTTCAAGCAGTTTATTTGCATCATCATTTCTACGTCCTACTGCTGTGGCTTTAAATCCTCTATAAGCACCACTGGGGTCTGTTGTAAAGATTCTTGCTCCTTCAACGTCAACGCCTGCTATTATCATACTTACTCCAAAAGGTCTAACTCCAGCGTGCTGAGTATATACCTGAGCCATATCTCCAATTCTCTTGGAAAGGGTTTCAATATCTACTGCTTCATCATAGAGCAACTTATTGCTCTGACAGAATACTCTAGCCTGCTCTATTAAGACTCTTGCATCACTACTGAGACCCGCTATCGCCGATGCCACATGATCATCCAGCTGGAAGATTTTTCTAAAATATTCTGGATCCTCTAATTCACTTTCAGGAGTCTCATTAGCTGCTAGAACCACTCCTTCAGGACATGATACTCCAACAACAGGTGCGCCTCTCTTAACGAGCTCTAAAGCATATTCAACTTGATATAATCTTCCTTCAGGCGAAAATATAGTAATAGCCCTATCATAGGCTCTAGGCATAAACAAATTCCTTCACTCCTCACTATCTTCTTGCTCTATTTATCCTAATTATATAAACCATCCCTAAAAGTCGTTATGGTTTTGTAAGCTATTGTTAAAATTATTGGCGCCCTGGCCGGGATTCGAACCCGGGATCGTTCGGGTGACAGCCGAACATA
>CAZLHX010000034.1:0-23424 GCA_964559475.1 uncultured Candidatus Bathyarchaeia archaeon | reverse complement strand
CGAGAGCTTTCTCCGTCTCTATAATCTCTCCATTCATCCAACAATATTTTGCTCCGTGAAATCCTTCAGACATTCTAATCGTATAAGTAATTTCGTGTGAGGTTAAAGATTTGTCCCTTTTAATATTTAAAAATCAAATCATTCATTAGCATGAATATTAATAAAATAAATTTGAGATGATTAGTCATCAATAAAAATAACAGAGAATATATTTTATGAATATTTTTATATTTTACGTCTAAAAAAAGATATGTAATGACATATGCCTATCAATCTTTGGGTACATATAATTGTACAGAAGAAGAATTTTTAAAACTAATTGAAAAACTCTCAAAGGAAATAATAACATTTGAAGGACTATTATCCAAAACATTTTATTATAATACCGAACTTAAACAAGGATCTGTTATATACTTATGTGGGGATAAAGAATCAGCTTTGAAAGCAAGAGAATATTCTCATGATATACTAGAAAAATATCCTGATGTACCTGAATTCTATACAGAATTCATATGGAAAGTAAATGAATCACATAATCATAAGAAATAAAAATGGAGTAATTTTTATTTTTTAAAAAAATGGAATTGTGCCAATATTTAATGTCCCTAATAATATAAATAGAGGCATTAAGACGAAGTATCCGTAAGCTACCTTTCTTACTATTCTTGTAGAGTTTTCTTCATAATTACTTATAACTTTTAAAGTTGTCCTCATATATAGTAATCCATACCCAACCATTAAAATGGGAGTAATAATATTAAGCCCCAGCCAACGGAAAGAGAGCAGTGTTGATGAGACCACAAAAATTGTTCCAGTTATCATCATTAATACTTTCTGTCTCCAGTCTAATACCATAGCCATTGTTTTCATACCAAAAGCTCTATCTTCCTCCAAATCAAAGCTATCCGCTAAGCCTGGAAGCATCGTAAACATGAAACCCATTTGCATTGCAGCAGCGAACAGCACTCTCAGTGAAGTGAATCCTTGAACTGATGTTCCGCCTATAATTAAAAATAAACTTGGACCAGTAGACGTTACTAAACTCTTTATCACAAACATTCTTTTAAAACGAACATATGGGAAACTATAAAGGCTGAAAAGAACAAAAAAGAATAAACTTACAACAAATGTTTGGAAGTTTATTAAGTATGTAACACTTAGGCCTAAGATACAAGATAAAATAACAAAATACATGGCCGTTCTCGAGGATACTAATCCAGTGGCTATAGGGCGATCCTTTTTTGCTCCATTACTTGACGCGGCGTCCATTTCCCTGTCTATCACATCATTATATAGATAAACAGAAAATGGAAGGAAAATTGAAGCTGAAATAGCTAGAATAGTCTCTCTTATTGGAGGGAAACCTCCACCAGCAATTAAACATCCAAAGGCAGCACTCCAGGAGAATGCAAAAATTATGTTTGTTCTTGATTTAAACAATAGCACTAGAGATCGTATGAAACCAGATTTGTACTTATTCATAATATCACCTTATAGGTTTATTATACCTATCAGTACTATAGATCATACATATATTTAAAAATATCAATAAGAAAGTATATCTAATAAAATATAAAGAACAAAATATTGTTTAAACTGAACAATATTGTTATGTTATAATAATTATTTATTTTCAATTATAGGAGATATATAATCTCTATCCAAGGCATCTTCCATATTTTCTTGAGGTTGAGTTAGGGGTAATTTTATCTTGAAGATTGTTCCTGAGCCTTCTTTTGATTCAACTTCGATTGATCCTTGATGTGCATCGATTACATTTTTAATGAATAGCATCCCTAATCCGATCCCATCTTCTTTTGTGCTCTGGAATGGTTTAAAAATATTTTTTAGCATTGTTTTTGACATACCCACCCCTGTATCTCTGATCCCAATGAGTACTTCATCATTTAAAGGCTCGAAATTTATCTTAAGAGTACCACCTTTTGGCATCGCCTCTATAGCGTTTTTTACAAGATTTTGGAAGGCTCTCTTAAGCTGGAAGTTATCTCCTTGAATCCGAATATCCTCAATATCTTTAATTATTTGAATATTGGAATTCAGTTCCACTGGGAGAAGAACATCCTCAATTATTTCTGCAAGATTAAACTTAGTAATTTTTAATGGTGTTTGTCTAGTCTGATTTTTGAATTCTTCCAAAAGTTCATTACTAAGATTAACTGCTTTATCTATGTACTCCAAGTACTTTTCTGCATTGTTTATATCTTTCTTAATTAGGTATGTTGTATTTTTGATTGTCTGAAGGGGTCCTCGTAAGTCATGTGCTATCATAGATGATACTTTTGCGGCAGCTATAATTTTCTCATAGTCAATTACCTTTTCAGTTCTTTCTTGGATTATTTCTTCAAGATATTTATTGTATTTTTCCATCTCGATTTCCAATTGTTTTCTTTCTGAAATATCTCTCATTATAATCTGGAATCCATGAATATCATCGTCAAGTTCAATCAAGCTTAGATGAGCCTCAAGCCATTTATTGGATCCAGGTAACTTAATCTCAAACCTAGAAACTCCTCCGTCTTTGAATAATTTATCTAATATATTATTAATCCGTTTTTCAGTATCAAGATCAATATTTAATACATCCGTAAACTTTCTGGAAATAACATCATTTTTTTGGGTGTTTAAAAGATCTAATCCTGCTTCGTTAAGGTCAACAATTCTTTTCTTTAAATCTATTTGAATTATTCCATCGGGAGCGTATTGGTATAAATTTGTAAACTCTCTCTCTCTTTTCTTCTGATGTGTGATGTCTCTAGCAATTAGGAGGATTTCTCTCTTGCCTTCTATCCTGATAGAGTTAAGGTGGGCTTCTCCTACTCCTGGTGTTCCATCCTTTCTTTTGTAGGCAAACTCTATTGGTTTAGGTACATCACCCCTGACTATTTGTGCAAAGGTTTTTAGGTGTTTCATTAAATCTTTTCTTCTTATAGTCCCAATATTCGTTATATGCTTACTTAGGATCTCTTCCTTTTCAAAGCCTGTTAGTTCAAGGAACCTTTCGTTAACAAAAGTTACAAACCCCATGGTATTTAGTGTGATGATACCATCTGGTGAGACCTCCACAAGACTACGAAATCTCTCATCGGAAATTTCTTTATCCGTCTCTTTTGGGGAGTCAACTTTTCTTAGTTCAAGGAGTTTTGCGTCACGGCCTTGATAGTTAAGATTTGTTGAGAATCCTTTTACCTCTACTCTATTAGAATTGAGTTTTTGGATATTGAAAGTGAGAGGCTCGTTTTCGGTGGATCCTTGCCAGTCAATAAAATTTCTTTTCTCTTCTATACCTAGGAAATCGTGGATTTTTTTCCCGATAAGGATTTCTTTACTCTCTAGAAGATCAGTAAACGATTTATTATGGAAAACTATCTCAGAGTCTATTAAGAAGACTATTGGATCCTTTGTTGCTTCAACAAGCGAATGATATAGTTTGTATATGCTCTCCTTTTTAGCAAGGGCCATGATTTTTTCTGCTAGGTCCTCATAATGCTCGATATTAATTTCTTTTCTCTGATAATCATCTATACCCATAGTTATTGCTTTTTCAGCCACTTCTTCATTCCCATAACCTGTATAAAGAATAACTGGGATCTCTTGAGATTCTTTAATTCTTTCTGCCAGTTCTATTCCAGTAATTCCTGGCATCATAAAATCCACAACTACGCAGTCAAAATAATCATTCTTAAGTACATTTACAGCTTTTAGGGGATCATTACAGGAAAAAACTTCAAGTGATGGCTCAAGGATCTCTAGGAGATATTTGACCTGAGAGAGTAATAACTGGTTATCATCCACATGAAGTACTCTGACTTTCTGAGTCTCCCAGTAACCTTTAGAGGTACTCACTTTCTATGAAAATATCCAGAATAATGTTAAAAGAGATTATCGAAAATAAATACATTAAATCATGCTTAATCAAGATTCATACAAATAAGGCTGGTAGAAATATATATCCTGTAAAATAAACTAAGTTTTTCGTTAACCGAATCTATTCCTGGTTGAAGAATACTTACTGGCTTTATTTTTTCTGTGGATCTATATAGATATTATTCATATTCAAAAAAAGGGCATCACTTAGTTTTTCATCATATATTTCGTAGTCCCTTTTAAAAAATGTCAATGAATGTCAGCATACTTGCATTCACATAGATTATGGTTAATATTGGAATGTTCTTTCTAAACAGGAAAAATAGGGTAAAGTTTTCGGGGATGAATTTTCTGTCAATAAGACCTTTATATTTTTCATGTTAGAAATATTGGTGATGCGGATGTTAATTTTCTCGATCTTTCATTGAGGGAAAACAAGCTTTCATTTCTAGCAAATCGCAATAGAAAGCAGTGATTGAACCTGATTTTATATTGATGAGTGTTAAACTAGGATAGTTTGGTAAAGCTCAATGGTGTCAAGGGGATGAATACTTTATAACTCGTTAAACATATTAAGTCCAATTAGTAACGAATAATTTTTCATAGATTAGACTCATTACTAAACCAGATTAACATCTCTAATCTTTTAAAAACAATTCAAATTTTTCCACAGGATGTTGTAATATTAATTATAGTGATGAAACATATTCGATAATCCATATAAGTGTATTAAAATAATTTCTTATGAGATTGGATAAGATTAAAACTGGTGTACGTCTATTTCAGATCTCTGCAATAGTCCTACTTTTTCTATCTACCCATACTGTGATCACGGTTTTATCTTCTTTTATCTCAGAGGGAAACGTAATATTCGTTCAAGAGGAAGACCGGGAAGGGAACCTAAGACTTGATTTATCGGCTAAATCCACCAATATGGGTTTTCTGCGAGCAAAATTGGGAATAGAAATCACTCTATTTTCCTATGATGATGAGATGATTACTTCCAACTCAACATTATTGATTTTAGATGGAGGAGCAGATGATGAATTGGAGATGTCTCTTTTTGTCCCAGAATATATTGCCGATAAATATGATTTGAAAGACGGAAAAGGCATACTGGTTGTCGAGCTAAATATCAGCACACTATGGGAACTGTTCAAAATAACAAACGTACTAAAGGTGGTGGGAGAGCCTGAAGCTTAGAATAGGGACGTTGCTCTACGCAATTCTTGTATTGGCTGTCTCAGTTTTACCTCTATTCTTTTCAGGAGCCTTTTCCGTGGAAATGCTGGAAAAAGTACAAATTCAGGGCTCTGACTTAAAGGGCTTCTTAGAACGACTTGCAATAATTGGAGTTATATACGCAGCTCTATTATTCGCCAAGGGTTTAACCGAGGGTAGAAGGTATCAAGCAGCCAGCATAGCCTCAAGCATTTACCTTATTCTCATACTCATAATAGGGCTTTTTTCACCTGGAGGTGAAATAGGGCAGATTAGAGTAACATCCACACTGGGTGGAGCGGAGAACCTGTTGATCCTGAAGACTGGATTCTTCTCCTTATTAATTATACTGAGTCTACTAGCCTCCACTATATACTCCGTCTACAAATATAGAACAGAGGAAGATCTAATACAGAATGATTTGTCGGAAGAAGCATAATTTTTTTACAACTTCTTTTCGCTCATGGTAAGTTTTAATTATTCAGTAATTAACATTTCTTTATGTTCTGGCTTAACGTTGACAATTCAACCAACATCTGGAAACTCCACATAGTTTCATGTATTTATGGAGTGCCTCGAGAAACCCCATCTAAGGGGATAAACGAGATGAGGAAAGATGGGGGCTGGTTCGAGTTCGAGACCGTCCATGATGCTCATGTCTTCTTTAAGAATACAAAGCCAGATGCTATATGGCAGCCATGTAGGGTATGTAACCCCTCAGATGAGTGAGTAAACGTCAATTATTTTAATCGAATCTTCGCCTCATTTAAGAGCCCTAAATCGTAAAATATACAATTTTAAGCAGAATAAATGGAGAATTTATTCTAATATTATAGTCTCGTATTTGAAGCTCCCATAAACCAACTCAAGGTTCCTGACAATCTCCATAAGGTGATTCTCCACTGTAGATTCACTTAGCTTATAAGGACACCACGCAAAGTACAATGGGTTAGTGGTCTCTGCTGAAATACTGGTTTTCCTAGCTGGACCATAGAGGACACTAGCTAGGATGTCATCCTGGTCTCTCAGAACTATATCGCTTTTTGGGAGTTCTTGCTTTTTCCCATTGAGCTTCAAGTATGTCTCACCCTCGTCGGAGAGATCAAACCTTAAATTGGATTGGATCTTATCCTGGTCGTGTCCCGATGTGAGCACTCTGTTCCTGAGCTCCGCCAAAAACATGCTGTCCACGAGGGCTGAGACCTGAGGAAAGTTCCTTCCTCCCTTTATTGTTTTTACCTGGAATTCTATGGGGTAAGTTTTTCCCCACTTTTTATAGTATGTATCATAGCTTCTGATCACCTCGTCTTGGTCTACATCCGGGTAGTCTTCTCTTATCTCACCCTCTAGGTCGCGTTTTGCTTGCTCCAAGCTTGGATGTTTTTTAGAACTGGGTAGATTCTCAGCCATTAACCCCCCAAATATTGCTCTAGGATATAATATCTTTAGTTCAGGTCTCAACTCTACGTTCATTTTATACTATCATAAATTGGTTGAATTCTTAAAAAAGATATTGAACAAGAAAAAATTCTAAGCAAACTTTTATTCAATTACTAACGGGGAGTCAAAATATGTTAAACTTCGAGAAGTGTTAGAGAAGAACAATGTATATTTCGAGTAATTATGCCTTCGCCTTACCCTCTCTGGATAGATTTTAGAATCATTTCCCTGTTTTCCTCACTTACAAATATACCGTCTACATAGGTCTGTATCGTAGAGTCTTCCTTAACAGTGCCAACTTCCTGTGATATCCAAGATCTACCAGTGATTATTATAGTAATTTTACTGCTTTCTCTAGTGATTTCATCTTCAATACTGTACTTGATCTCGGCACATCGATATTTTTTCTCATTACCCGCCTCTACATCATCGAAGCCGGTTACTTCATCCCTGCTTACTAGTTTACCCTCAAAGGTCTCTCCCTCAATAGTTATATCATATGTTCCTTCATAACTCCAGGTTTCTCCAACCTCAAGTGGATAAGGGGACTCAGGTACTGGTATATCATAAGTTACATTGATATTATCTGAGTACCAGCCCAGGAGTGCACCTTCAGGATCATAATTATATAATGTCGTACTGTTTGGTCGTTCTACAAGTACCTCAGTCTCACTCTCTTTGAACCATTTAAAAGTCTGAACTGTTCCATCAATTTCTTCATCAAACACTTTCTCTGTCCCAACAGGAAGATCAGGATCCTCTAAGGTTTCTTTCTCTTTTTCATCTAATCCATTACCATTTTGAACTTGTATGTTTGATATTGACTCAGCCAAGTTAGTTATTAGCAAGTAATTATCTTCAACATAGCAATATGGTTCCATGAGAAATGTGATGTCTCCGAAAGCAATGACACTCCCATTTATATTCGACGTGGCGATTGTGGTATAGTTGTTGGCTATCTCCGCGGTAGATGAGAAAGTCTCTGGTGAGGTCCATGCAATCCCATTATTCGTTTTTATTGAGGTAGCGGTAAATAAGACTAGTCTGGAGACTCCTTTCGTAAGATTATTTTCCGCCATTTTTTCTATGTATATGTTTCTGTAGAAGCCAAAGTGCTCTTCCTGATTATAGAGATAACCCTTAAGATAATATACTCCAAATCTGTTGGACAAGGAGTTAATAGGACCATGAAGAGAGGACAGATCTACATGCTGAGTAGCAGGGTCAAAGAATAGTAAGAGTTGACCTCCTTTTTCCACAAAACTAGTAATAATGCCCACCTCCTTCACTGAGTAAGACTCACTGGGTGAAGCTACAATAAGACATGAAGCATTATTCAGACCTGTCTCTAGTTCGTCCCACTCATTGATGAAACCAAATGATACATTTCTGATTGATAGTTCCCCGAGAAGAATGTCAAGCTCCCATATGGATACCAAATTTCCGTGAGTTTTATCTATGATGACTTTGCCGCCCCCTATCGGTGTAATTAAATCATCTTCTTGAGTCTTGTTATCATCTTGGTTTAATTTGTGAACGAGGGACCCAGTTGGGAGGTAAAGGTGATAAACAGCAGGCGGCTTATTGATCTGATTAAGAGTCTCTACATTAAGATCACTCCAAACCCGTTTTTCTCTACCTTGAGCAATTCCATTACTGGAAGTTAAGCTACCAACCTCCCCGGCAGTCAGGTCCACAATACCATATTCTTTCAAACCTGCCTCCTCAGCTGATTTTTCCACTGATTTTTGAAGGGATCCGATCTCATCAGCCATACCGTTCCCAACAGCTTCTTCTCCCAGATATATCATTCCCTTCCTCAACTGAGTGGAGGAGAGCTTCAACTTGTCTCCTCTACCGTTAAAGACAGCTGACTCAAACTTGTCAAGCGCATGGGTCAGATTGAAAGGGAAAAGAAGCTTAGAGTACCCTGTAGCCTTGTAAGGACCGGTCTCAAGAACTTTCTCAGAAGGTACTAGGGTTTCAGGTCCCATTCCAATAACACCCACATTACCAACCATGGATGTAGGGTGAGTGTAAAGATAATCCGCCGCAACTGAAATATAGTATCCTCCTGATAATGCGGTAGTCATGTAAGCCACTAATGGTTTTTTCTTTTTCAGCTCCAGCAAGTCTAAATATATTTGCTCTATTTGGTTTGCGCTTCCTCCGGGAGAATCAACGCTGAGAACTATTGCCTTTATGCTATCATTTACTATTGCCTTGTTTATTATTGAGACATATTTTAATGAGTCTTCTGAGGACAGAATAGGCTCATTGACCCTGATAATACCTATAAAGTCGGTTCTCCGCCTGAATAACTTTGATCCCTGATCAGTCTCTTTATACCAGATATAACCAATACCTGAGATCAACAAAACACAGATAAAAGCAATTATTAATACTCCTCTAGTCTTGATTTTATACTCCTTGAGGTCTTTAAGAATTCTATTCATTATTAGTTTCCTGCATTATTAGGGTATAATAGGGTTAAAAATTCAAGGTCTCAAAAAGGGATATCTATTAAGAAAATGAGATAGGTTGATGATTGCATTCTAGAAAACCCAGTTTCAACTCACTATTTATATATGAGATAGTTCCTTTGGTAAGGAATATCAATGACCGAGACTCACACTTGAGGAAAATTGTCAAAAGCTTATCATTATCTCCGCTGGCGTTGGTGGAATGAGATTGATATAGAGAAACTTGTAGATGAACTCCGAGATAACTACAGAATTGAGGAGATCGAAGACCATGGCTGGGATCTAGAATTGACCCTAGGCAAAGAGTTCAGAGATAAATACCTGATAAAATCAGATACTCTTACAGTCTAACTTTCCCTCTATAGGGTCATAATGGTACAGAAGGAAGCAGCACCATTTACAGAAAAGGACTTGGATCTCAGGGATAGGATGCTTGAACTTTTCCCCCGTGAGAGGCCAACTGTCCTTCCATTGCAGATTAATACTGAACCAGAGTTTGAGACCGTCGAAACTTAATTTTATAAAAAGTTTCAAAACCTTTCATGTATATTTTTGTTTGATTGTATGAGCCAAAATGCTAGTTCAGAAGTAGTTGATTTCCTATTAAGTGAGAAAGATATCAACCAGGATGTAAGATCAAAGGCGATTATTCATCTTATTGATGGTTTTGCTGTCATGATCGCTGGGTCAAGGACGGATTGTGCCAAAAAGTTACATAAATACGTCTCCAGTCAGAATCCTAGAGCCATCTCAAGCGTGCTTGGGTTCAGAGAAAAAACTACATCAGTTTATGCTGCCCTTATTAATGGGACTAGTGGGCACGCTGATGATTATGATGATACTCAGCTTGCTTCCTCACCTGATAGAACCTATGGATTATTAACTCATCCAACAGTGCCCGCTCTCGCTTCAGCCCTCTCAGTAAGCGAAGAACAGTCCTGTAGTGGAACAGAATTCTTTGAAGCTTTCGTAACCGGATTCGAGGTGGAGTGCAAGATCGCAGAGGCGATAAACCCTGAGCACTACCGCAGAGGGTTCCACACGACTGGTACAATAGGTACTTTTGGCTCCTTTGCAGCCTCCAGTACTCTGTTGAGGTTGAATGAGGAGCAGCTACGATTCGGACTCGGTATAGCCGCTAGCCTCGCGTCAGGAATAAGGGTTAACTTTGGGACCATGACTAAACCTCTCCACGCTGGGCGAGCAGCCTCCAACGGAATAATGTCTTCTAAACTGGGAAAGATGGGTTACACTGCTGACTTGAACGGGCTGGATGGGGAGTGGGGTTTCTTCCAGGTAGCAGGAGGAGGGTATGATCCTGGTAAGATAATGGGCAAACTGGGTGATCCCTACTCCATCGTTGATCCAGGTGCTACCATCAAGATGTATCCATGTGGATCACTGGCTCAGCCTTCCATGGACGTAATGCTTGAGATCGTCGAAGAGCATAATCTTTCTCCAGAAAAAGTAGAGGAGGTTAATCTAAAGGCTGGACCCAATATTCTAGAACCCTTGAGATACTCCATGCCAGAAAATAGCCTTGAAGCCAAGTTCAGTCTACAATTCGGGTTATCGAGCATATTGCTCAGAAGACGTGCTGGACTCAGGGAGTACACTGACGAATACGTCAGGAAACCAGAGGTAAGAAAAATGATGAAAAAAGTGCAAACACTTCATGACTCAGAGATCGCTGCCATGGGTACGGAGAAGATGCGAAGCAAGATCGAGGTCAAACTGAGAAACGGTGAACCAATTGAGCGACTGGCGGAGGATGCAAGGGGAACCCCTGAGAAGCCACTGACAATGGAAGACATATATGGCAAGTTCACAGATTGCGCTAGCTTCGTCTTCAGCAGAGACGTCTCAGATGAGCTATTCGAGTCCATAAAGTATATTGAGAAATATAATGATATTAACGAGTTTACTTCTCAATACTTCTAAACTCACATTTTTCTCGGGATCACGGGAAGTACAACATGGGATGGGTACTCGGATTCATGGTAGATCTTCTGGTGGGCGTTCTTGAACATCCTGCTTCGTCCTAATGGCTCTCTAGTGTTTGGGTTTATATCAAATCTTGGAAAGTTACTGCTAGAAATATCGACCCTGATCCTGTGACCTGCTTTAAAGAGATTGCTTGTTGGATAAGAGATCAGGTCAAGGGGGTAGATCTTACCTCGTTCAAGGGGTGTCGGCTTAGACCAGCTGCTATGGAACCGTGCTCTATAGATGGTGTCAGTGAGGTTCATGGCGAAGCCATCTGGGTAATCATGGCATGGTGGGTGTTGATCAATGAGCTTTAAGGTGAAGTCAGTATCAGGAGCGGATGATGAAATCCAGAGCTTAGCACTTATAGGTCCAGTAACCTCAACATTTTCCATGAGCCTTGTAGTCTGGAAAACCAGGACATCATCTCGGCTTGAGAGAGGTAGATAAGGTGGTTTACAACCTAGGACTCCGGGTCTCTCCACTTGGTTGAAGGCACCTGGGTCCATGATCCCCCCTGCTGAGGATATATTCCCTCCTAGGGTTGGTACCGGGTTTCTGGGATCGAAAGTGTAAGTACTGGGCTCCACCTCACCCTCAGGTGGTTTAGCGCTTAGTTCACCGTCTTTATGCAGATAATATCTAGTATATTCTGTCCTGTCTAAAGGCCAGTCTTCCTCATCTCTCCATAAGCCACCATGTCTCAGCTTGTCATCAGGTGTTCTTTCTCCTGTGCCTCCACCCATGATGAAGATCTTGACTGGGGGCATCTTACGTATACCATTATCTATGCCTTTCAGATAATAGTCAAACCACATGATCGCCAGCTCATCAGGTGTCGAGGCAATACCTGTACCCTTGATAGAGGAGTCAGGACCAAATTCAACTTCACCGGAGTGAGTCCTTTTCAGCGAGTCCCAGCCGTGAACCCAGGGACCGAAGATGAGTCTGATAGGGCTTTTCTTAATACGAGATAAACCTGTGTATAGTTCACTTGTCGTCCGTGTATAGGAGTCGTACCATCCTCCGAGAAGAAGAACCGGTATATCTGGTATCTGCTCATAGTAGTTTTCTGCGCATAAGCCTATCTTTTTCCAGTATTCATCATAAACAGCTCTAGTTAATAAGTCGAAGTAGAATTTCTCATAACTCGGTACATGCCTTAAGGGACTTTGCCCTTCTTTCAGGTTTCCTAACATGGGGTCAAGGTAATCAGCAGGATCTAGATCCTCCAAAGCTGCCCTAATGACCGGGTCTTCGGCTGCTTCTACGCTGTTTTTCGCGGCTGAGAGAGCCCACGTCATCTGACGGAGCTCTAGAGCCCCCATATGTCTGCAGGAGCTGAAGAAGGCGTTCGAGAAGCCTCCTTGGTTTATGATCATAGTTGTGAGGTTAGGAGGAGACTTACAGGCTAGTGCTATTTGGGCGTGTGCCATGAAGGAGGTGCCTATGGTGCCTATTTTTTTGTTACTCCACTCTTGCTCTGCAATCCACTCTACCGTGTCGTACCCGTCCTCACCCATATCCGCGTACTTGTAGAAGGTTCCCTCGGAGTTAAAGCGTCCACGAAAGTCCTGGATGACGACAATGTACCCTCTGCTGCTGTACCATTCTCCAAGCTGTTTTACTAGTAATGGGGCTTCTTTATTGTATGGGGTTCTCTGGAGTACCGTGGGCAGTCTCTCGTTGAGTGGTTCTTCTCTGAGAGCGGGGCGGTATACATCTGTCGCCAGCTTGATGCCATCCCGCGTTTCCACCATTATGTTTTTTCCTATTACCACATCGTATTCTTTTTTGTTTGACCTTGGATTCATATTTACTTGAACATACCCTTAGTCTTAAAAATTATAACTGGTCAATTCACAAAGTCATTGCTATACGGTTGCATCAAATTAATGACGAGAAGTCTTCTATTAGTTACTAGACTCTGAGTTGCTTAGGTTAATATTCAATGCTATCCCATGTTTTCATGAATACGAATGAATCGGAAGAAACTTGTTTATTTTAATTTAATTTTCATTGCCTTATTTGGAGTATTCATAATAAACGTCTATGCGGATGTACCCACAGTAACTTCACTGGATTTTGGTGAGGAGACGGATACTCTCAGTATAGGGATACGACATGGTAATCCCTCTTCAAGTCATTACATTGATGAGATAGAGTTAGAGGTGAACGGAGAAGTGGAAACCATCGAATTAGAAGAAGCCCAGTCATCGACCACCTTTACAGAGACCTATGAGGTTACAGAGGACATTGAGAGCCTCCGTGCCCGTGTACACTGTAATCTCCATGGATGGAGCTCATGGGCAGATCTTGATTCAAAGGAACCCGAAGACGGAGGCGGAGGTATACCCGGGTTCACGGTGGGCGCTGTTCTAGCAGCATTACTACTGGTTACCTTATTTCTATCGAGAAATAGTTAATTACTAAAGAATACTTTTTTGTGGGGCACATACACTAACATTCAATCAGATAATTAATCCACTAAATACACATGTCAGATTGTTTATTTACAAACATTAGTATATTTTATGGTAGACATTCAATTATTGAAACAAAGCTAAATAGGAAAAATAACACAAAAGACAGGTAAAATAAGAACTCGATTATGATCCTTAAGATAAAGGCTCCAAATTTAATTGTTATACACCTTTACTTTCATTGTAGATTTTAATTTATAATTTTTCTATTCGAGTTAATTATACAAATGTGATGCGTAAATGTTAATTTTTTAGGTGATCACAGAATTATAGATACTTATTCATATTAATCAATACATTTTGATCAAAATTTTTGATCAATTTTTCTCGTTTTTTGTATTGATAAGAAAAAACTTGTTTTCTCAATTTTTTTTCATCTTTATATTATACCCCCATAAAGTGTTTCAATAATTGATATTTTATCCTTGTTCTATTATTATTTATTAGATGAAAAATATTAAATAACTGGCTAGATAAAGGCTATGTCTCTATCTAGTTTGTTGATTTATCTGTTTAGGTCTATAATCATGTCGTATTCTGGGATCTTAAGGACAGAGGGAAGGGCTTCGCTCTTCTTAAGTTCCATGACTATAAGGTTTCTAAGCCACTCCGAGACGCTTAATCCCTCTCTAATAGCCATCTGCTCTACTATTGCCTTGATCTTTGGTGTGATCCTTGTGGCGAGGAGCACCGTCTTTGGATTGCTGCTATTTCTCGGCATTTTTATCACGTTTGCGTTAACCCATGTATACCTGGGTTAACCTTGACTTGACTGGAGGGGATATCTTTCTTTGTGTGTACCATATCTTGCAGACAAGTCATATCTTTTAGGTGCTCTTTTTTTGCGTTTTTCATGTTAATTCAGATAGCATTATATCAATGTAATATTAATACAAACCTATCGTATAACAAATAGTTTCAGAGCGTTTACTCGATAAGATATTATAGTGTTCTATATTATTATTCAATAGGAGTACCATGGAACACCATTATACATTAAACATTAAGGAAGTCATTGCATATTCTTTTCTAGTATTTGGTGTTTTACTGGATCAGTTTTCTACCAGGTATGGTCTGAGCTTGGGATTCGTAGAGGCTAACCCTATAGCTAGTTGGTTGATGGGAACAGGATTATGGTTCACTATAGATTTGGTATTAATCATGGTTATAACTGGGCTGACGGCATACCTGTCAAAGAGATTCCAGAACTATGGAAGAATCTTGTTATTTTATCCTCTTCTTTTCGGGTTATTAAGAGCCTCTATTGGGCTTCGTAACCTGAACCTGATTTTTTAAGTCACCTCATCTCTTCCAGATAATCCTTCACATCTTCATCAATGACCGGAAGAAATACTCGACGTCTCACTGTGTCTCCAATTAAATAAAATTGACTAGCTATACATTCATATTTATTAGAAAATTGGTGAGACTCGTGACTAAAGTATATAAGATTAATTCCCTTGTTTTGTAATGAGATGGACTCGAAAGAAGTGGAAGCTCTTCTTGCTACAGTGGATTATTATTTTAAAGCAATAAAGACGGGTGAGGAGAAGTGGTTTGATAAAGCGTTCTACCCTGACTCGGTTGTTATCAATGCTAATGAGGATGATGCGACTAAGTCAAATATTCCTATTCAAGACTTTGTGAAGAGGATCCAAAAGAGACACCGGGAAGGGGTGGCAACTGAAGAGATACCCCTGGGGTATACTGTTAGTTACGTTGGGAATGTGGGAAACATTAGGCTTGACTTTGAGCTTATTGTTGGAGATCAGACGTTATGGGGAACTGACTACTTTAACCTGGTAAAGAGGGGTGGAAGCTGGAAGATCTCCCAGAAAATATACTATGTGACTCACAGCAACTAACTCCTCTTACTGGCATTAATTAGGACATGTGAACTTTGACTTCTGATCAGGTGAAAGCAGACCTGGAGAGTGTCTCTGATCCGGTGTACGCGGATAGGCTCCAAGGGTTCTTCAAAACAGGTGAGGGAGAATATGGGGAAGGAGACCTCTTCATCGGCGTCCGTGTACCTGACCAGAGCCGAGTAGCCAAGAAGTACAAGGAATTATCTTTACCTGATTCCAGGTTGCTTCTACATAGTAAGGTACATGAACACAGGTTGACGGCGCTTTTCATCCTGGTTGAGCAGTTCAACAAAGGTGATGATAAGACTAGAAAACAGATCGTTGACTTATACCTTGAGAATATTGCTTACGTGAATAACTGGGATCTAGTTGACAGCAGTGCTCCTAAGATACTGGGAGAATGGCTTGTTGACAGACCCAGAGACCTGTTATACGATATGGCTGATGGTGAGGTTCTCTGGGAGAGGCGTATATCCATAGTATCCACTTTTGCTTTCATAGCCAGAGGAGAGCTAGACGATGCCCTGGCATTAGCTGAGAGCCTGATCGATGATGAACATGATTTAATCCACAAAGCGTCAGGTTGGGTCTTGAGGGAAGTAGGTAAAAAAGATGTAAATGTCTTAGAGGAATTCCTCATGAGACATAGTCGTAGGATGCCCAGAACTATGCTAAGGTACGCCGTAGAGAAGCTATCTCCTAGCCGTAAGAAGTTTTACACGAAAAAGTAGCTCCCAAGATAGTTTTAGATAGAAAAGGACTGAAATATATCTTTCTTGGAAGGTCTAAATGTTACTGCATGCAGTATTAAATGAACCCTATTATTTACAATTTCAATCTTCTTTGTTTAGGGTTAGCATTGCCAGTGGCATTTTTATTAAATCTAGTAGGAAGTGGAAGTAGAAGAGGGGGACTGCGAAGAGGGCGTTTAAGCTGGCTCCCTCTGTTACCAGTCCTCTTCCCAGGGATGCAAGGGTTACGATAGTTAGCCATCTTCTCCAGTTGGGGGTTATGAGGAGTATCCGCATGATGGCGTAGGGCGTAGTCAGTGATATGAGGTAGGTTATAAGGTAGAACAGAAAGATCTTGGGGTTTTTCTTGTACATGAACCTGGTGGCTCGGAGCTGCTGGAGGAGGTTAGCCTTTCCCCACCTCAACTGCTGACTGGTGTATCCTTTGAAGCTGTCTGGGACAGTGGTGTGACATATGGCTTGCTTCACAAAGACCGTCTTGTACCCGTTCTCTAGCAGGAGGTGAGTCATCTGCCTGTCTTCTGATAAGGTTGGCTTCGCCTCTGCCCATCCATCTATTATGGGTTCCAGTGCTTCACGGCTGTAGGCGCTGAAGCACCCCGGGAGGCATAAGATGCTTCCCAGCAGGTTCTGGAAGGAGTAAAGTTGCTGGAAGGCGTAGTTGTATCTGACTTTCTGGATCCTGGTCCAGAGGTTTCCGGTGTGGTTCTGGACGTAGACTCGCCCCGTGACTCCCTTCGTCTCGGAGTATTGGAGAGGTTCCACGATTCTTCTCAGGCTGTCCTCTTCTAAGGTGGTGTCTGAGTCGGCTCTTACCAGTATGCTTCCCGTGGACTCGTGGAAGGCTGCCTGTATTATCTTTCTTTTCCCCTGGTTACGAGGGTAATATAGGTGTTTGATATAGGCATAGGGGAAGTCCATTATTGCGCGCCGTATCTCGTTGGTAGTGCTGTCTGTGCTCCCGTCGTTGGCTATGATTATTTCCACCCTGTCCTTGGGGTAATCTGATCTGAGGTGGCTCTTGATGACCTGATATATTTGCTCCCCATTATTGTAGATAGGTATGATCACGGAGACGTATGGCTCAAACCCTTCCCACGTTGGGTGAATGTAATAGTGGTAGCTGTAGATTCCCCCTATTATGACAGTGAAGTAGATTACTGTGTTCAGCTTGGAGTAGTAGTTCAGGTTCGGGGATATTATGAAATAATAACCTACAAGCAGTGTAGCCAGGAACAGGAGCCTCTGGACCAGTACTAATCTATCTGGATCCTGCGTCCACTGATACTCATGTACAGAGGGTTCTGGTGGGGGCTCCTCAGCCTCTGGCTCCTCCTCCAGGTAATCGAGGAATAAGCTGAGTTGGACTTCATCCCCCTCTGCTATCTCCCTCTCAAGCATAGCGGATTCCCTGAGGACACGCTCGTACTCTCTCTTCTCTCTCTGGATGGATACCCGTCTGAGATTCTCCAGGTAACCTTCGATGAGGTTGCCCGTTTTCTCATGGTACTCGAAGGTGGATAATTGGTCCTTGAAGTATCCCTCATCAAGGAGGGCGAGCGATCGGAAATCTAGGTACTTCTCCGGATCAAAATCAGGTGCCCCCTCCGTCTCGTAGGAATTCCTTAGGAGCTGGTTTCTCTCCCTGAGGTAAGCAACCTTGGAGAGGTCCCCCCTGTAGTATCCATGATCCAGTTCCAGTAACTTACGCCTGATCCCGTCTATTTCTTTTACAACTTTCTCTCTACGTTCAAGGTAATCTTGGAACTCTTTCCTTCTCCTCTCAAGGAGGACCCCGTCTCCTGTGAACGTAGACACGAGTTATATTGATTAATCCGGGGTATAAGAATTGAAGCTAGTCTTGAGGAGTGTATGGGACTTCCTTCCCAGAGTAAGTATATATGTCTATATACTCTATGTGAAATAATAAATAAAGGTATATATTCCACGATTTATTAATTTTACTTGGTGAAATAATTTGGCTCCTAAATGGTATGAATACGCCAAGAGTAAACTAGATAAGGATGAAGTAATTGAGAAGAACTATGAGGGAAGGCTAGACGGTGAGTTTGGCTACCTGTTCCTGACCAGTGAGAGGATCCTTTTCCTAAAGCAGGAAGGCTTCTTCAGGAAGAACTATGAGGTTATCATGGATTCCCCGAAGGGAGAAGTGGAGAGCCTTGAGAAGACTGAGGGTAACAGGATCGAGATAGTGGATAAGGATGGTAAGAAGCACCTCTTCGAGTCCGACATCGGTGTCTCAATTATCCAGAACACCTTACAAGAAGCCATAATGGCTGACTAACCAACCAATTTTTTTCTACTTGTTTTTGAAAGGTTTATCCGTTTTACCGGGGTTGTTTGAGGTATGAAGATATTTACCCGGTTGATTTCCTCTGATATGTTGGGAGATGTACTCGCTATACAGAGGGAGTGCTATGGGTATGAGCTAGTTGAGAGAAAAGAGACCTTTGAGAATATGATGGACGCTTACCCCCATGGATGCATAGGGGTCTTCGCCGGGAACCAGCTGGCAGGGTACGTCTTTTTTCACCCCTATTTTGAGGATAGAATCAAGGCTCTTGATTCTGGGCTTGAGTTGAGTGGGGAGGAGGACTGTTTGTATATGCATGACATAGCTGTTGGCGGAAGGTACCGGGGATCAGGTCTCTCGGGTTTTCTTCTGGATGAGTTTGATCGTGACACTGTGAATAAGGGGTTTAATGTCCAGTGCCTGGTATCAGTTCAGTCGAGCCACTCTTTCTGGGAGAGACACGGCTTCAAGACGGTGGAGAAGATCACGGGTTACGGTATAGGCGATGCGTATTATATGAAAAGACGCCTTTGAGGCTCACATGCATGTCCCCCGAGGGGGATATGTTCTTTTGTTCGCTTAATGTGTACGCATGGCTTTCTATTGACTATGCATTAGTTTACTCAAATAATATTAGTCAGCCGCTGGCTCTATGTGCATTATGTAATGTCCTCGTAGATCTCCCTTCTAGTCAGCCTCTCATATACCCTGCCCAGGGATGGTGGTTTTTTTAGCCGTTCTAGGATTCTTTTTGACGAGTGGGTGTTCTTTATCAATGGTATCTGGGTCCTTACTATGGTTTGTATTGAGGTAACTGATGAATTATAATTATTTTCTCTTGTCTCGCCATTTTCTTATCTCCTCGGCTCCAGACCAGTAGACTTTTCCTTCTTCTCGTAGCCGGTCCATCTCTTCCGCTGCTCTTCTCATTCGTTCCTGGTCTCTTTGACTCGTCTGTCTTTTTGAGGCAACCCATAGCCTGAAGGCCTCAGTGGCTGCCTCGCCAACTCTCATATCGTGGCGGATGGCCTCTGCTTTGAGGTTTCTGTACGCGTTCTCGTCGATATCTTTAATGCTTACGCTCACACCAAAACCCCCGTTTTCCACCATTATATACTTTTATAACTTTTCCAGAAATATTTGTGCTTCAGTATTGTATGCATGAGTTTAAGATAATTTTTACTTCCCCTCCTTTGTTTGTTACAACATAGTGATGAAGCTTTCGGGTGCGTGGGTTATTGGAGAAGGAGGGAGTCGACTTGTTTCGCTGAGGCTTTGAAGAGTTTCCCATCAGCTGTGTAAAGTTTGGCTGACTGGTACACGGCTGCCGCTATGAATAATGCATTATATACAGTCAAGCTATTGCTTACGGCTATCAGAAAAGCTTCTTGAGTTACCTCATGGCTTGAGACAACGTTCAGGCTCACCCAGATCTTCATGAGGTCCTCTAGAACATGCTCTGCCTGTTTTTCATCCAGGTCCCTATGAATTGTTACGTGTTTCCACAGCGCGTTCAGGGCCTCGGGTAAGGCCAGATCAACTGTATCTAAACGGTATCCTTCTCGAAGGTGTTTCTTGACCGTTTCTCTCGCCTTCTCGGAGCCCTGCTCGTTGACCACCAGTTTCACCAGGATACTTGAGTCAAGGAGTAGGCTCATCGTTCGCGGTCCTCTCGTATCAGCTCTGTGGAGTCAACTCTCAGTGTCCTTTCCTGTGCTCTCTCGCTGACCTCGTCTATTACGTCGATGAGTCTGAGGCAGTTTATCCTGTGCTCGATAAAGGCTCTTATCTCCTCACTCCAGACCAGATCGGTCTGCCTCATCCTATTCTTAAGCTCCTCTGGGATCCTGATGGTGTATGTAGACGACACACCATGGACACCGGGTTACAGAATATAAACATGTTGTAGCACAAGATGTAATACGTAACCTGGTATGCGTGCATCACATGTTATCTAAGTTGATGCGTAGATGTTCTGGGTGGGACCTTCAAAGGAGAGTATAAGGGAAAACTTTGGGTGTTTGACTCTCTTTGGTTCTTGAGGAGTCTTATACTAAGTCACGCACGGGGCAGGGGGGCGGGGGAGTATTGTTCATTTGTTCATATATTTGCCTTTATGGTTACTGTAGTAGCTTTAATTTGACTCAGTAAGGGGTTCATCAGAGGAGAGAAGCAAAGGTCCAGGTTCATATAGTCGACGGGAGCTTTCTGGATATCTGAAGAGGCGTGAAATAATGGGTTTACATTGTACTATATTAATTGTAATCTAAATCTTAGTGGTATGCATGAGTGTAAGGCACAGGCTTGGGGAACCAGCCATAAGCCAGAGAGAGATATCAGGTACTTTGCTCAGAAAGCCTTAAAGGAACGCTTTAAGTAGAAACTTTTACGCTGATTTTATAAGGGCTTGGCTCATGTGTGATGGGAAAGGCTTCAAAGTTGGTATGCTAATATGTCAGAAGAGCAGGGTATCCAACGCGTTTTAGGGTTTATGAAGGGGAATGTACTAGTTCTAACGGTTACCCAGACTCTGGGTATGTTCTGTAGGAGCATGGCGTTTCCTTATGCTTCACTTTTTATATTAGCACTGGGTGGTGAGTCAGCTCAGATAGGCTTCATCAACTCCCTTAGACCCTTAGCTGGCCTTATCATGTTCCCCATAGCAGGTCACCTGGCGGATGTCGGGGGACGAGTTAAGCTCATAGCTTCTGCAAGTTTTCTATCCGGGGCCTCCTACTTGATGTACGTTTTTGCGCCCAGTTGGAGATGGGTTGCCCTCGGATCCCTGGTTCAGGGGTTCATGGTCTTCCAGTTTCCTCCCTTTTCAGCTTTATTAGCCGACTCCCTTGACCCGGAGAACAGGGGACTAGGGTTCGCATCCATGAACACCATCTCTTCTTTCCTGTCCCTCTTCTCTCCCTACATAGCGGGGGTGGCCCTCAGCATTTATGGAAACGAGTTTGGAATGAGAATGCTGTACGGGGCCTTGGCCACCGTTTACATGGTGAGCGGCTTAATCCATCTCCGTTTCTTGAAGGAGACTGCTGAAAGTCATGGTGTGGGCTTCAGCTTATCTGAGATACCCTGTATATTCAGGGAGGCTTACCGTGGGATACCCGGTCTCATCAGCAGCCTCCCAGTTACCGTCAAGGCCTTGGCCGTGATAATGACCCTTAGTTTCATGTCGAACGCCGTGGGTGGTTCTTTCTGGGTCGTATACGTTACAGAGGAGATCAACCTTTCCTCTGTAGAGTGGGGGACAATACTGCTTGTAGAAACGGCTCTTAGGACCTTCTTATACGTCCCGGCCGGAGCAATAGTTGACAGGTATGGGAGGGCCAGATCATTATCTGCCTCGCTTTTCCTTGCTTTAGCTGCCGTACCTTTCACCATATTCGCTGATGGCTTCATTGAGGTGCTGGTGATCAGGGCTCTTATAGGCGCATCAAACGCAATCATGATCCCTGCCTCCCTAGCTTTGATGGCTGACACGGTCCCGAGGGATATAAGGGGAAGAACCATGGCAGCTATAGGCAGGGGCACCGTATTTCTCGGTGCTACAGGTGGCGGTACAGGTGGGCCCGGTATGGGGTACGTGTTGATCATCCCGGTGGTCTTAATGTCCATCATAGGAGGCTACATATATGCATCCAACCCAATCTACACCTGGATATTCATCACCATCTCAGTGCTCATATCCCTCACAGCCTCCTTGATCTATATCCGAGACCCTGAAGAAGCCCAAACATGATATGAGAAACAATGTTTTGGAATGCATGCATTTCCGTGAGACTTTTTTAGCTAGACGCATCCATGGCTAACCGGTCGTTTACTCCAATGTAGAATCTTTCAGCTATGTGAACTGCGTTTCTGATCTTAACCACGTCTACGGGGGTGATCTCAATGTTTTCTGATTCTATGATGCTTGAGGTTATGGCTAATGCTTCCTTCTGGGTTGTTCTTGATTCGAGTATGTTTGAGATCTCTGATATGTGGGTGGCTGTGGTTAACGTTTGTTCTCCGCTGTTTACCCTTGTGATGATGGTTTGAGCTACCTTTTTATCATGGGCAACTTCTGGTGGGGGGTCTGTTGATGGTTTTAGGTATGCGTATAGGAAGGTGGGGGAGTCTAGGAACCTCATCCTTGTGCCTCGTATAGTGCTTTCCGTAGACTGCGAGGGTCCTTGAAGGCCTCTGGTGGTACGTCCACCGTTATGGAGTCGAAGTACTCTGTGAGGTCTGACTTTGGCTTGGGTTTGATTATTAGGGCGTCTCCCTCCCGTTGTATGGTTACCTCCCGTTTTTCATCGAGTGTTTCATGTCTCCAGTCCGGGGGGAGGGATACCCGTCCCTGTGCATCCACTTTTTTAACCTCCACTTCCATTGATAATCCCCAATATTGGTTAAATTCCCCATATTTATCCTTATCCCTCATCAGATCTGAAGGATGATGCATGCAACCCGGGGGGGTGGTAAGGTGAGGAGTGGGTGTAGGTCATGCATGCATATTTTGTTTGGTTTTATTTTACTGTGGGGCTCCTTGGCTTTCGCATGTATGGCTGTAGAAGGGTTTATTTGAACTGGATTTGAAACGTTCATGGTAGACTTGGGTAAGATGATTACGGTCTCAGAGGAAGCTTATGAACGTTTAAATGCTTCTAGGCGTGAGGGAGAGAGCTTAAGAGACGTAATTTTAGGAGATGTTGGTCGTAAGGAGGGAAAGAATAGTATAATGGATCTATTCGGAGCATGGGATGGGGATGAGGAGGAGTTCCAGGAGATCTTTGGGGATATACTCAAGGGACGTAGAGGTGCTAGTGCCCGTGACGTAGAGATTCTTGAAAATGCATGCATCAAAGGAGAGTATAAGGGAAACCCTGGGTAGTTTGACTCTCTTCGGTTCTTGAGGAGTCTCATACTAAGTCACACACGGGACAGGGGGGAGGGGGGGCATGTTCATCTATTCGTTTGTTCCTTTTTTGGTTCTCCGCT
>CAZLHX010000033.1:0-23494 GCA_964559475.1 uncultured Candidatus Bathyarchaeia archaeon | reverse complement strand
TTAGAAAAAAATGAAGATTATTAGTCTTCGACGGTTATTGCTTGGTTGGGACAGGCGTTTACACAGGCCATGCACATTATGCAGTCATCAGCTCTCTCAGGAGAAGCCTGTCCATCTATTAGGTCGTATACGTTCATTGGACAGATGTCGATGCATACTGCGTCTCCATCGCAAAGTTCCTTATCTACTATTACTGTTGGCATTTTAACCACTCCAATAGACCAACTCTGGTATTTTTTAAATCTTTTTAGAGATAGTGTATGTTTAGGACCAATCCTTAAATCCCATCCTTCATTTTTCTTCTTATTCTGATAAATTGGGAGTAAGTTTAATGAAGTGTAAAGGATTGTACGATGATACAGTCTCCATTATTGTTGGTGGAGAGGCTGGGCAGGGAGTCAACCGGGCGGGTGAGCTTCTTGGTAAGGCTTTGATGAGAGCCGGTTTCCATTGTTATGGTAACATCGAGTATCCTTCTTTAATCAGGGGAGGTCACAACTATTACCAGCTGAGAACATCAAGTAGAAAGGTCCACAGTCAGACTTGGCAGACTGATCTTTTGGTGGCTTTGAATAAGGATACTATCTTTCAGCATCTAGATGAGATGAATAGTGGTGGAGGCATCATCCATGACGAGGGAATAAGTTTTGAGGATGATGAGATCAAGAGAGATGACGTTGAATTCTATCCTGTTCCCATGAAGGAGATTGTAAAGGAGTTGGGTGGTCCAGAGATTATGATTAATACAGTTGCCCTTGGTGGAGCTGCTGCTTTGATGGGGTTGGATCCGGATTTTCTTAAAGAAGTTATATCTGAGGCATTCGAAGGGAGAGAGGATATTATTGAGATGAATACTGAAGCTGTACAGAGGGGCTATGATCACTGTTCCGATAATGAATACAGTTTTAATTGTATTATGGAGTCTGATAATGATCATCAGAATATCTGGTTAACTGGTAATCAGGCTATCGCTCTTGGTGCAATTTCAGCGGGATGTAAGTTTTACTCTGCTTATCCGATGACTCCAGCAAGCCCCGTTCTTCATTATATGGTCGAAAAGCAGAAGGGTACAGAGATGGTGGTGATCCAGCCGGAGAGCGAGATTGCTGCAATGCTAATGACGATTGGTGCTAGCTATGCTGGAGTGAGAGCGATGACTGCTACAAGTGGAGGAGGCTTCTGCCTTATGTCCGAAGGACTAAGCCTTGCAGCTATGTCAGAGACGCCCATAGTTGTTATGGTGGCCCAACGTCCAGGACCGAGTACCGGTATGGCAACCTATAGTGGGCAGGGTGATCTTTTATTTGCTGTTTATGGGGCTCATGGAGAGTTTCAGAGAATTGTTTTGACCCCAAGTGATGTTGAGGAATGTTATTTCTTGACAGCTGAGGCATTTAATTTAGCGGAAAAATTCCAGATCCCTGTATTAATAATTACGGATAAGACGCTGGTTGAGAGCCACTACACCACTGAACTTTTTGATTATTCCAAAATTAATATTGATCGCGGAAAGATTGTTGAAAAGTGGGAGAAAAAAGAGGAGTATAAGAGATATCTGATAACAGAAGATGGGGTATCTCCTAGAGCCTTCCCAGGTACAGAAGATGTTCTTGTTTTTGCTAATAGTAATGAGCATAAAGAACGGGGATGGACTACAGCTGATCCGGGTCCAGCGGCACAGATGGTTGATAAAAGATTCAGCAAAGAACCTCATATCAAGGAAGCGATAATGGAACTTGAACCAATCAAAGTGTATGGAACTGAAGATTATGATGTTACGTTGATTGGCTGGGGGGGAGTGAGAGGCCCCTCGTTTGAGGCTATGAAACTATTAGAAGAGGAAGATATCAAACCACGTTATATTACGTTAACTGTAATGGAGCCTTTCCCTGATGGACTTAGAGATTATCTTGATGATAAATCCATTCTTATCGAGAATAACAGGAGCAATGTGCTGGGAACCCTGATTAAACTAAACACAGGTTTCACATTCAAGCACAAGCTAAACAAGTATGATGGACGTCCCTTCAACCCTGATGAGATAGCTCAAAAAGTAAAGGAGGCTCTTTAATGGTAACGGTAAAAGAATTAGACACTCCGGCCACGAACACATGGTGTCCTGGTTGTGGTAACTTCGGAATATTACTTTCAGTGAAACAGGCTATAAGTCAGCTGGGTTTGAAGCCTGAAGAAGTCGTCGCTGTTAGCGGTATTGGATGTCATGGAAAGATAACAGATTATCTGAACATTAATAGTCTTCACGTTATTCATGGTAGAGTATTACCTGCAGCAACTGCTACAAAGCTAAGTAACCATCAACTGAACGTTATCGGATTTGCTGGAGATGGGGACGCATACAACATAGGAATGGGGCACTTTCCCCATGCAGCGAGAAAGAACATAGATGTAACCTATATCACCCATAATAATCTAATATATGGATTAACAACAGGACAGGCAAGTCCAACAAGCAAACAGGGAATGGTCACCAAAACATCTCCTAGAGGAATTTTTGAGATCGCCATTGACCCTCTTGAGCAAGCGCTTGCAGGGGGAGCGACTTTTGTGAGTAGAGTATTTGCTGGGGACGCAAAGCACAGTACAGAGATAATGAAACAGGCTATACAGCACAGAGGGTTCGCTCTTGTAGATGTTCTGCAGCCTTGTGTTGCTTGGAACAGAGTAAATACATACGAATTCTACAGGGAACGTGTTTACAAGCTTGATGAGGAAGAAGGATACAATGTAGAAGACTTTGAAGTAGCATGTAGTAAAGCATTAGAGTGGGGAGATAGGATCCCAATAGGAGTACTGTACAAAGAAAAGAGAGAGGATTACTCGAAAGCCTTCCCTATGCTGGAAAAAGGACCTTTATATAAACAAAAATCACCTAGCGTAGATATTGAAAAACTGATTAGCAGTCATAAATAAAGTTATATTTTTTCTTTAATATTCAAATAGTTTTCGATATTTCCTAGAAGTCACTGTTTCTAAATAAAGGGGAATAGTACAGGTGGTTTTCTATGCTTCGTAGCCTGTTCGTAAGCATAAGCTATCTCTATTAGCCTTGGTTCTGAGAATAGATCACCAACGATTTGAAGACCTGCGGGTAGATTTCTGTATGTAAAACCCATAGGTACATTGAATCCAGGAAATCCTGTATGGGGAGGTATCTTTTGACTATTGTCTCCATGGGGGCTATCTAGATCTCCTATTAATCGAGGAGGATTGCTCCATGTTGGATAAATAAAGGCATCCAGCTTATGGTACTTCATTCTGTTCCTGATATTGTCTCTTAGTTTTACGTTCTTAGGTTCAGTATACACATCACTACATGTAGGTTCGGTTGCCTCTACCATGTTTTTCAGTCTCTCTTTGATATATTTACTATAGAGTCCGCTCTCAACTATCTCTTGGAGGTTGCTATATGGTGGATTTGTTAGAGACTTCAGGTATTCATTAAGATCCCTTTTGAAAGTATTGTACCAAATATCTTCTGTTAGTTCTTCCAGAAGAGGGATCTCAAATGGATCAATTATTATTGCTCCATTCCCGTCTAGGTCATCTATTGCTTTTTCAAAACAGTCTAATACTTCTTTATCTGTGGTTGGTTTATCAGTAAAATGTCTGAGTACCCCTATTCTTTTATTTTCTAAACCATCGAGTTTTAGGCTAGTGAGATAACTTTTAGGTATCTTTCCTTTGCAATGCTTAGTTATGAGATCAAAGGGATCATACCCAGCAATCACATCTAGAATCCTCACAGCATCCTCTACAGTCCTGCACATTGGACCGCCTATATCATTTCTAAGGTAAAGGGGTACTATTCCATCTCTACTTGTGAGCCCCATAGTACTCCGTATACCCACAAGGCAGCAGTGACTGCTTGGACCTCGTATGCTATTACCTGTGTCCGTCCCTAAACCTATAGCGCCGAGATTTGCCGCTATAGCTGCAGCTGTTCCTCCGCTTGATCCCGCTGGCACCCTATCAAGGTCGTATGGGTTGTGCGTTGTCCCGAGTATGCTACTTACTGTTTGATATGGGCTGAATGCCCATTCAGCCATATTGGATTTTCCTAAGACGATAGCCCCTGCGTCCCTTAATTTTCTAACTTGAAAAGCATCATCAGGGGGGATTGATCCCTTCATGGCTAGGCTCCCAGCAGCAGTCTGTAAGTCATGAGTGTCATAATTGTCTTTTACGACAAGAGGAATACCATGTAGTGGCAGAAACTTTTTCTTTTTTCTCAAATACTCATCAAGTTCTTTTGCTTTTTTTAATGCATTAGAGTTGAGGACTGCAAACGAGTTCAATTTTTTATCAAAACATCTTACCCTCTTGAGATATGCTTTAGTTAGTTCCACTGATTTTATTCTATCTTCTGCATATTGTCTATGTATTTCCTTTACAGTAATCTCAAGGATACTGTGTTCCATGGATTAAGATATTTTGTTCATAATGATAAGATTATATGGTTTTGTTTTAATTGCTTAATTTCCATAAAAGTTCATTATCATCAAAAATTATCTCTAGTTCTTTTCTCTCTTTCAGGTACCCAAGATACGCCATGACAGTCATCTGAATTAGGTAATATTGTTGAACACCGTTCAGCTCCAGCCCGTAGCCATTACATAGACTAACTATTACTTCCTCAGTAGAATTTGGTTCTAAGAGAAAGTCCTTGATAACTTCAATAGTTTTATCAATTACTCTTCTATTTGTTTTGATAAGCTCAGATATATCATCAGTTGGGATTGTATGACTTGGAATATAGAAATCATATTGATTATTTTTTAGTTTATTCAGGGTCTTAATCTGGCTACCTATATCATGTAAAACAGGTATCTTGTATTTTTCTATAACGTATTCACTGAAAATTGAGTCAGCACAGAAAAAGACTCCTTCATATAGAATTCCTATCTGGTTAAAGCTGTGACCTGGTAAAGATATGACTTCTAGCTCCAATTCATGAATCACAGTTTTTCCTGGTTCAACAATATGATGGACGGGTGAAGGTTTTGCTAATACAAACTTGTTTCTAAGATTATTTATGGGCTTAGCACCATTGAATAGATATATGGGTTCAAGTATAGGATTCTGGATGATAGCTGCTTCTATCTGGGGTGCATATACCTTTACGTCTAAGTTTCTAACAAGGTAATCGTTTCCACCAAAGTGATCCGCATGACTGTGAGTGTTTATGATAGCCTTAATATTCAACCCTGATTTCTCGACTGTTTTCCTAATATCTCTAGCAGTATTCTTATCTAAGCCACTGTCGACAAGAATGACATCCTCATTATCCCGTATAATGCCAATATTTACCACATCTCTGATGAAGCCCACATTATCTTTTACGAATTCAAGTTCCAATGAAATTCTCCAGATGGTATAATAGAGGCTGCTGATTAAATTCTTCCGAGTAGAGAGACTTATTTAAGAAATAAACCCTATCTAGATTTGAAATGACCTGCTACTTTAGATATCGAAAAATGAAAGAATTATTTTCCGAAGCCGGGATAAAAGTCACCGATGAAAATAAAAAGAAACTAGACCAACATATACACAACCTAGTTGATGTTGATTATAAGAACTGTTCAGAAACATGGAAAGCGATTAAAAATAGAATTGAAACTGATGAGGAGAAATTCTTAAAAAACCTTAAAACTTTCAGATAATATCCATTATTCAAAAATAATTAAAATATTTTTTATCAACATGATAGCAGTTTACAAACAAATTCTGGTCTAAACTTATAATACGGGAATATAAATAGCCCGGGAGAGATTCGAACTCTCGTCCAAGGCTCCAGAGGCCCTTATCCTTGACCGCTAGACGACCGGGCTTTGCATCAACCATACAAACCAACATAAATAAAAGTATAACCCAGTGATTCAATTAAGAAGACTTCTCAATCGATCAAATAGTTTCACAACTATTAACCATACAAGCATAAAAATAAACATAAGATGAACACAATCATAAATTTTTCCGAAAAATTTAAATACTCTTTTATTCCGGTCTCAATTGCCCGTGTGACCAGTTCTCTGAATCTCTTATGAGAATAAGATTCTGCGAAGGGAAGAACTCAGTAAGAGAGTTTAAAATGAAGAAAAAAGGCAACATCCTAAACCAAGAGGACGTATGCCCCGAGTGCAAAAGCACAAACATCATCCAGGATCCTCAGACTGGAGAATTGATCTGTGGAGTCTGCGGACTTGTCATGAAGGATATTATGCTTAATGACGGCCCAGAGTGGAGAGCATTTACGCCTGGAGAGAAAGAAGATAGGAGTAGGGTTGGCGTCCCAATGAGTTTTGCAGTTCATGATAAAGGATTGACTACAGTTATAGGTCGTATAAGCAGAGACTCCTACGGTAGACAGGTTCCCTTAGACACTAAGCTACAGATGCTCCGACTTAGAAAATGGCAGATTAGGAGCAGGATCCATAGCAGTATGGACAGAAATCTCGCACAGGCGATGGCGGAACTTGATAGACTTACTGATAAATTACATATAACGTCTAGTATTAAAGAAAAATCAGCTGTAATTTATCGTAGAGCTCTAGAGAATGGACTTGTAAGAGGAAGAAGCATTAGTGCAATAATGGCTGCCAGCTTATATGCAGCTTGCCGGATGACGCAAACACCGAGAACACTACAAGAGATTAGCAAACAGAGCCCTATAGATAAAAAGGATATAGCACGCTGCTATCGATTAATTTTAAGAGAACTTGAAATGGATATGCCCAACCCTGATGCTAAATTAAGGGTACCAAAAATCGCCGCAATCGTAGGTGTTGGAGAAAAGACGCAGCAAAAAGCCATAGAGATACTCCGGAAAGCCACTAAGGCGAAGAAAACAGCTGGAAAAGACCCCATGGGTCTTGCAGCTGCAGCACTCTATATTGCATGTCATATGTGCGAGGAAAAGAGGACACAAAAGATCATAGCAGACGCTGCAGGAGTAACAGAGGTAACTATAAGAAATAGATATAAGGGGCTTAAAGAAGCTCTTGACTTGGATATATAATAAATCCCCTTTTTATCTACTAGTATAATCTATATATTTATTCATAATAAAATGAGAGTATAGGTTGGAGCAAATGGCTAAACAGGAGCGAACGCTCATAATCTGCATCGATGGAGACAACGATGTGGGAGTTAAGGCTAAGATAGATACTCCTATATTAGGGCGAGAGGGTGTAATTCAAGCTGCTACAGCACTAGCCATCGCAGATCCTGAGGAAGCAGACGCTAACGCAATGTTCGGAGCCGTTAACCTACAAGAGCAATTATCAAAAGAGTATCCCAACGAGATTTTTCAAGTCGCTACAATAACAGGAGATACAAGAGGAGGAATAGTAGCTGACAGGAAGATGATATCTGAACTCAATGAGGTAGTATCCGAGTTTAACGCTAATGGAGTAATATTAGTCACTGACGGGTATTCAGACGCAGAACTAGTACCAATAATTCAAAGCAGGATCCCAATAAACAGTATTCATCACGTAGTTGTAAAACACAGTGAGAGGATAGAGGAGACCTGGGCAGTAGTTTTAAGGTATGTAAAGATGCTCATGGAGGACCCACAGTATGCAAGGATAAGCCTAGGGGTACCAGGTATAATACTTGTGATTCTGGGCTTTCTAATAGCTTCCGGTCAAGTAGAAAACGCGGGTATGATGATTACTTTTGTTTTGGGCATAGTGCTTTTTCTGAAAGGCTTCGGTCTAGATGAGAAGTTATCGGAGCTACGGCCAAGGCTTCCTCCAGCAGAGACTTGGCTTAATTTAATCAGCTCGGGACTAGGAATTTTACTGGCAATTCTTGGAACTTATCAAGGAGTCATCTTTGCTTGGAAGTTTGTTCCCCAGCCAAGTGAGCCATTAACAAATCTGTCTTTCTGGGCTTCAAACTTTCCTATGTTATTTGGAGCTTTTCTCGAGAAGGGTACCGATCTGATTGCCCTAGGAATTGCAGCATCAATTATTGGAGATGCAGCTAGCCATTATATACGCAGACAGGGGGAAAGAATCTGGACAAATTTTATCGGAATAGTTTTCCTATTCTGGATGAGACTAATAGTATTAGAGTCAGCCAAGATCCTTAAGGATCCTGAGATTACATTGACCTTATTTTCCCCATTGATATATTATACAGTTGCTGGCGTAACAACGACAATAATCATAATAGTACTTGTTTACAGGCAATTCGGTAGAGACTACTTTACAAATCCTCTAAGACAAGAACAATAAAACATCAAAGTTTTAAAGAATCTATCACTGCTCTATGAATACTAATGATACGCGAACTGCTCTCATATCTTGGAGTATATAAAATTTATCGGAGATGGTTAAGAGAGCAGATTGAGAGAAATCCAAAACCAAAACATATTGGCGTAATAATGGATGGCAACCGCCGTTGGGCAAAATCCCATAGTCTAATCCCTTGGGAAGGCCACCAGAAGGGCGCAAATAAAGTAGAAGAGTTACTTCAGTGGTGTCTTGAACTCGAGATAAAGACTGTTACTCTATATAGTTTCAGCACAGAGAACTTCAAGAGAGATGAACAAGAAGTAACCGAAATTATGAACCTATTTGAGAGAACACTTGAGGAAGTAAAAAAATCGGATAGGATACATAATTACAAGGTAAGCATAAAGGCTATAGGTAGAATAGAAGAACTACCCGCTCGCTTGGGTACACTAATTGAAGAAGTGGAGGAAGCAACCAAAGACTATTGTGACTTTTACCTAAATATTGCTATTGCATATGGGGGTAGAGCAGAGATAGTTGATGCAACCAGAGAAATCGCTAAACTTGTTAAAGAAGGAAAAATTAACCCTGATGAGATAAATGAGGAAACTATTGAACAACACCTTTATACATCCCATCTTCCCCAGCAGGATCCCGATTTAATTATAAGAACGTCAGGGGAATTTAGGATGAGCAACTTTTTAGTCTGGCAGGCCGCTTATAGTGAGATATTTATTTTAGATGTTTTCTGGCCTGCCTTCCGAAAACTTGATTTTATGAGAGCTATCAGAGAGTACCAACAGAGATTAAGACGGTATGGAAAATAATAGATAAATATAAGTTTTTATTGGGAAGTTTAAAAAATTAGTTCATTCTTTATTAATCTCAAGAGATGAGAGTAACTCAAGACTTGTATCAGATTACAAACCATAATAACCTAGTAATACCCCGTAATATGATTCAAATTGACTCTAAAACAAGGGTAAGTCTTGAATTCTTTCAACGTACATGTTAAAACAATTAGGTTAACAACCTAGATTAAACCATAAAAATGTGAGATAAGTGGAGGGGAGTTAAGTGGTATTTATAAATCGTGTTTTCATTAGAAACTTCAAATCCTTCGGTGGAGAACCGATCAAGCTCAACTTCCAACCTGGTTTCAACATTATAACTGGTCCTAATGGCAGCGGGAAGAGCAATATTTTAGACGCAATGCAATTTGCTCTTGGAGAATTGGGAAGTAAAAGAATGAGGGCCCCTGACTTATCTGGTTTAATATATGATGGAGCAGGAGAAAGCCTGATAGGAAGAGCACAGATAGCTGAAGTAAGACTGAATTTTGATAATACCGATAAAATACTTCCCTACGACAGAAACACAGTAAGTATCGGCAGAAAAATGGACCGTGACGGAAAAAGCGATTATTATATCAATGGTAAGAAAACAAGCAGAAGAAATGTAATAGATATGCTCGAAATTGCGGGGATTACCCCTGGAGGATATAACATAGTCCTTCAAGGAACCGCTACCAGATTAAGCGATCTTACACCATCAGAAAGGATGAATTCACTTGAAGATCTGGTTGGAATTTCAGAATATGATGAAAAAAAATCTGCTGCAAGGGAGAGATTATCTGAGGCAGAGAGAAAACTTGAGGTAGCTCAAGCAAGAATCCTTGAGATTAAGAAACAGGTTAATGAACTTGAGGAGCAAAGAAATAATGCCCTCCTTTTTGATCTCTTAAATCAAGAAGAAAACAGACTAACAGCACTAAGACTAAGCAATAAACTAATTAATCTAGAAGAAAAACTCGGAGAAATATCATCTAAAATAAAAGAAAAAGAAGAAGAAATAAAAAGTATTGAAGAAGAGCAAGTTAAACTCATAAAGGAAAGAGACTCGGCTCAACAAAGGTTGGATGAGTTCAATAGGGAAGCATCAGAGAAAGGCAATACACAACTCCCACTACTCAGATCAGAGCTTGTAGGTAAGAACACATTACAAGATTCACTAGAAAAAAGAATCCAAGAGATTAAACAGCGAAAGATCGTATTGAATAAAACTATTTTAGAGAAAGAAGCTGAGATAGAATCTTCAAGAGATGAAATTATTAACAGGAATGCCCAGCTACAAGAATTAAAAAATAGGAAAGAAAAAATTCAGTATGAACTGGATGAAAAACGTTCCGAATTAGCAGATCTAAATCAAAAAATCCAATCTGCTAGAGAGACTGCTGAACAAAACCAGAAAAGAATTGAAGAATTAACCGAGTTACTTATCCCGATGCAGGAAAGCCTGTCAGGTATCAATACAGAGATAAACAAGCATGACTTAGCCGTTGAATCCCTCACTGAAAAAATTAGTGATTATAGTGAGAGAAAAGAAGCTTACCTTGAGCGCAGACAACATCTAGAGGACTCAATAAAAGAATATGAGAGGCTGAAACAAGAAGAAGCAAACAAGCTAGAGGATATGATAAAAACTGTTGAAGACCAAGTCCGACGGCAGAGAAATATCCGTAGTACAATTGAAAATGCTAACCAGCTAGCAAAAGATGCTGAGACGACCATAACAGAGTTCACAGCTAAAAAGGAACTTTGGGATCGTCTTGGCACAGATGAAAAAGCTCTGGATAGAATAAGGGAAATTGGTGAAGCTGGGGCCATGGATGGATACCATGGTCCCTTAAGGAGCCTTATCAAAGTAGATTTGCCCTATCAAAGAGCGGTACGCAGCTCTGCTGATGGATGGATTAATGCAGTCATTATAGATGACTTAGAAACTGCCAAGGAATGTATAAGGAGACTTAAAAAAACAAAACTGGGTATGACACGTTTTATCCCATTAGAGAATCTAAGAGACCCTATATCGTTACCTGAGTTGGATTCCGATGGAATCATTGGAGCTATTCCGCACATTATTAGATATGATGAATACTATGCTCCTGCAGTATACCTCCTTTGGGGAGATACTTATCTTGTTGAGAATGAGACTGCAGCGGAAATAGTAACGGCTAGTGGATATAGAGCGGTAACAAAAACGGGTGATGTTTTTGAAACTAGTGGGGGAGTAATTGGTGGTTATTATCGTAGACCGCCTAATTATAAGAAAATTATTCCTTCTGAACAATCAATTGAAAATTTATCTACCACGATAAAGAGTCTCAGGTCAAGACTATCTAATAGAATGAAAGAGTTACGATCTAGCGGTTTTGATCTGAGGAAATTTACTCAATATATGGAGGATAGTCAAGAACGGGTTAAGCGAATAGAGGAAGAGATGCAATCCACAAGAGAGAGCATCGAAAGGCTTGATAGAAACCTAAATACATTGATAGAAACAACTGAAAAAACTCGTAAAGATCTAGGAAATCAAAAACAACTAAAAGTAACCTTGGAGGAACGAAGAAAAAACACTCTAAAACAAATAGAAGAGACGAAAGAAGAAATCACCCAATTAAGAGAGATTAAATTAAGTGATGTAGCCAGTCTTGAACTGGAAAGAAACACCATAAACCACGAGATCAGTTTACTCGAAAAAACATTGAATGATGTCGAAAATGATCGTACAATACAATCCAGTTTAGTGGATAGAATATTAAACTTAAAGATAACAGAAGCCGAGGAAGATATCGCTCAGAGCCAACAGGAACTAGTAGAGCTGGAAAGTGAAAAGAAAACAATCGAAGGTCAATTAAAAGAGATCGGAGAAGATGTTCAAGAACTTGCCAGTATTTTAAACCAAGTAACAAAAGAGGTCGAGGCTACAACAAGTATCTTCGAACAGCACCAGAAAACACTCCGCCAAATAAACACACAGATTGATCAATTAGGTCAAAGAAGAAACGAGACCGAACGGAAAAAAGGTCAACTAGAGCTAGATAAAGAAAGACTAAGACTACAAGCTGAGCAAATATTAGATGAACTTTCCCGTCTAGGATTTAGTGATAGAATCGAAGTCGATGATTTAGAATTTGAACAAGTTGAAAGAAAACTAAACCAGATTAGGCGAGAAAAACGAAGCCTTGGTGCTATTAATCAATTAGCAATGGAACAATATGATATCACGATGCGGGAGTATAAGCATCGTAGTACTCGTATAAATGGAATGGAAGAAGAGAAACAAAGCATTCTGAACTTTATAGATGAGATTGAACAGGAAAAACAAGAGCACTTTATGAAAGCTTATAATGAGATATGTGAAAACTTTAGCAGCATATTTTCAAAACTAACAGGCGGTGGTGATGGGCAGTTAGAACTACAAAACCCAGAGGACCCATTCAGTGATGGAGTTGATCTATACGTACAGTTTCCAGGTAAGCCCATGAGGCTCGTTGGTGGGGCATCAGGGGGAGAACGTAGCGTAGCAGCTATAGCATATCTGCTTGCTATACAGAGATTCCTTAAAGCTCCCTTCTACTTATTCGACGAGATTGACGCCCACTTAGATGACATAAACACAAGCAGGTTAGCTGAAGTTTTAAAAGAAAATGCTCTGGATAGCCAGTTCTTAATGATAAGCCTCAAGGATGTAATGGTACACAACGCTGACAGAATATATGGAGTATTTGCCCAAAGCGGGCGAAGTAGAGTCCTGTCACTTCCCATGAAAGAAGCGAAGGTTGCAGCTTAATATGAAAGAAAAACCTTACTATCTACGACAACCATGGGATGTCCTATTTAAGGAGGGTAAACTGGAGAAAATCTCCCCTTGGAGTATTGATCTTGTTTTGCTCTTAAAGACACTTCTCCAAGAAATGGAACAAGCTGGAATCGATTTTAGAATTGCTGGGACTGCTATTCACAGCAGTGTCTTAATCTATCTAAAGAAGGCAGAAATGCTTCTAAAAATGGAGGATATTCCTCATCCTGGTGAGGAAGAATCTGAGAAAGAAGTATATCTACCTCCTGCCCTTCCCCTTCCCTTCAGGTTTGAACATACAACTACCACCATCGAGGATCTAGTTGAAGCGCTCGAAAAAGCATTAACAGAAACCAGCAGTACCAGTAAACCAAAGCTTCCCTTACTACCGTTACCAATACCAGACTTCTTGGATGCTGAAGATTACCTTATTGAAATAGAGAGTAGAGCAGATGATCTACTTGAAGAAATAAGATGGAGATATGAAAAAACCGGTCTTGTTAAACTATCTCAACTTGTGTGTAACCTGGACTGGAAAGAAACTGTGAGAGTGTTCATGATGTTACTCTTCTTAGCTCAGAGACTTGAGATCGATTTAAAACAAGATGAAGAAGACGAGATACTAATCAGTTTTGAGGAGACATAAAAATGAGTAAAGACCCCTCTAGACTAGATAAACGATTATGCAACTTAGAAGCAGCGCTCTACTCAGCGGGAAGACCATTAAGTTTAGAGGATCTCAAAAAAGTAGCTAATACAAGGTCAGACAACGTAATTCGCAGGCTAATAAGAAGGCTTGTTAGACGCTATGAGAATAGAGTCGGAGCGCTCGAAATAATACCCATCGATGGGTCAAGAGTTGCATTACAGCTTAAATCCGAATACGAGGAGATGGTTAAGCAGTTCAACCAAAAACCACTGCTTACTATAGGTCCTTTAAAGACGTTAAGTTACATAGCTTTCCATCAACCAGTTGACCAAAGAAAGGTAGTGGATACTAGAGGAACACACATTTATAGCCAACTTAAAACGATGGAAAATATGGGATTAATTCAAAGAGAAAGAATTGAAAACCGGAGTTATAGCATAACCACAACTCCATTCTTCTCAGACTATTTCGGGTTCAGTCACGATCCAGCGTACACAAAAATTCAGCTAAAAAAGATATTCAAGCAATTAAAGATTACAAAGCTTGAGAATGGGGATCTAGATATAGAGGAATTGGAGGATGAGGAGTTGGAAAAAATATTAACAAACCCTAGGAATGGGTTCCCCGAGGGGCTTGCGCAGTATTCTAGTACCACCAACGAGGGTTTTTAGTAAGACCATTCCTGGATGATCCTCTTTAATTTCTCCAATAATTGCAGCGTCCTTACCATACTTTGTGGATTTAACAGCATCAAGTATCTTGTCAGCATCATTCTTATCGACTACCATCACAGCCTTCCCTTCACAAGTGACCTCAAAGGGGTCCAGTCCAAGCATTTCAGAGGCAGCTCTCACACTTGGTTTAACAGGGATCGTGTTCTGGTCTACCCATAAGCTAACTTCAGATTTACTGGCTATCTCATTCAAAGTCATCGCCATACCCCCTCTAGTTATGTCCTTCATACAGTGGATATCCCCCGCTCTCACTGCTGCTGCAATTGTCTCATGGATTGGGGAAACGTCTGATAATAAAGCTGTGTCAAACTCAAGCCCCTCACGTTTAGATAGGAGGGCAATGCCATGATCCCCCACCGTCCCAGTAAGTATAACTTTATCACCCACTATAGCCTGGCTATCAAGAATCCTATTCCCTTTTAGCACGCCAACCCCCGTCGTGGATATAATCATCCCGTCCAAACTCCCTTTAGGCATTACCTTAAAGTCCCCCGCGATTATTGCCACCCCTGCCTCCATTGCAGCCTCATTCATAGATTCTACGATTCTCTCTAAATCAGGCATGGGGAACCCCTCTTCAACTATAATTGCGTCAAGTATAGCCACGGGTTCAGCCCCCATTACAGCTGTATCATTGATGGCTCCACAGATTGCTAGTTTCCCGAGATCTCCTCCTGGAAAGAAAAGAGGATCAATCGTATGTCCATCAGCACTCAGAATAACTTCACTATTTCCGATTTTTATGGAAGCTCCATCATCAAGAGCATCAAGAGAAATTCCATCCAGAGCTTGTCTATTTTTAAATTTCTTTAAAAATAACTGATGTATCAGAGTATCTTCAGCCGCTCCTCCTGCCCCATGACTTAATTTGACTGTTTCTTCGGTCATTAAACCCCTTAACAAATACCCAATAATATATGATATGCTTTCCTCAATCAATAAACAAAGAAACTCTGAAAGAAGCAAGTATGAATAAGAAGGAAAGCCTTATTCTGGTTCAATTTTTACTGCAGTACCAGTAGCTGAGAGTAAAGTAATGTAAGATTCGCCTAGATCAGAGGTTTCAATATCCAAGCCAATTATTGCATTTGCTCCCAACTTTCTGGCGTTATTTATTGCTCTTGAGATGGCTTCTACTCGAGCTTTCTCAATCTCGGAAGTAAAAGCTGTAACCTCTCCTCCTCCAAGGGACTGAAGTGCCCCCTTAAGTACACCTCCTACCCCTCTGGTTCTAGGTGACAACCCGCTTACGATACCTAAGACCTCAGTTATCCTATATCCAGAGACTGTAGGGGTAGTAACTACTACGAAATCTCTACTATCAATATTATAAGTCAACTTAGATCATTAAAATATTCTTTTAAAAACCATATATAATATGTACGTTTCTGAATAACAGTTTAAAGATTTTAATCTGGTACACATAGATATATTATTTTGTAGAAACACAATATCAAACATAGTACCTCTACCTTTTTATATGCCCTCTTTGTCATAAGCCTAGAGTAACAAAGAGGAATATCGCTTGGCATGGCATGACGACCTAAAAAAAAGAAAAAAGACAGGCGGAAAAAAGAGAGCGTATAGAACCAAACGCGCTTATGATCAAGGACGCTTTCCTGTCGAAACTGCTCTAGGTGAAACAAAAAGGAAAACGGTTACTGGGAGAGCAAGGATTTCTAAAAACAAGATTGTAAAATCAAACATTGTTAATGTTTCTAACCCGGAGACTGGACTCACTGAGCGACTGATGATTCTTGATGTTGTAAGAAACCCTGCAAACCCTGACTATAACCGAAGGGGAGTGATCACTAAAGGGACAATAATTCGAACAGAAAAAGGACTAGCCAGAATAGTATCAAGACCTGGCCAATATGGTAGTCTTAGCGCAATTTTATTAGAAGAATAAGTACTTAGCTATTCTTCATCTTGTGAAATATCATGAGAGGACGAGGAAAATATAGAATTTGGCCCGCATATTTTAATGCGAGATATAGTAGGAATGAGGGAAGAAGAGTTTCCAGAGAAAAAGCAGTCCGAGACCCATCCATTGAAGATATTGAAGAAATAGCTGAAAAACTTGATCTTAAACCGATAACTGAGCCCGGAGCATCTTACCCAAAGCAACCTTGGAAAAAAACAGGTGTAATTCTTGTAGACAAGAAAGAGCCAAAAGGAGAGATTATCAATAGAATCGCAGAGGAGCTTAGCAAGAAAAAATGACGCCGAAAAAAAGTATAGGTAAGATCCTTCATCAGAGCAATAGTAGCAAGAATCTCATAATAGAACTTGATGAAAGAACCAGTATAGGTGAATATGTATACAATAAAAATATGGAAAAAATTGGTGAAATATTCGATATAATGGGACCGGTGAGCTCTCCGCTTGCTTCAATTAAAATCGAAAATGAGGATTATTTGGTTTCTCCTGGTACTGATGTTTTTACACGAGAAAGACAGAAGAGAAGAGGAAGTAGAAAAAGAAGAAAACGTAGATAATCAGGGTTTGAAAAAATCTGTAGCTCCAACTACATTATTATCTTTTATATAGACTCTTGGTACTCTACGTGAAATACTACATGTTATCTCATGTGTAATGGTTTCCAGGGTATGTGCAGCTTCTTCTATACTGGGTGCTTCATTGCTTCCGTCTCCTAGTAAGGTTATTGTGTCACCCATTTCTATACCTGAAATTTCAGTTACATCAATCATAAATTGATCCATGCATATACGTCCAACAATTGGTGCTCGTTTACCTTTAACAAAAACCTCTCCACGATTACTTAGATCTCTTCTATAGCCATCCGCGTAACCCGCTGGTACAGTAGCAATCTTACTTTTTCTGGCAGTTTTAAAGGTTAGACCATAGCTTAACCTCGTCTCTTTAGGAACTTTTTTAATATGACTAATTTTTGCTTTTAATTTCATTGCAGGTCTTAGGTCTACGATAGAATGATTGACGTATCTAGAGGGATAGAAGCCGTATAACATTATTCCTGGACGAACCAGGTCGAGATTATATTCTGGATAGTCAATTATAGCTGCGCTATTGGAAACGTGCTTGATTGGTATTTCCATTTGTTCAATTTCCAATTTTTTGATTAAATTATTGAAAAGTGAATATTGTTGGCGAGTGTAGTTTTGATTAGGTTCATCAGCAACAGCGAAGTGTGTAAAAATCCCCTCTACAAATATTCCTGGGAGATTGCATATTTTGATAATTTCCTCATGGGTACTTTCTGATACTTGGAGCCCCAGTCGACCCATTCCTGTATCAACCTTAATATGAATAATTGCCTCTTTACCCTCTTTAACTGCAGTCTTACTCAATTCTAAAGCTTTATCCCATCGATAAATAGTTATCCCGATATCATTTTCTAAAGCCTTTGTAAAAAGATAACTCGGGATATAACCCAAACAAAGGATACGAGCAGTAACCCCATTCCTTCTAAGCTCTAAAGCTTCACCAAGTGTAGCTGTTGCCAGTCTGTCTGATCCATTCTCGAGAAAAGTTCTTGCACACCAAAGTGCACCATGACCATAAGCATCAGCCTTTACAGCAGCCATAATCAATGTGTCACTTGATACTATTCTTTTTACTTCACGAATATTATGTGCAAGATTATCGAGATCAATTTCAGCCCAAACAGGTCTTATTCCAAGTTCGGATGGATTCATACATTATAAAATGTAGAAGGTATAATTAGATGGCGCGGTCGGCAGGATTCGAACCCGCGACCACGGGTTCCGAAGACCCGTACTCTATCCACTGAGCTACGACCGCCCACAGTTCAAACTATCCAAGATACAAAAGGATTACTAAACAGAATAAATCCCAATGGTATATAAATAAATAATTTATTTCTTCACAAATTCTTATAATGTTTATTTCAGATCATCTTAAAATATCTTTATCACTCGGAGTGTTTAAGAAGAATGCAATTATTTCAAAGATAGAAAGATAACATCAGGTTTTGTATTGAAGGTGAAAACCACAGTACAAACCGGCTATGAGTGGAAAATTAAATTCAGTGATGATAATGAGCATTAAGAGACCTGTAAGATATGTTGAACTCTCAACACTAGTTCATGCTACAGAAGATAAAGAAAAAGTACTTAGAGCAGTACACAACTTATTTCCAGAAAGTACCAATCCTCCCCGTATACTAGAGACAAAGTTAACAGGTTTTTTTGGTGATGATTTAACCTCAATAAGGCTTGAGATAACAAAAAGAAAACCAGCTACAGAGTTTCTCGAGCATTTAATCTTAAAACTAAACTCAATAGAATATCTAGATATTTTAGATAATCTACCTCAAAGAATGGATGATTCCAAGAACTTGTACCTAAGATTTGATAAACAAAAAGCCTTCCAAGGTGTTGTCTCCTTAGAGATGCACGACTCGATTAGAATCAAATTCAGGCTAGAGGTTCCGTGGGGGAGAGACCCAGTTGAATTTATTACAGAATATCTAAGCCAATTAAACACGGGATCAGAATGAAAAAATTTACTGATCTTAACACTAACTTGGAAAATCCTGAACTGATAGCTTGTATATCTCGGTTAGGCTTCTCAAGGATCGCGTATAAAAAGAAAGTTGAAAATCAAAAAATCGATATTGTTTCCTCACTTAACATAAAACCCAAGAATATTGGTTCCCTGCTCAAAGAAGTAAAAACTAACAGAAGAAAATACGAGTTTATATCTGTAACATGTGTATACAAGAATGTTGCAAGAAAGGCAGGTAGAGACCATAGAATAGATGGGATGAAATTTCCCATTAATAGCTTGGTTAGTTTTGATTATCATCAAGCAAACCTCATGAAAAAATCAGGTTCAGCCTTAATGATTGATATAGTGGATCTTCTTGAGATGAACTTATTCAAACTTGAGAATAATATTCAGAGTCTTCATAAACAAGTTAGAATCGCAGAAAAACAGGATATACCAGTAATATTATCCAGTGGAGCTTATGAGAAATACCAGTTGAGGACGCCTAGAGGAATTATTGCTCTCGCATCCCTGATACAGATTGATGAAGACTCAGCAACTGATATGTTAACAGAAATTCCAAACACGATAATAGATAGAAATCGTTCCAAGCTGTCTGATAAATATGTCTCGTCAGGAGTCTGGTTAGTCTAAGATATCAATTTTTACGGACTTACCCTGTTCAAAGGTTATCGATAAGCGGCGGAAGTTGATCTCAAAAATTCTTATCTTTCCGTATCTTTTCTCATTAAGTAAATCCATTTTTTTAAGCTTCATGAGGTGGCGCTCTACGCTCGTATAGTTTAGCCCCGTCCGTCGGCTTACCTCACTAATGTTTAACTCGCCACTCTCACTAAGGACCTTTAAAACTCTGATTCTTCCTTTACTCCCCAGAATTTCCTCCGCCCTTCTATCTGGTTTAACTCTGCTCAATGGCAAGTTTCACCTCTTTTTCAAGGCTCCCGGCTGGGACTTTCTCAAGGCTTATAAGTTGAGTGCGACCCTCTCCGGAAGCCTGAAGCTTCATGTTGACGAAATCCAATCCTTTTAGTGTCTTTAGATATTTCCAAAATTGGGTGTGCCCTCTCGCACACTCTTGATACTCCTCACATACCAAATGATAAAGATCCTCTACCTCACCCGTTGTGGCAACTGTAGCCTCATTAGACGTAAAGAAACGGGCCACGGACAGCAATGCTAACTGCTCGTGAAGACTTAGTTGGCGAACAGTCTGTTTATTGAGGACAGGGAAAAGCCCCATGGCTGCATTTCTAACATGCTCTGGTTTAATCTGATAAGAGTTCTCGGTGTCTGCGTATTTTCCCGCCCTCCGTAATATATCTATAGCGTATCGGGCATCCCCATGTTCCCTAGCTGCCACTTCAGATATGAAATCTATGATCTCGAGAGGCACAGCATCCTTTCTGAAAGCTTGTTCCATACGCTGAATAAGTATATCTGTCAACTGGCTTCGATCATACTCAGACATCCTTATGACATTCTGCTGGAGACTACTCAAGGTACTTCGATCTAACTTTCTGAAGACTTCTGGATCTTTGCTTATGCATAATAGATTAAGCAGTCTCGGAGCATCAGGGTCCGTCTCATGGAACCTGCTTAAGTAATATAGAGATTCACCTCTCTCGCTCTCTATGAGGACATCGACCTCATCTAGACAGAGAAGGATCTGCGTCTCCTCCTCCTTGAGTATCTCCTTTAGTATATCAAGAAGCTCGTTGGCTGAGTACCCTCTCTCGGGAAATTCTGGTTTTAGACGCTTAACCACGCGGCTAAGTATCATGAAAAGACTGCCTCTGAGTTCTCTACAGTTAACGTGAATGTACTCTATTTGGAGACGACGTTTCTTAGCCTTCTCTTTTAGAGCCCTTCCATAATACTGAGCTAGTAGAGTCTTGCCGCTACCGACTCCTCCTATAATGATAGCTTTTTGACTCATCTCGTAGGGAGCTGCTACCATACCATCGAATAGGGATTCGAGCATTCGTAGTTCACTATCTCTGTGAAGTATAGCCCTTGGTACATAGCTAATATCCAGTATTGCTTCATCTACGAAGACACTTTGATAAGCCAATCTAATCCCTGTGGATTGAAATGAAACTGAGCATTTATGCATTTCGTAGGTTCAAGCATACAGTATGTGGAGGGGTGGGTGAAAGTGAGTTATTGGGTTTCCTCTAAAATACGGAACAACTCATCCTGCTCAACGAAAACAGCAGGACTCTCAACTCCATTCTGATCAACAATAATTGATTCGCCTTCTTTGAACTCTCCTATAATCGAAGCATTGATACCCTTCTTAATGAGTGCGTAAAGAACTTGTTCAATGGCGTCAGGTTTAGCTACGATTAAAAGGCTTCCAGAACTCAAAAGTCTTAAAGGATCAATTCCCAGAGCTTCGCATATAATTCTTGTCTCATCAGCCACAAGAAGTTTCTCCGCGTATATTCTGAATCCAGATCCAGAAGCATTAGCTATCTCCAAGAGCCCGTTTAAAACACCACCTTCTGTTGGAGTATGAATTGAAGTAACTCCACCAATACTGGAGGCTGTTAAAGCTTCTTCTAAGACACTGATCCTGTTTAGGAATAACTTCCCTTTATCGATTACATCGGGTTTCACTTTGGTTCTTAGCTGATCTTCAAGGTCATTAGCAATTATCCCAGTTCCTTCTATACCAGCTCCCTTGGTTAGTATTATGAGGTCTCCGGGTCTAGCGCCTCCTGTTGAGATGAATCGTTCCTTAGAAACCTCTCCCATCATGAAACCTGCAATAATTGGCCTATTGAGGTCTGGAGCGACTTCTGTATGCCCACCAACAACACAAATCCCTATCTCGTTGCAGGCTTTATGTTGATCTTTCATAATTGTTTCTAAGAGACTTTCCTTTGATCCTTCAGGAAGGAAAACTATGCTCATATACCATAAGGGTCTTGCACCTCTAACTGCAACATCATTGGCATTAACATGTACAGCTAACCAACCAATACGGTTAATAGCACCTGTGATCGGGTTTGCTTTTGCTATAAGTATCTTATCACCCATGTCAATTAAGGCAGCATCTTCACCTACTTTAGGTCCAATTATAAGTCTATTAGACGGAGTACCCAGACAAGTAAAAACTAGACGCTCCAAAACATCTTTTGATACCTTACCAATTGGTAGAATAGGTGACTTCGACATTTTCTAAATATTAAAGCTGAAGAACATATTTAGTCTTTTCAATTTTTGAAACCAATTAAACCCATAACATTATCATGGTACTGCACATCTCGAAATCCTGCTTTTAAAAGTCTCTGTGAAACGCCTTTACTAATATTGACTCCTCTGTACTTGGACCTTGGCTCACCTGTATAGTGGAATATTTTCCCAGCAGATTTAAGCAAGCGGAAAAGTTTCTGATAAAATATTAGACCATATAAATGACCCGCATAACGATGTCTGGGAGGATCGTGAATAATGATATTAAATAATTCGTCAGGAAGTCCATCAACAACATGAAAACTGTCACCAAGAATGCATTGTATCTCATTGGATTGATACAATTTTTGAGACCACGGATTCATTGATGAAATTCTATGCACATTTGGCTCCAACTCAATTGTTATTACTCTGAGAGCCCCACCTTTTAGAGCCTCAATAGCTGTATACCCAAGACCTGTACAGGTATCTAAAACATATTCAAAACTGTTTCCTAGTAGTTGAATTTTCTTAAATGAATCTTTATCTGGTGTAGTGTTCTTTGTACGATGCATTCTTATTCCATCAATTTCCAGAGTTGGAGCTCCATCTGTGGGAAGAAGTTTATAGTAATGATTTCTAGCTATAGCAACCTGGTATATTTTGTTATTTTTGATAAAATACACTGCTTCGGGTTTATTTGCTATTTTTTCAAGTTCTTTTACCTCGATTTTTTCTCCCCCGGGAAAATACAAGTTAGAATTTGTCCAATATACCTTGATCTTATTTAAGCCTAAATCAACAGATATTTCTATTTTTCCTTCTAAGATTTCTTTAGCTGTCTCTGATGTTAATAAAGGGGGTAAATTTTGCCTCATTTTTCTTCAAATTCTCATTTTTTTACGCGTTTAGTTACTCTGAGATGTAAGATCAGGTCTGAATTATATTTATTCATAATAATTTTTATGTAATTTGCTACATTCCCACCACAGAATGGTTGTTGAGGGGTAAAACCTGAAAACCGATTTTGTCTATGTTAAAATTCTATTGTTAAACAGACTATTATTAAGTAAATTAAATCAAGTGAATTATTGTTTCTCGGAATCCTTATATTTTATGATTCTTGGTTCAACCTACAAAAATGGAATCTGATGAAAACAAGAATGGCTTCAAAGGAATAATGAAGGACATTGTTGACCAGGTTCTTCCACCTAATGAGGTTGAACTGGATACCATCAAAGAAGAAATTTGGCAGGATCTTTCCGCTCTCTATTATAAATATGAGGATGATGAGCAAAAAAGAGCTTTCAGAGAAGTTATGTATGATATCTGCGATAAAATTAGTGAAGGAAAATGGGACTCTGTTTATCGCAAGCTTTACAGAACTGATCAGAAAGAAAAAACATTCTAATGAATATTAAATAGCTTATTAAAATAGAAATCAATCGTATATTATTTTATATATTGCTCATTCCAAGGAGGGATGTAAAATTCAAAATATAGCATTTTGCCGTGAGGTG
>CAZLHX010000032.1:0-23505 GCA_964559475.1 uncultured Candidatus Bathyarchaeia archaeon | reverse complement strand
GTCTCAAACATCTGAGTTATAGAATCTTCGTAACCTACACCTTCGACGAGTGATAAGACCAGTGGATGGTACGCGTTTCGGAGCCTGTAGTTTTCTCTGACTTCCTCCCCTATATCCTTGTATGAGCATACATTACTGCAGAAGGCGGGGCAAGATAGATATGGGGATATGTAACGTGAATCTCTTAGATAGGTTCTCATCTTTTCCTGAATTAATGAATCCTCATCAAGTTCTGCCACATCGTCAAGCTTCGCATAGGGGACCTGTATATTATACGCTCCATCATCACCGTCGCTGTATACTAAAGCCTCTCCAACTGAAAGCGTCGCAACGATATCTGCTTCCTCATTCTTTATGTTCATTGAAGAAGCCATAACCCTCCGATCATCCTCCGAGACGATCCTGTGCATGACTTTAAGGTTGGTATTCTTCACAACATCTGAGGATAGCTTCGTAGGTATCTGTTCCGCTATCAGGAATCCCTCACCATAAGCCCTAATCTCAGACAGAATATTGGTGAAGGTCTCAACCGCTTTTCCCTTCATGTCGCCTGTAAAGGCATTATTTTTATCCGTGTCACCTAGAAGCCTGTGAGCCTCCTCGATCACGGTGATATGACCCAAGTTCTTGTCCTCGGAGAAGCCCTGGGAGACGTAATACTCATACATCATAGTCAGCACGAGCCCCATCATGAAGGCCTTCTCCTCGTCATCCCCCAAGGTCTCAAGCTCCAGTACAGTAGGACGCTTCAGGAGATTTTCGAAGGACACAGAGCTTTTAGTGTCCAGCATAAGACCTTTACCACCGATTCTCAGGCTGTTTAACCTGGTCTTTAGTGAGGATTTCAACTCCATGGTAGTCTCAGGGCTATAACCAAGCTCATCCACCACATCATCAACCTTATTATATAGATCCGTCAGTGTCGGGTAAGCATTAACGTGGACTCCCCGGGAGTTCCTGTTGGAGGTTAGATCCCATCCTTTATCTTGATAGATCTCGTAGAGACAACGCTCCAAGACGTGAGGTAGTGGCCCCCACATATAGAAGCTGGCATTAAATACAGACTTCAGGAGATCGAGGTGAGTCTGAACCGAGATCCCCTCGTGAAACTTGAACGGATTAAGCCTGAAAGGTGAAACATTATTATCTCCTAGAGTAAAGACTTGTAACTTTTCGCTGAAAATATCACTATACAGCAACTTTCGGTACTCAGTCTTCGCAGGCTCCAATACTAGAAAAGGTATATCCTTCCAGATGAGATCCCTTAACATGTAAAAGAGGGTATTAGTCTTACCACTTCCTGTCCCCCCGACTATCAACCCATGTTTCTTCAGACCCTTCAAAGGAACCTTATAGTTAGAGCCCAGACGTTTACCCTGATCAAGAACCTCACCGATGTTTATGCCATCTCCCTCTTCCTTAGAGACGTTGAACCTGACGTAAGGTATGACTTTGTACCCAGGAAACTCCTGACCTGGCAGCTGCAAAAGTTTCGCAAGATCACTTGATCCTAAGATGTTAGAGTACATGTAAGGCCACTTGAACTGCCCGGGAGATGCTGGGGCAGGGTTTAAAATTAACCCAGGTTCAACTCTTCCACCACTTAATTGCAGAGTCCTTATCCTATCTGGCACCGACTCCCTACCAGATAAAGCAGACTTGGTTAAGGCTTTAAGCTGATCCAGCGTCTCAGGTCTATCCGCATACATGAAGAAATTTGAGACCCATAAGCCCTGAGACTTGGACCTCTGAAGCTTCTCAAGGTACTTCTCGAGCAGAGTCTTATACTGACGCACCGTTGGATTCTCCTGTCCCACATGTCTCTCAGATTCAAGGATGATTCTGATCTCGTTCAACACCATATTGAACAACGAGTTAACTCCCTCATTCCCCATAGGTGTACCAATTACAACGAACCCACAGCTGCGACCGCTTATCCCTCTCATCAATCTCTCAATATTTGCGAAATCAAAACGTTCTTGAATTATCCTCTCCGAGGGAGCCCCTGTCATAATACCCATATGGCTTAAATCTGAAAGCCTGGACAATAGGTCACCGACTTCGATAGGCGACAAGTCTAGACCATGGAAAGAACTCTCAAGACAGGTCTTTAAAATCTCAGCGTTAACATTGAGGGCTGATCCTTCCTCAGCAAAGGTTCCATAAATGATCTCTAATCCACCATCTTTTCCGAAGGCAGAGAAAAAAATCGGGACGCCACTCTCAAAAAGCCCCGATACGAGATCCTCCGTCACAAGACCAATAGAAACAGAGTCCTCCCTTCTCTCACCCCAAAACTTGGGTAGCCCCTTGATATGAAAAAGACGTAAATTGCCCAGACGCTTCACATTTAAACTAGTAGAGTTAATTACTCCTCTCAGCTGATCAAGAAAATCTCTCTCAAAGTACTGAATATTCCTGGGAGAAAAACCCTGTCTCTGCATATACAACCAGATATTGTAATAAAAATGAACTAAAAGATATTACCATTCCAGAGAATCAAAGTAAAGACAGATAAACGCTTTTTAACAGATTTAAGTTAGTTGATATGAAATTGTACGAGATAACACCCGAGGATGAAAAGAAACTAGAAAAACTCAGTCCCTATCAGCAGGCTATCCTCCGTATACTCGCTGAGGTTCCCAGAGGAAAAGTAACAACGTATGGCGACCTTGCTAAAGAACTTGCGAGAAGAGACCCTAAATGGTCACCCAACGCCAGTCGAGCTGTGGGAACAACCATGAGAAATAACCCATGTGGACCTCAAATCCCCTGCCACAGGGTAATCAAATCAGACGGAAATGTAGGCAACTTCAGAGGAGGAGAAAAAGGCGCAGTAGAGGAAAAAATTTGTATGTTAAGAGAAGAAGGTGTCACTATAAATAATAGGAAAATTGACCTACAGAAGTATAGTCACATATTCTAATATTCTAAATAGACTTTTTTCATGTAAGAATTAAAGAAAAAAAATGCATGTATGCAGGCATCCAATCACCTTACGGATATATTTGAGGTGATCAGGGGAAATCAAGGTTCTGGAAAGTAATGATCAGAAACCGACAATAAATTCACAAATAAGTTTCATTTGAAATATCTGGTCTTTCACGAATATACCTATACACTATAAATACTGCTAGGATTATTGCACCTGCAATTGAAGTTATTAGAATAAGGTTTTCTGAAGGAGGAGCAGGGTTGAAATGAGTTAAACTTAAGCCTATTAGAGACCATACTCCCACTGCGGCAAATATATTGTCCTTCCGTTTAAATAGAAAGTACAAGTAGACCAAGACGGCAATAATTGAGACTGATAAGGTCCATTGAAGCTCTGTGAACGGAAGATTCTCGAACCCAAAGTATAAGAGACCCGTCGTGGTGGTGACAAGGGTAGCCACTGTAACCCAGCCTGCGTACATGCTCCATCCCGCTGTAACGTAGAGTCTCTCCCGTCTTGGACGGTTTTCAAGATTAATATCTAGCCGGAAATACGCGGCAAGGATTGAGCCTAGGTAGATATACATTGATGCAACTGAGATCCAGATCATACTTGAGGCCCATGTAACATACCAAACTGTAGCCATGATTGTGGAAAGAAGAAAGAAAAAACTAACCTGATGGATGAAGGGCATTTCGATCTTCTCTTTTCCTGGTAGAAGATCTCTGGCTTGATATATGTAGAAGAGCCCCAGGAGAAGGAATATTGGTCCCCAGATGGCGAAAGTGATTGGAGCTGGAGTAAGAAGCTTGGTAAAATCTTCTTCAATGAATACATCTTCCCATGATCCAGTGCTTAAACTAAATACCTGGATTATGCCCCATGAGATAAATGGTGCCAGTAGATTCAGAGCTTGAAGGACTTGTTTAACACCTATTTCTTTCAAATTTATTCACCTTCTCAATATTCAGGGGACTCTTCTAAAAGTTTCTTGTGAGCAACAACAAAACACCAGTTCTATTAAGGATTTTTCCACCATTATCGAAAAAATCAGCCCCTAAACATCCAAATTTATCCCGTGGATTTATTACAGAGGCTGCTCATTGTAGTCCTGCATCAGTGAATGTAATGAACGACAACATAGTATACATTGGAAGAAAACCCGTGATGAACTACTGCAACGCCGTACTACAAGTCATGGCACAAAACGACTCAGTAAGGCTAATGGCACGAGGAAAAGCCATCAGTCACGCGGTAGACGTCGCTGAGATTACCAGAAATAGGTTCCTAACCGACCTTGAAGTCGAATCCATCGACATTGGGACCGAGGAACTTGAATCCGAGATGGGAAACACAAGAAATGTGAGTAACATTACGATCACGCTAAGTAAGTGAGGTGAAAAATTTGGAAGGAACAGTTAAGAGATGGCTAAGCAGGGGCTACGGTTTCATAGGGATCGAAGGAGAGGAAGACGACGTATTCGTACACCACTCCGAGCTCCAGGGAGCATTCAGACTTGAAGAGGGACAGATAGTAGAATTCGATGTAGAAGACTCTCCCAAAGGGCCAAGAGCCACCAACGTAAAGATAATAGAGTAAAAACATTTTTACACAAACAAGTGCCTCTATCAGAAGGCACAAATAATCAATTATTTTAGTGGTAACCAAATAACATTTGAAAAATAATAATTTTAGTAAAACCGAGCTAATTCTCAAATTATTCGGGAGGTGAATTTTAATATAATTTTCGGGAAAAACCGAAAGTTTCGCCGAATACCGAAAATCTATACGTTAATGCACCCATATTAATCAATAATTTTATCATTTCTAAACTGTAATTCCATTCATGGGTGAGGTTCCATTTTATTGGCTTGACATTTTTAAATCTAATCCCTTCAAAGGAAACCCAGCAGCAGTTTGCTTAATGAAAACAGACCTTGAAGACGCACTATACCAGAATATTGCTAAAGAACTTGGGTTATCTGAAACAGCATTCGCAGAGAAAATTGGTGAAAACGAGTACAAACTAAGGTGGTTTACCCCCGAGATGGAAATGCCACTCTGTGGTCACGCAACAATAGCCACAGCTTATACTTTAACCACTGAATACGGTGTACCAAGTCCAATAATGTTTCATACTTTGAGTGGTGAAATGAAAGTAGAAGTAGATGAAAATAGGGTTACATTGAATTTCCCTTTTTTAGCTTCAATAAAACAGATGATGACAGGATTATGGAAGCTGTTGGAGTTGAGGATTTTGAGGAAATTAGATACACAGATAATCCCCCGGCTTATACAGTGATTCTTAGAGAAGAGAAACAAGTCTAGGAGTTAAAACCTGATTTTAACCGTCTTAGAGAGCTCTGCACTGAACTGGGCGTAATGGGGCTCATAGTAACAAGCCAAGCGTCCTTGCCATACGATTATGCATACAGAACTTTTGCACCTGGAGCCGGAGTTGATGAAGACCAAGGAACCGGAATAGTCCAGTGTGCTATTGCTTCTTACTGGAAAGATAGACTTGGGAAAAACGTCATGCGTTCTATTCAATATTCTGAGAGGGTAAGTGAGATGGATGTTGAAGTAATTGATGAGGGGGTTAGAATAACTGGCTCTGCTACCCCACTCATAAAAGGAACAATATCAATCAACTAAAGCTTTACAGAACAGATGTTTAATTTTTTACAGTCTTTGGATGATAACTAATCGAAAGACTGTAAAACAAAATTTATGGTTACTATAAATGGGCGAAAAACGCCTCAGTGAAGAGATTACTATGCCGTTTACACATTGGATGATATTCGGACAACCAAAGAAAGCCTATACACAGGACGAAGCTAAGAAAACTTGGGAAGAATTTAAGAAAGCCTTGAAAGAAGGAAAACTTGAACTAATGGGACCCTGGGGACCTTTCGGCGTTCCTGAAGGAATGTCATTTATGCTTAAAGGGAAAAACGCCGACTTCGAAAAATATATTGGCTCTGAAGCATGGCAGAAATGCCCATTAGAAAAGACACGAACCATTTCACTATTTACGATGCCTTGGGACTGAGTAAATACTTTCCTCCATTTTTTATCCTTTTAAGATAACCTTGAAATATACATTAATTCTAAATCGATTATAAGTCGGATAGTTTTGCACGTGCTTTTATTACCATAAATAAAGGTAGTGATAGATGTTTTGCGTAACTTTCTGGGAGTTCTTGTCTGAATTTTTCATTTTATAAAGGTTCGGTTAATCTTTCAATCATGAAGCCACTAGACGCCAAAGCCTCAGTGTAACCACACATAAAGGTCTTCGATAACAGGGCACAGTAACCGGCTCATCTGTAAACCCCGTCCAATCGTAAGCAATCAGTTTTACATCATAGTAGTTTTCCGAGGGACGATAACAGAAATCAGCGAAAGGATGCCCAAAGCTAAAAACCAGACTCCTTCCTGAGAGAAGCTGCCTTGAAGGCTGGTCGAAGCTTTGAGGATATCGAGTTAAGCATTGCCACCACCCATACTCAAGTAACTGACGACCCTGAGAAGGCCTACTCTGATTGGGCTAAAAGAAGAGGTTTTACAATCGAGGATGATAAAGCCATTCAGACTTTGCTGGTCGGTTCTGTTGATGAAATAAAAGATAAACTATATACACTCAGAGAGATAACAGGAGCTAATTATATCGTCCTAGGGTTACCGAACATTGAAGAGATAAGAGAATTTGGAGAGCATATCGTCAAGGATATGACGGGAAAGTAGAATATTTTATTCATCCTTCTACTTTTGTATTTATATTTGCCAAGCAGTTAATGGAAGTATTTCAATTATCCTACTACTGACATGCATACCCTCTCACACAGAAAATTCAACCAGCTTAACAAAAGACACATAATAAATACATGAGAAAAAACGGGTGGACTAGCTTCTTCATCTTACACAGTCTAAAACACTTCCATCGCCCTAGGAAAATATAGTTATCACTTAACTGCTTGAGAAGAGTACTTGATGCTTTTTGTATCATTAAGATTATGTTTTAGTAGATGTCGCTTGCTGTAAGGTGCCAGTTTTCCGTATTCGAGACTTCGAGGCTTCCCCTGTAGACTGAGCCTGCTTCCTGTTTGCTATTGTTTAATGCCGTCATTATTACCTTGTGGATAGGTTCAGAACTGAAACCTGTGATTGTTGTTTTCTCATGTAACCTACTTTTTCTCCTAGCTATGAGATCCAAGGATACTATATCGGGATGTAAATTCTTCAAATTGCTTACGACTTCTTTCAAGTAATCTTCTAAAAGTCCTGGGGAATAATCATTAATGGTAAGGGACCATCCCTTGTTTTCCTTGACTAAGTCAACTACAATGTAACCTCTGATAACATCATTTACTATGCACCTGTAGGGGAACTGTTCACGTACAGGGTGGGATATTCTCCATTCGAGGTAAGGTCTACTTCTATGAAAATGTATCAACTGGTTTTCACTCGCCCATTTTTCGTAGAGCCTTGAAACCTCATTTACGCCGACTGGCTCCATAAGAACCCCTTTATATGTTCCGAATTTATTCAGTGAGTCAAGACTTAGTTTTAGCCTCTCTATGTCGCACGTGATCTCTGAACCTGCTTTTTCAGCTGCTTTAGCTGCCTCAATAAGGTTGAATCCAATCAGTATCTCAGGGGCTTTTCCTCTCATTTCTTGGATAAGGAACCTTATACTCCTTTGAAAGAGACCTCTTCTACGATGACTCTTATCGACAAAACCGTCACAACCTTGCAGACAGAGGAATATTGTATTCCTTGCCCTGACTTGGAGGGGTAGGAAAGAATTGAAGGCTACTGGTTCATGAGTGGGAATATGCTCGATAACCACTATACTTGTGAACCCTAAGTTGAATGGATCCTCCTGGAATTTCCATTTGAAGACTTTATTATTGTATTCATCCCAGAGTTCCTTGTTAAGGCCCTCAATGAAAAAGGGAAGGTCCTCTTCCATGAACCACCGAGATCTATATTCGTTAGACAATAAATCAGAAACTCCAACGAGCAAATAAAAACTATACATCATTAAAGGTACCCTTAAAAGTGAATTATGATACGCTTCAATTTTTCATAAAGATTAATGACGGTTTTCTCATTCATTGGGCTAATCATATTTAATCTTGACCAGATAATTGCATCGTCTGAATTGGCTTAAAACATTAAGGATGCATGTAAGCTGCTCTAAGTGATTATTTGTGAGTATCTGTGATGATTTCAATTGATACTTATTACTTGTGAGTACCCTTTTTATGCAAAACCAATTCAGTACATATTCAAAGAGCTTGTGGTTTCATCTATGAATAACAGATTTGGAAATATTGTTCGAATAGTACCTATTTCTGAGGAATATATTGAGAGCTTCCACAAGTGCATAAAAATAGTCGCAAATGAAAGAAAGTATCTTGGATACGTTGAGCCTCCGTCCCTTGAATCAATCCGTGATACAGTATTTTCAAATATTCAGAGTAATATACCCCAATACATCGCTGTCATAGAGGACAGGGTCATTGGGTGGTGCGAGGTCTTACCGAATAAAGGAGAGGGATTCACACACAGCGGTAAGATAGATACAATGGGTGTGCTCCCAGGTTATCGTGGTCAAGGAATAGGAAAGAAATTAATGGGTGTCACGCTTTCTGCTGCAGAAAAGTTTGGTATTGAGCGGGTTGAGTTACTTGTATATGCATCAAATGTCGATGCGATTAGTTTCTACGAGAAAACAGGATTTGTTTATGAAGGGACAAAGAGGAAAGCCCGGAAACTAGATGGAAAATACGATGACGCCCATATAATGGCAATATTCCTAGATCCATAAAAATACAAAAATTCAAAATTCTAATTTGATGTATATTTGCAAGCTTTCTTCAATATTAGATGTAAGAACAGGATAAGGATTTACGGGAGACATATCTATATGGGGTAGAGTTTGAAGAATTCATGCATCTCCTCGTTTTAATTCATTTATGGGTCTGGATCTCACCAAATATGTTGATTAATGTAGCGTAGGTGGATTCCTTGGGGAAATCCCGTCTACAGTAAATTTTATTCATAGAAGAAGACTGTACTCTGGATTTAGCGTCCTTCATAAAACATCGAATATATAAATTTCCTTACTTATCTGCTAGAAAACTCCACCAGGGCTTCTTTTCATGGAGTACATTGTTGTTTTCTGGGTCTATCATGGTCTCCGTCTTCATCATTATATTGAATAATCCGAATAATTTGACGGGCTTCTTTTTAATCATTTTAACTGCTGTTTTGCCCTGGTAGTTGGATTCAGTCAGTTCTTCAAGGATCTCTCCTTCCTTTAGGAACTTTTCTGGACGAACTCTGTCTAATCCTTTTCTTTCAGCGATAGTATACAGGCTGAATCTTGGAATATTTGCAGATATAGTGTTCATCTGCGCATTTACGGTTGATGGTATCATCTGCCATTTTTCCCCATTATACCTGTATATAGCGAGATTTTCCTCGGATACCTGTCCCAGATCTTTTTCATCGTAGGTTAATGTTATCTTTGCCGGTTTCATTAGTTGTTCATTACCATTAATATCGTATACACTACCGAGGGGGTTAATGCCTGTGTAGTGTGAGGCTAATTCCACTTGCACCCACGCCTGCCCTTCGATTGCTTGCTGTGGTATATCCAATATTATGGACCCAAAATCAATAATTCCCCCATCCTGACCGATATCTTTGATAATCTCAATAATGTGGTCCATTCCAGCTTCTGCTATATCCATAACAAATTCATCATCCAAAACATGGTCAGGAACTTTAGAATAGTCATTTAAAATATGGGAAGGATCTAGTTCCATTATACCGCCACAGCTACTCAGAGTATCATAACCAGTTAGAGTTACAGAGTTATCTTCATTCAACTCAGTTGGGAGGTCATCCTCAATATTTCCTGTATGGGTAATCAGTACACAATCCTCAGGGTCAATGATGGCGCTGAATACCTGGTCTTGTAAGGTAGCAGTGTATCCGGGATCTAAATCGGAGGGCAGGAAGAAAGAGATACTAACATGCTCGAAAGGATTATACTCCATATACTGTATAGCTTCTCTTCCAGAAAGCCTCAAACTAGCTATCCCATTTCTAAAGGTTCTATCAACAGAAACATCAGACCCTCCTTCATCATCTCCAAAGACATCCTGGGCAATAGTAACAGTTAATTCACTCCCAGCTGGAACAGGATCATTACCTACATTTTCTATCGCCACTGATAATGTGAAAACTAGACGTAATCTACTATCTTGTAATTGAGTCTCTTGATACCCGCTGACATAATTTAGATCTAACTCCAAATCAGGATAATCACAGACGTCACCTACATCATCACCATCAGAATCGATTTGATCAGGATTATCTGTTTCCGGGCAATTATCTTCCAGATCATAAAAACCATCACCATCATAATCATTCCAAGCTGCTACGAAACAATTGTTATCCTTTAATTGAAGATCTTCAGTCCCGCACGTCCAATAAGTATCTCTCATAGAACCTGTATCGGGAATAAAAACATCTGATTGTACTCCATCATATGGATCACTGCCATGATACTCTGTAGTTGGCAGCAGCCACCCGTCTCCGTGACCAGTATAACTGGGCACAGAGTCTGGAACAATTTTGTATAGATTATAGTTTATCCATGCAGCAGGTCTCGCGTAATGTTCAATCTCAATGTACTCGTTATTACTATAAGATTCATCACTTCTGTATGTATTCATATATCCACTTGAGGAGTTACCGCTTCCCCAATTGGCTTGAATAATAAGGTTTCTCAAACCATTGGATTCGTCATACCCAACAACTACCGCGTAATGCGTTGAATACCTATAACCGTCAGCTTCCTTATCACCATCAGCCCGGTAAAGATACACAAGAGGACGTCCATTATTTATCTCATTTTTCAACATACTCCAAAGTGAATAAAAATCAGAACCGCTGCTGATAGTATGTTTTGTTACTGTAAATGGGGTAGACGAGTAATCATCAAACCACCTCTGTAAACCTCCGCTAAACTGGTCCGGGAGAACCGCAGTCTGATCACAATCAGTTATCCGATCCATATATTGACCTGTTCCCAACTCGAATATTGTGTCAAAAGGTAGACCATTCTCATCAACTCCTCCTAGCATTAATCCTGATATGCCTCTGCGCGTCCACCACCCCAATATTGATGCCCCTGCTGTTGGTCCGCATCCAGCAGGAAATCCTTCTCCGTCACAGGAGCCAGTTATTGTTATAGGTGGTTGATAATATTGTGGAACTCCTGAAATAATAGCCCGCTCACCTGCTTCCTGCCCAGAAACCATTTGCAGATCGAAAAAATGTGATTGAGCCAATAGTAGAAATATAATTAATGCTCCAACTTTTTTGAATAATTTTGATACCAACATTGTTAATACTGAGAAAATTCGGTGTACAAAGATTTAGTTTTTTCCTCAGTAATTCATGCTTGCAAAAGATATTAAAAAGGGGGATGGTTTGCGGTAGTTATCTACACCTGGGATAGGGTTCAAATCTAATTATAGTCAATAAAAGGGGTAGAGTTCACCCGGCCATATATGCATGAGATACCCATATTCTATATTATAGATTAAATTGTAGGGTCACTGGTAAAGAAATGAAACACCATCCCAGATAGCAGACCTAAAAACCCAAGACCTAAAAACATACTCCGATAACCATACACTAAAAGCATAAAACCACCAAGACCCGAACCAACAGAAAACCCAATCTGCGTCACAGCTCGATGAAGGGACATCATTATCCCCACATAAAGAGGTGATTGCTCAATAATTAGCCCCGTTGAAGCAGTATCCATTACTCCAACTAGTAAACAACTAAAACACAAACAGCCACCACATAACCAAACACTAGGCAAAAACGAATAACCCATAATAACAAAACCAGCAAAAATTATGGAGATCACAGTTAAAGGTTTTTTACCAATTCTATTCACAAATTTACCGCTTACAATACTCCCAAAGGTATATAATGAGGCACCAAATAAAATTAGAATCGAAGCCTCACCAATGGAGAGGCTGAACCACTCCCTGAAAAAAGATGAATTAAAAGTCATTATCGCCTGCCAAGGAACCATTGCAAGCAAATACCCAAAAAGTGAAAATAACGCCGATCTGTTTGAAAAAATTTCCAAGTAACTTTTCCTAAACTCTAAACCATCATTACTTAGACCTTTAAGAAGTTTACCGGGGATAAATAAGGTGGCGAATAATAAGGCTATCAAAGAAAAAGGTAGCATGTAGCCAAGAAAAGTAACTCTCCAACCACCAATACCCTGTAGATAAGGAACAGTAAACGCACCGATAAGATAAGAACCGGACATACCTGCGATAATCCAACCAATTACTTCTCCACGCTTCTCTGTGGGGAATAGCTCGGGTACAAGTGTAAAAGCCATCGTCGTTGTTAAGGCATAGCCGACTCCAGTCAGTGAGAATGAGACGAGTAAACATTTGAAGTTGGGAGCCAAGAAACATCCTATCGATGAGAGGACGTATATAATTAATCCAACCTGGAGTAGATGTTTATGGTTGTATTTTAAAGTCAGCATGCTTGTGAGTATAGCGAAGATTACTGATATTATGAAGCTTATAGTGTTTAATTGTCCTGCAATTGCCACCGGGATATTGAATGTTTCACTGATCTCTATAAGTAGTAATCCCGAGAGTAGACCTGATATCATGGATGCAAGTCCGGATAATGAAAGGGTGATTATAATGGGGTTAAATAATTTTGAAATATTTTTACTAATATTTCGCATACCACTACTATACCTACTTGGGGTTAAAATAATTGCTATAATACAGTAACAATAAACATGATATTTACTGGCTAATTAAAAAAATTAAATATAATTTTCTATTTTTTTTGGGGGGGTTGTGCTATCCGATTAATTCTCAAAAAGTGCAATTGCGTATATGCGTATAGGCTAGACTCTAATTGCTTTTCATCGAAGAACACTATCTCACCAATTTACACAGAATAAACAATCCTATCCATTCCTTTCTTATGATACGATGATAAAATCATCGATTGTATTTACTATTTGACTTTTGGTGGAGTATAAGTACCAGCCCAACCATCATAGTCAATCGGTGTACCTCTTTTGTTATTAAATTCTATAAGCCGATTCACAAGGTACTCAAAATTCTCATAATAGAAAGGAATATTCAATATCTCCCTATACTGCTTAATAATATCACCGAACTTTAACCAAAGCCATACACAATAAAAGCCACCGAAAAAATTACTAGCTAGCTCTAAATCAATTTGACCTGTCTTAACGGTCACTTAGATAATCAATATTCAAACTTGGACACAATCGATGCTAAAATCATAGATTAAGCTTCTTCATTCTTATTTTTTCTGAAATCGTAGAACTCTCCATCTCTTACTTGAGCGAGGTATCTTCTACCTTTCAACACCCACATGATCTGATGTCCATCACGAGCCATCTTCGCCCACTTACTCCCAGTATCAGGGTTCTGCTCAAGATAACTATATCCCTCTATCTTGAAGAATCGGAAACCCTTACGACTCGTATAATCCATGTGATAGGTGTCCCCGTCAATCTCGATAGTTTCAAGATCGTTAAAGACACCATTATAAGCAGTGAGAGCCTTCTCACGCAGATTCTCCACCATAACAATAAATATGGTGATGAAATGATAAAATTATGTATAGTTACTAATCCACTTTAGAGGGAAACAGGGTACATTATGGCTGAAACAACGAGAAAACGACTATTGTCTTATCTTCAAAAAGAACTAGAAAATGACAAAATAAGATACAAAATCTATCCAACACCTCTTAGAGGCGGTTTTGAATCAAAAATGTACACTTTCCAACTAGAAAACGCACCAGAAGAACAAACCAGTAAACAAGTACTAAGAATCTACCCAAAATACGCCAAAAACACCAGGGCACTCAGAGAAGGAATAGTACAAAACTACCTACACAACCAAGGATTTCCAACACCATCAGTCCCCTTCATATGCATTGACACTGAACCCCTTGGTGCACCCTTCATAATTATGGAATATATACAAAGAATGACTCTAGACCAGTACTCAAAACATGATCGAAATCTAGTACCAACTATTTTAATGGACACATTAATCGAGTTACAGAAAATCAAGCCAGAACCGCTAAGAATGATGTACAGAGCATCAGGAATCCCAGAAAAAGACTACGCGTGGCTATGTCAATACACGGACAGCCCAGCAATAGAAGCGGATTGGATTCGACCAGCATTAGACTGGATACAAGTAAACAAACCCTTATCAGAATATTCGATATGTCATGGAGATTTTCACGCCAATAATCTTCTAGTTAAAAGTAAGGGTGATATTCAAGGTGTTTTGGATTGGGTTAATGTTGAGTATAGATGACCCGCTACGTGATCTCGCATCCACTTATACCTTGATGAGCAGAATGGCTCCTTGCATATTTCCTTGTCGTTCTGATGAGTTTATTTATCGTTCAGAGGTTGCGTTAGATTATTACCAAAGTAGATTTCGATTGGATGAGTCTAGGTTTGACTATTGACGATTCTTCAAGTGTTTGATGCTAATGATTGCTTTTGAGCATGGGGTCGAAGTATATGGTCGTTTTAGTTTAATAGACTCATTTATTCAGCTGTTCACTGAGTTAACAGGAGTAGAAATATACAAAAAGTGAGGATAAAATCATCGATTATCTATATACTCGGAGTGCTGTTCTTGATATCTTTTTAATTCATGCATTTGTGATCTGTCTTTTTTATACACATCAGCTGTTTAGATGTCAAATCTTATGTCCAGTGCATTAATTCCTAGCTGGTCTTTGTTTTCAAGTATGTATTTATCGCTGGTTAGCAGTGGTTTATTGTTTTTTATTGCTGTTGCTACATGGTAAGAGTCGAAGTAGTGGAGGCGTCTGGAACCCCCGTGCTTCATGTATAGCCGCATGGCGTTGATACTTATGGCTGGGTCAAGGGGTAAGGGAATATGGGGTATGCTTGCCATGGCTGCGAGAACACGGATGACCTTTTCAAGGGGCATCTCCTTTGAGCGCAGGGCTGTCACAACGTCGTCGTATATTATGCTTGAGACATATGCAGATACTGAGCCGTCGAGAACCTGGTTTACAGCTCTTTCAGAGAACTCCAATAAATTGTCCCCTCCTATGTAGCTTAGGAAGACATCAGCGTCAAACAGCATCTCTCTCGAGGACATGTCCTTCCTGACTCTCCTCCAGTTCCTCTATACTCCATGGTATCTCTACCGAAGCCTTAGCCTCATGAGCATCCGGTACAGGCACCAAGTGAACTATACCGTCTTCTAAGGATATTATGAAGTTTCTAGATTCCAACTTTTCCCGAATATCCTTGGGGAGCGTTATCCTACCACGCTCATCCAGAGATAACATGATCACACAAATATGGGTAAACCCCACATCTTAAAAAAGATACCCATTTTACTGTAAAAATAACAGGATTATACATAGCAGATGGGATAGACAGTTATCAGAACCCATTCTCTTATGCAAGCATTATACAGATTTAAGCTTGTTTATGGCTTCTTGGTGGTCGTTCTCGATGTTTACAGCGTTAAGTTTCTCTTGATAGCTACCTGTATCAGTTTACTATTTGCGCCTAAGAATAAGCTGCATTATGATTCTTTGGAGGAGGATATTTGCAATGCATCCGCAGTGTTTTTTTGTAAGAACTTTTTATGACTAAGGTCTAATAAATAATAGAACATAAACGCACTTATTATGAATACATATACGTGAAAATCTTCGTATATTATACCACGTGTGTACTGCAGCGAGGTGCTAAGAAATAATATACCTCCTACTATCATTGAGATCCCTTCTGCATATTTTAAAAAAAGATACCCCTTAGAAAACTGCTTATTCGTTTCTTTAAATAAAGGATACATTAAAACAGCGATCCCAATAACTGCAAGTCCACTAATAACATCAGCAAACATTACCATGATTTTTGATTGTGTTATAGAACTCACCAAAACACCATATACAACAATAATAAATACTCCACCCAAAATTGCTCTAGTCTTATTAGAAATATTTTGAATCATGACGAGATTGTTAGCTGAGTGATAATATCTAGATGTTGTCAAGTATGCATGCAACGTTTTGGCTGGCGAGTGCGTGCTTTATGATGTTTTAGCATTAACCAATTGTTTTGAATGCAATTTCTAGGTCAGCAGTATCATAGTAATGGTGACAACTTTTAATCGTACCATCTGAAACTTTGAAAATCATTACCCAGTCATGTTCATAAGCACGGTTTGTTGAACGCACTTTACCTTTATTTGATCCCTCAACGACTACTGTATCACCTTGAGCCACGTATCCATGTATCTGGAAAGGTTCGGGTACCATATTTTCTCCTAGTTCTTTAAAAAACTGTGCTACTTCTCCGGGGCTATTACGGGGGGATGCCCAGGAAACCGTATCTCTATGTATGACCTTCGTAACCGGGGACTTCCACTCTACCTGTTCATCAAGCATCCCGAGAACCGTTGGTATATCACCCTTTCCAAAGACTTCGAATAAGCTTTTAATTAGCTGAACATTCTCATTTTCTTCCATTTATATGTAATAGAACGAGGAGAGCTAAATATATTACCGCATTTACCCAGCTTTATGAAAGACGCATGTAATTGCCTCAATGGAAACTATATCATACTCTTAGGTGAAGTGAAGATAAAATCATCGATTCAATGTTTATTTGTCAGTATTATTGCGTTTTTGGGACAGGTGCTGACGCATAGTCCGCAGCCAAAACACAGTTCAGGATTAAATGATAAAGAGCCATTCACCATCTCTCTCGCATGCATGTTTGCGTTTCATGCATTAATTTTATAAACTAGCTCTGCGTATACAACTTTTAGTTTACAACCTGTAGTAGGGTCATCAATTGGCTGAAACGGATTATGAGGTGGACTCAAGATTGAAGCGGATTACCCGTCATGATTTTGAGAGTGTTGTAGACGTTATAGGTAACCCGGTTAGGCGTCAGATACTCAGGAAGCTAAGTGAAGGCCCAGATTATGCATTAAGAATTAGTAACGAGATTAATGTGAGTCAGCAGCTTGCATCTAAACACCTGAAGGTAATAAAAAACGCGGAACTTGTGAACATTTTCAGACAGAAAAGCAGTAAAGGCGCAGACAAGAAGATGTTTTCTCTCAACAAGTTTTACAGCCTTCAAATTGACTTTAGCCCAAACCTGTATAATGAGAGTCTTATCAGCTTCAATAATCCGCATCTATGGATAAACGCAGATAGTTATATGGATAAGATTGAGAACAAGATTGACGGACTCGTAGAGGAGGAAAGTGGGGTTGATAAGATATCTCCTCTAGGTCAGATAGTCGCTGCTATAGACGAGGAGCTCGATAGCCTAGAGAAAAGAAGGGCAAGACTACTTTACCTGAGAAACCTAGCCATGAACGCGAGCCAAGAAGCTATGGAAGACCTGGGTCGTCGTAAAAGACAGATAGTTCACTTAATTCTTGATCAAGGTTCATGTACTATTGAGCATCTATCGAAGTATATGCAGTTGAGAGAGCAGTCCATTAGGAATTTAGTTAAAGAACTGGAGAACGAAGAGCTGGTTAGTCTTATTGGAAATACGGTGTATTTCGCAGGCTCTATATAAATGCAACCATAAAGTTTTTTAAATAAAGTATTGTTTACAACAAATAGTTTACAACTTAAAGTGGTACAAAATGCGTGGTGAGGCGAGTCCAATGAACAAGTACAATCATTGGCTTCTTCAACCATGCAAACCACAAGTAAACGTTAAGGTGAAAAATATATGAGTACAGGACAACCGGTTCTCATCCTAAAGGAAGGAACTGAACGTTCTACCGGCAGGGATGCACGCAGCAGTAACATTATGGCTGCAAGGATCGTCTCTGAAGCAGTGAAGAGCAGCCTCGGTCCAAAAGGAATGGACAAGATGCTCGTGGACAGCTTTGGCGACGTTACCATCACCAACGATGGAGCAACAATGCTCAAGGAGATGGATGTACAGCACCCCGCTGCGAAGATGATGGTAGAAGTCAGTAAAACCCAGGACGATGAGGTAGGAGACGGAACAACAAGCGTTGTGATACTTACAGGTGAGCTTCTAGGGAAAGCCAAGGAGTTGATGGACAAGAAGGTTCATCCCACAGTAGTGATCGACGGGTACAGGAAAGCTGAAGACGAAGCCTTGAGGATCCTTGACGAGATCTCAGAGGAAGTTGATCCTAAGGACAAAGAAGTTCTTAAGAAAGTAAGCCAGACAACCATGGCAAGCAAACTGGTAAGCGGCTACCGTGAATATCTAAGTACAATCGCAGTTGACGCGGTTCTACAAATCGCAGAGGAAAGCAACGGAGACTATTTGGTTGACCTTGACATGGTAAAAGTCGAGAAGAAACCAGGAGCCTCAATTACAGACACAGAACTTATTAAAGGATTGATAATTGACAAAGAGGTCGTCCACGATGGTATGCCAAAACACGTACAAGAGGCAACAATCGGACTACTGAACGCAGCAATGGAAATCGAAAAAACAGAGTTTGACAGCAAAATAAGCATAGAGACCCCAGAGGAAATGCAAGCATACCTAGACCAGGAGGAGAACATGCTCCGCGACATGGTGAAGAAGGTAAAAGATGCAGGCATTGACGTCTTATTCTGTCAGAAAGGTATAGACGACATGGTACAACACTTTATGTCAAGAGAAGGCATACTGGCTGCACGCCGACTAAAAAAGAGTGACATGGAAGCATTAGCGAAAGCTACAGGAGCAAAGGTCGTCACCAGTGTTGATGAACTTAGCAAAGATGATGCTGGATATGCGGAGAGAGTCGAGGAACGAAAAATAAGCGACGACAAGATGATCTTCGTTGAAGGATGCAAGAGCCCCAAAGCAGTGAGCATCCTGATAAGAGGAGGCACAGAGCGAGTAGTAGACGAAGCGGATAGAAGCCTCCATGATGCCCTATGCGTCGTGAAAGACGTAGTTGAGGACCCCAGGATAGTTGCTGGAGGTGGAGCTCCTGAGATAGAGGTAGCCCGAAGACTCCGTGACTATGCTGAGAAACTCGTAGGCAGAGAAAGACTAGCAGTCAACGCATTTGCGGAGGCTCTCGAAGCTTTACCAATAACCCTAGCTGAGAACAGCGGAATGGACCCCATTGACGCAATAAGCGAGATGCAAAGTGAGCATGCAAAAGGCAACAAATGGGTAGGTGTTAACGGCCTAGAGGGAAAGATCGGTGACATGGCAGAGATAGACGTATATGAACCTAAAGTAGTTAAAGCACAGTCAGTTAAATCCGCAACAGAAGCAGCATGCATGTTACTAAAGATAGACGATATAATAGCAGTAGAGAAAATGAAGTCCCCACCAGGCGGACCTGGAGGTCCAGGTGGAATGGGCGGTATGGGAGGCATGGGCGGCATGGGTGGAATGCCCGGCGGCATGCCCCCGATGTAGGAGGATAATGAAAAATGGCATACATGGGAGGACAACCCATAATAGTCCTGAAAGAGGACACTGAGAGACGTAGAGATAGAGACGCACGCAGATCAAACATGATGGCAGCACAGGTGATCTCTGAGGTACTGAAAAGTACCCTGGGTCCCCGGGGTATGGATAAGATGCTTATTGACAGTTTAGGCGATATTACAATAACAAGTGATGGAGCTACTGTCTTAGATGAGATAGATGTCCAGCATCCTGCGGCTAAGATGATGATAGAAGTAGCGAAAACCCAGGACGACGAAGTTGGGGATGGTACTACTACTGCTGTGATCTTTGCTGGAGAGTTACTTGCCAAGGCTGAGGAGCTGTTAGAAGAGAACATACACCCCAGTTTAATAATTAGCGGCTACCAGAAAGCAGCGGAGAAAGCCCTCGAGGCTCTTGATAAGGCTTCTATCGATGTTGATATGGATGATCACGAGACTTTAATGAAGATCAGTAACACCAGTATTAGGAGCAAAGCAGTATCCAGCGAGAGGGAACATCTAAGCAAACTAGTGATTGAAGCGATAAAACAGATAATTGAAGAACGTGATGGACAGGTAATCGCTGACGTGGATAATGTACAGATCGTTAAGAAAGAAGGTCAGGGACTGGAGCAGACACAGCTCATCCGAGGATTGATAATTGATAAAGAAGCTGTTCACGCTGGAATGCCCAAGAAGATAAAAGACGCAAAGATAGCTCTATTAGATGCTCCACTTGAGGTCAAGAAAACCGAGTTCGACGCCGAGATACGCATCACCAACCCTGATAGCATAAAGAAGTTCCTAGACAGCGAGTCAGATATGCTGAAGAAGAAGGTGGATCAGGTTGTAGAAACTGGTGCTAACGTTGTATTCTGCCAGAAAGGGATTGATGACGTGGCGCAGCACTACCTGGCTAAAGCAGAGGTACTCGCTGTGAGGCGTGTTAAAAAATCCGATATGGAGAAACTAGCCAAGGCCACAGGAGGTAAGATGGTGAATAACCTGGCAGATCTATCTAAAGATGATCTGGGAAGCTGCGGCCTTGTAGAGGAGCGCAAGATAGGTGACGATAGAATGGTCTTCGTTGAGGAATGCAGTGACCCCCGTTCGGTAGCTATATTCGTGAGAGCTGGACTGGAAAGAATGCTAGATGAAGCAGAGAGATCTCTCAATGATGCGTTATACGTTATTAGCGACATCGCTGTGACGCCTAAAATGGTAGCTGGCGGTGGAAGCATCGAACTAGGAATGGCCAAGGCTGTCCGTGATTACGCTCCACAGGTAGGTGGCCGTGAGCAGCTTGCTATCGAGACCTTCGCAGATGCCCTTGAGATCGTTCCACGGACGCTCGCTGTTAACGCAGGTCTTGATATACTGGATACTATGGTGGCCATGAAGGCTGCACACGCTAAGTCAGATGGTACATATATGGGTGTCAATGTCTACGACGAAGGCGTGGTCGACATGCTCCAGGAAGGTGTCGTGGAGCCATTGGTCGTGAAGCAGCAGGTAATCAAGTCTGGCGTTGAAGTAGCTTCAATGATCCTGAGGATCGACGACGTAGTCGCAGCTAAATCCGGCGGCGGCCCAGGAGACATGGGCGGACCTCCAGGCGGCGACATGGACGAAGATTCCGATTTCTAATCACATCCACTTTTTTATTAATATTTTTTTAGTATGTGTTTAACTTGGGTTAATAATGCGCTTACTATAAAGGGTTTGTCTCCATAGTTTATGCTTGCTTTTAGCATCTCTGAGAGTACTCTAAATGGTGAGCCTGCTCCGCATACGAGTCCCCAGAACTGGTGGTTGATAAACTTCATGGAGTATGGTATGACATAGTTTTTCCTTATTTCGTAGACTTTTTCCTCGTCTTCTCCTTGGCTTGTTAGAGGTGCATAGATTTTTTCTATAGCGTTCTTTGTTGGACTACGAAATGGTTCCTCTCGAATATTTTAAAGATAATTCATTAAGTTGTCTAGCATTCTATGACCTAATTTCTTCACTTGATCCCAGTTTTCAGGGTCGAGAGTCTCCTTTAAATAAATTATTCATGAATAGAATGATGTTGAATTGATGATATAATCATCGATATGTGTTACGGCAGGAGGGTAAGTAGTCTTCCATAACCTTCTATTGGTTCATTATATACTGATCTTAATACAGACCACATGGAAGCCTGATTGCTCGTTATCACAGGAATATTAAACTTAGATTCTAATTCCTGGATAAATTTAACCACAGGAAGATTAGTGCAACTGATGAATAAACAATCAGTACTATGCGAAAGATCAATTATTCTCATTATATCATCATATAGTACTCTACCAATCCTCAGATTATCCGTTAATCCCAATCCTTTGATATTGGAAATATAGAAACCACAAGCTTCAAGAAACCTCTTTTCACGTATATTTACTTCTTCGATATACGGAGTTAAAACAGAGACATTGGTGGCTCCAATTTCTTTTAATGCCTTTACCACAGCTCTTGCAGTGCTTATTGTTGGGATCCCGGTCTCTTTTTGGATTTTGTTAACCAGGCTTTCTTCCCATTTGAGACCTTTAAGTAAACTTCCTGATGTACATCCATAGATAATTTGGTCGACGTCAGCTGTTGATAGTAGCCTAGCTGCTTTTACAGCGTCTTCAGCCATTTTTTCTAGACTAGTAATTGTAACATCTTGGAGTAGCATCCTTGCTGAATGAATTGTGATATTTTCGGGTACCATTGAATAAAACTCAGGCTCCATAGTTGTATTATTGGATGGTAAAAGTAACCCAATTCTATTCATTTCATTCCCCTAAGTTATTTTCAGTAGAACTAATGATAAAATCATCGATAAAAGAATGGTAAAGTAATTATTTCTTAGGTATGTAGTCTTCTCTGTATGGTGGAATATGTCTAATGCTTTGACTTTTTCTTCACCAGCACCCCTGAAGGGGGGATAAGATCATCGATTACGTTATAGGTTCCGTTGAGTAAAACGGTTTTAATTCAACCTATACTATAAGAATAAAGGTATTAATATGTCAAAACCATTACTATCAAGAACAAGACGAGTAGGAAATATCCTTTATCTTAGTGGGATAATCGGAAGAGGAGACGACAAAGAGACTCGTTTCAGAAACACATTCGAACGCATCAATGAAGTCCTAGAGGAGAACGGGTTAACACTAAAAGACATGGTGAAAGCCACTGTCTACCTTGAAGACATTGATGATAGACCTAAATTACTAAACCCACTCTGGAGGGAGTACTTCCCCGATAACCCACCTACACGAACATGTGTTGAAGCGGGGTTAAACGGTGGTATGATAGAGATCACCGCAGTAGCAGCTTTCCCAGAGTGAGGATAAAATTATCGATTATGCTGTAAGTTCAGGGTGTTTTTCTATGTATTTTATTAGTTCATGGTATAGATAATCGGCTTTCCATTCAAGTCTGGATTTTTCATGTTCAGAACGAGATTCACTCCATAGCCTAGAACGTTCTTTAAGCATAGGGCCGATCTTCTCATAATACTCGATCACAATACGCCCCATCAAAGACCAAACGAGGTTAATGTCAACCAGGTTCTCTTTGACCATGACTCCAATACTCTCAAGGATTCCTCCAACAAGGAATATATCGTTCCAGTTTTCAGAACTAGGTTTTCCTAGAAACTCTATGTACTCGTTGAAGTCTTTCCACTCGCTATCCATTATTACATAGTAGCCTTTCATGAATGCAGGGTTGTTTAATGTCTGGTTGCATATCTGTATGAAGAGCTGAGCTTGCCTGGTTTCCAGCTGCATTTTCTGTGTTTTGTTTGCGTTTCGGAGTATGTTCGCATAGTAGATGATTGAAGCAGATAAACCGACTATTGATATTGTTACGGCCAGAAATTCAAAGGAAGACATAGGGTGAATTAGATTTTAGCAAGGATAAAATCATCGATTGTTGTTTCTAGAGGTATGTTTCGCAGTCGATGTTGTAAAAGTCGTACACT
>CAZLHX010000031.1:10845-23529 GCA_964559475.1 uncultured Candidatus Bathyarchaeia archaeon | reverse complement strand
AATTTTAGGAAAAGAACCAGGCAGCCATAGAAATATGAAAAGCAGCACAGTGTAAATGAAAGAGAATATAATTATTGGAAGTTTTCTCTTCTTCAATCTATCTGATATAGCTGCAATAACTATACAGCCTGGAATACCAGCTATGCTGCCTGCGCTTGCAATTTCTCCCGCAGATATGTAATCAAATCCTTTTACATCGATTAAAAATTTAGGTAACCAGTTTAAGAAGACCCATGAGAAACTTGCTAAAGTATAACCTGCTATAAACGGAAATAACCTTCTATCAGTAATAGTTTCTAACAAGTTTTTGATAATTGATTTTCCCTCAGAATGAGGTCCAGCGAAAACTATATCCTGTTTATCTTTAAGAACAAAAAAATTCATAACCCACGTTAATACCAGAAGAAGACTCATACCCAAATATAATATCCTCCAGTCACCAAATCTTTTAACAGCTAAAGGAAAGCCCATATAAGCTACAAAATTACCAAGCCCACTTGCTGCGCTTAGAACTCCTATAGCCGTTGCCTTTCTATCAGCTGGGAACCAAATGGAAACCAGTTTCACGGCGTTAATATAGAAAACACTACAACCAATTCCGATAAGTAATTGTGCAACTGCTAGTAAATTATAGTTCTTACTAAACCAGAAGAGGGATGCTCCTAAAACCGTTAAAGCTGTGAATCCAATTATTGTCTTTTTTGCACCTAAGGCATCACTTAGAATTCCACTGGGAACTTGCATTACTCCATAAACGAAGAAGAAAGCTGAAATGAGCAGTCCCATTTTCCCATGACTTATGGCAAGTTCTTCAATAAGAATGGGAGTTAAAGCACTAGCAGCACTTCTTAGAAAATTTTCTACAAAATAAGTAATACAAATTGTAGCTAATAATATGCGTAAATAGCTTTGATTCTTCTCCATCTTATTCGATGCACAGAGATTAACTCATCATCTTAAAGATTATGTCCGTTTTTATGGGTGAAACATATATCGTATATAGAACTATTCAAGCGTATGAGTGATATTAAGGCAGAAATAGGAATAATTGGTGGAACAGGAGTTTACGATCCCGAGATAGTTGAGGAACCACAAGAAGTAAAAGTTGGAACCCCCTTTGGGGCTACCTCCAGTTTAATAACCATCGGAACTTACGAAGGAAGAAAAATTGCTTTTCTGAGTCGGCATGGGCCCTCTCACCAGATCCCACCCCACAATATTCCCAATCAGGCAAATATATGGGCACTAAGAAAAATCGGAGTAAAACGCATCATCGCAAGTAGCGCTGTCGGAAGCCTAAGAGAAGACTATAAACCTGGACACTTTGTAATAACAGATCAATTCATTGATCGTACAAGAAAAAGATCTGATACCTTCTATGAGGGAGGACAAATATGCCATATATCTGCAGCAGACCCAATTTGTCCGCAGTTACATGATTTTTTTGTTACCCACGCTACAAATCTCGAACTTGAAGTTCATCCAAATGGGACATATATCTGTATAGAAGGACCTAGGTTCAGTACTAGATCAGAATCAAAACTATTTCGACAATGGGGGTGTGACATAATTGGAATGACTCTTTACCCAGAGGTTATCTTAGCAAGAGAAGCACAACTTTGCTACGTAAGCATCGCTATGGTTACCGATTACGATGTATGGGCAGAAAAACCAGTATCAGCGAAGGAAGTACTAGAGACTATGGATAGGAACAGCGATAACTTCAAAAGACTGATAATGACTGCCTTACCCGAGATACCAAAAGAACGTACTTGTCAATGTGGAGAAAGCCTCCGGCATTCTCTAATGTAGTAAAGATTCTTTAAGCAACTCATCCCTTTTCAATTTATGGCGAAAAAAGAATTCGTTTTCCTAGTCCTAGAAGAACATCCATACGGTAGAGAAATGTTAATGCAATTAAACAACGCAGGACATGAACCTAAAGCTATTATAGAAGAAACTGACTCAATCGCATGCGAAGAGAGAGAAAAATTTCTTGAACGAATTAAAGGACATAGAGTGGCACCAACTTTCAAAGAATTGCTAAAAGATAAAAAGATATCAAGATATCAAGTTAAGAATCATAATAACGAGGAATGTAAGAATATCCTCGAGGAATTAGAACCAGATCTTGGTGTATTGGGAGGAACTCGAATTCTTAAAAATGAGATCCTACAAATTCCGAAGGATGGAATGCTAAACTCTCATCCCGGTATTTTGCCAGAAATAAGGGGTTCAGCAAGTCCAGCTTGGTCAGTTTACTTTGATATTCCAATAGGATCTACCTGTCACTTCATAGATCCTAATATTGATACTGGTGATATAGTAGCTAGAAGAGAAATTGAGGTTAAGCTTGGTGATACTTATGAGACTTTGTGCTGGAAAACACTTGTGATGGCTGGTACGCTCATGGTGGAGGCTGTAACTATGTGGAAAGAGGGTTCAACAGTACGCGAACCTCAAGGAAGCAGTGAATTTCCAACTTTCAGAGTACCTCCCAGAGAAGTATTACAAGTTGTTAACAAAAAACTAGGTGAGGGGACATACAAACACTTTTCAAAATAAATTAATGCTAAAAAAAGGGGTTCAAGGTTTATTACTGAAAACCACCTTAAAGTTATTGGAGATCTAAGTTTGAGTGATGCTTGGTTTTATGGTTCTAGAAAAAATGATGGTAATAGAGGAAACGCACTTTGGGTTATCATCATAATATTCATGATCATTAACATAGGAGTTCTTTCTTATGTTACATTTTTCATTGATACCGACTCCCCAACAACTAAAGAGTTCAACGAAATTAAGACCCGTTTAGAAAATCTTCAATTCCAACTATCCAGTGCACAGACGGAGATTGAACTTCTTCAGGACCAGATAAAAATAGGTAAGATTTCAAACAACAATTCAAGCCTTATTCTGACCCAGCTTTATAATCAAACAAGAAGAAGCGTCGTCTTAATCTCTGTAACTACTCCAACAGGTGGAGGAACAGGAAGCGGTTTCATCTATGATAAAGAAGGAAGAATTATTACAAATAACCACGTTGTTGAAGATTACGATTCAATTGAAGTAACATTTATAGATGGAACTATAGTTGAAGCTAATCTTGTAGGCACTGATCCATACAGTGATATGGCAGTAATCCAGATAGATGTACCCAAGGATTTACTACACCCCCTAACCCTTGGAGACTCTTCAGATCTCCTCGTTGGAGAAACAGCTGTAGCTATAGGTAACCCATTTGGATTAGCAAATACCATGACTGCAGGAATTATTAGCGCCTTAGGAAGACAATCAAGTGTGCAGGGAAACTATGTTGTTGTTGATGTTATTCAGACCGATGCCGCAATAAATCCCGGTAACAGTGGAGGCCCCCTTCTAAACACTAAAGGTGAAGTAATAGGAATGAATACATGGATCCTGAGCCAGACAGGACAATTCAGTGGAATAGGCTTTGCTATTCCAAGTAACACTATAAAACGTGAGATTGATAGCCTCATTGATACAGGAACGTACGAGCATCCATGGATAGGTATCCAAGGGAGAGATTTAACACCAGCAATAGCTCGAGAGATGGGGTTAGATTCCAGCATCAGAGGAACTTTAGTCGTTGATGTTGTTGATGGAGGACCAGCGGAAGATGGGGGACTCCTTGGTTCAGATAGGACAGTAATTATTGAGGGTCAACAGGTGGCGATTGGAGGGGATGTGATAATCGGAGCAGATGGGAAGACGATGAAGACCTTTTATGACTTGATATTTTATATCTCAAGAGAGAAACAACCTGGAGACAATTTAACCTTGATGATCATCAGAGACGGAAACACAATGGAAATAGACTTAACTTTAGGGGTTCGACCACCTCAGACTTAGCAATTTTTGTTAAGAAGTTCATTAATTTTTTCTGGACTATAACTCAAAAGTTCTCCGAACCTTATGGCAATTTCCTTTTCCAAATCTGTAGGATTATTTTTCAGATCACTTAATTTTTTCAGAGCTTTCAGTTTATGATATTCTTCAAGCACTTCAGTATTTTGAGCAATAAGAAAAACAATTTTTCCCTCTGCGACAGATTCAGGAAACAACTTAGTTTTTAGCAAATCAGCTTCAACCTCAATCAAAATATCATAATTTTCTGCTGAAAATTTGGTGGGCTTCATCATTTTCTCAGCAAAGGAAGGATCGTACGGAGAACTCAGTGCAAGTTTCTTACAACCCGCACCAACACTTCTGAGAAAGCTGTATTAATTCCTGCATGATAAGATATCAAATGAAAATCTAATATTAGCTTCTTCATTTCCGAATACAAAACTAACATGAAAGTCTTGTTCATCCGGCCTTATATTCTTTTTATTACTTTATCAATTGAAATTTCTTTATTTTTTCTATCAGTAAAGATGCTTATTTTAGTAAAACCTTCTTCTTTTAGTTGTTCTACTGCATCAAGTAATCTATATCCTAGTGAATATGGCGTATGTGAATCGCTTCCAATCGTTACTTTTTTTACGCCAACGATGTTTGCTTGTCTGATAAATTCTCTTAATGGATAGAAGTTGTTCCACCCTGCCTTAATGGCTGATGTGTTTACCTCAAAACCAACATTATTATCTGCTAATGCTTGTATTGCCTTTAAAATTTCAGTACCATAGGATCTCCAGCTAATGTTACTTTTTTTTGAGTTAAGTAGAAATTTTTTCCAGTAATCAGGGTGGGCCATTACATCAAATAATCCACTATTTATGGCTTGAATCCATACCGAGTAATATTCATCAATCGCTTCTTCCAACAATCTATTCTTGAAAAAAATTTCTGACCCCTTTCTTGAACCAATATCTATACCATTTATGTAATGTGTGCTTCCAAGTACAAAGTCCACTTTGTGTTCTTCGAGTATTTTCTCAATATCTTTTTCCTTGGTGGGAAAGTAATCAACCTCATAACCGATTTTAAGCACGATGTCAGTATTTTCCTGGGCATTCTTTATCTGTTCTATATATTTTTCTATTTCATCTATTTGCAAACCTAGACTTTTATCAGGTCCTTCAATTATCAAGTGGGATGTGAAACAAATCTCTTCAATGCCAATTTTTTCAGCTGCTTCTATTATTCCACATATACTAGCCTGGGGTGCATCTCTGCTGTGAGATTCATGGACATGATAATCATATTTTGCAACAGCCTGCATTCTCTTTGATTATCATCAACTGTTGTATATAGTTTATTTCAATATAGATTATATAGGAAATACTTAGTAAGGGCAACCTAAATATAGATCTAAGATTCTTTATACGATTCTCTAATTAATATAGTTAAGATTCTCATATTTCTTCTGTATGTCTTAGCATTCCTCAATTATTTTTAATCTTGAAAGAAAAGAATTTTTGATTCAAATGGAGGCTATGGCACGCGGTATAATAGAGCATGCAATTGATGATGAACTCACTGATCGAAAGCTGGAGCTCAGCTATAAAACCTTCAAAAAGTTTGAGGACATCGGTGTAATAAAATCAGCTAAAAGCGCGATGTTCGGTAAAATATATTCAGAAGTATTCAGTTACTTCGTTAACTACAAGATGCATAGTGAAGAACCCATAAAGCTTGATGAGATGGAAGAATTTGAAAATATAATTGAACGAAGAATATTCGAAATTCACAGTCGTATTCTGCTTCTTAGTGCAAAATGAACAAGTTAGGCACGAATGGAAAAGGTGAAACCAAAATCCTAACCACTTAATAAATTACAGAGACAAATTTAACGAAAAGTTTGTAGTAGGTATTTACAAACAGTAAGTAAGATTATATGATTTTCTATGGTTAACTTTTTAACTAACCTATTGTTCTTGAAACGTGCGGGTGAGTGGGACCTCCTACCCGTTCCGCATAAAAAATCCCGGAGAAAGGAGGATAAAAATGAATACAAGAGAATTAACATTAACAGCAGTATTTGCTGCTCTATATGCAGCGATTGTAATTGTTTTAGCTCCTATTAGTTTTGGACCAGTTCAATTAAGATTAGCAGATGTGTTAATACCTTTTTCAGCATTATTTGGTATACCAGCGATTTTCGGTGTTACCTTGGGTGCTAGTTAGTAATTTTTACTGGTTCTTAAGCCCTGTTGATGTAATTTTGGGTGCTTTGGCAAACTTGATTGCATCTTATATCATATTTCGATATAAGAGTAGAGTTTTGATTGGAAGTATTTTTGGTTCTGTTGTTATAGGGGTAATAGTTGGGGGTTATCTTTGGCTCTTTTTTCCTCCTCCAAGTATACTAGGTTTTAATTTGCCAGTCTGGTTAGCAATGATTATCAGTATTACAATCAGTAGTTTAATCACAGTTAGTTTTTTAGGAGTCGGACTTGTAAATATTTTAAAGAGTTCAGACTATTTAGAATATCTAAAATAATATTTCATTTATATTTAAGGTACTAAGGTATTTGATTTTATTATGAATTGGAAAATAATAAGAATAATGGGGTTTTTTGGTATCTTGTCACCACTACTGGGTTTTTTCATGCTTTTTTTGAGTATCTCATTTACCCCCAATTTTACTTTAACTAATCAAACTCTCAGTGAGTTAGGCGTAGGAGGATTTAGTGCAGTTCTCTTTAATAGTGGACTCATGATGTCTGGAGCATTAATGATGCTTTTTGGAACAGGTTTATGGGAGGTGGGAAAAAGCAACTTCAAAGGAATAATAGGCAGTGTATTGTATTTAAGTGTCAGTTTTATTATAGTTGTTTTGAGTTTTGTTACCATAAATATTGATCCTTGGCATTATTACCTATCTGTTGCATTATTTACCTTTATCCCAATGTCCATGATCATCTTTAGTCTCCATCTCATTGAGATGGATTTGAGAACTCATGCAATTATTGGGTTTATCACAGGAGCACCTAGTATAATTATATGGTTAATAGGTGGCCCTGTAAATGGCCTGAAAGAGCTTTTTTCTTTACTCAGTTTAACGGTATGGCAGATGCCCTTAGGTTATTGGATGATCAAAGCTAAAGCTCAAAAATAATTATTTTTCACCTAGCTTTTTTGATAATCTTTTCCAGATGGATTTTATATCTGTCAAAATTAATTCTTTCGGCTTCAGATTAGTTCCTGATTCTACCCCTTTAACTTGAAGTTTGGCTAGGGGCTCGGTTCTAAGTTCATCTAATGGTTTACAGAAGCTACACATATCTACGAGTCCTGGTATTTGATTTTCTTTAATATATTTCATAGCATCTCCTACTGAGTCAAATTCAATCCATCCACCATTCTTCTTCATTTCCCTCAAACCCATTGTTCTGGTTTCTTCGGGAAGAATATGAGGGCAGTCTTCTCGATGTAGCCTATGTTTTCCTTCCTCTAAATCTACTCTTAGCCAGTACATCAAAGAATTTGTTGAATGGCAATTAAAATAAGTTGAGTCATGGGTAAACTCTTCTCATATCCCGTGGGAAAGGTATGGTATCTCGTATATGTTCCAGTTTCAACATCCACATTATTACTCTTTCTATTCCTAGACCGAAGCCACTATGGGGTACTGTGCCCCATTTTCGTAATTCCATGTACCATTCATAATTAGAAGGATCAAGTCCATCATCTATAGTCCTTTGATAAAGCTGTTCGTAATTGTGAACTCTTTGACCTCCTCCTATGATCTCTCCATATCCCTCTGGAGCCAACAAGTCAGCGCTTAATGTTACCTCCGATCTTTCAGGGTCAGGCATATGATAAAAGGGCTTGATTCCACTGGGGAAGCCTACCACCCAAAAAGGTTTCTCAAATTCCTGTGTTAGAGGTTCTTCTTGTTGCCAACCGAAGTCGTCTCCCCAGTACATCTCAACCCCTGCATCTTGGACTATTTCTACCGCTTTATCATATGTTATCTTGGGAAAGGGGGGCTCTAGATTTGCCAGATAACCTGGATCACCGCCTGCTTGACTCACTCTATCAGTCATTTTATCACCCAAGACGTTGCTTATGTGACTTACTAACCGATCACCAACATCCATTATACCTTTAAGGTCTGTCCAAGGTTCCTCTACTTCTAGATGCCAGAACTCGGAAAGGTGACGTCTAGTTCTGTGGGGTTCAGCCCTGAAGCTTGGTGCTATTGTATAAATTTTTCCTAAAGTACTAATCATTGCTTCTGCATAAAGTTGCCAACTCTGACTGAGATAGACTCCTTCCTTATCGAAATATTCTACATTGAAGAGGGTGGAGCCTCCTTCAACGCTGGCAGTCATAAACATGGGGCTCTGACATTCTGTATAATCGTTTTTCTTGAAGAATTCACGAGCAGCCTCCATGAATTTGGCTCTTATGTGAAATATGTTCTGCAGATAAGGCTCCCGAACATATAGGTGTCTATTATCCATTAGAAACTCGATACCTTGTTCCTTTTTTACTATTGGATAATCCTTTTTTGCCTCGTAAACAGTCCCAATTTTTTCGACTCTGATCTCCCAGCCTCCTGGTGCTCGATCGTCTTTTCTTACTTTACCTTCAAGCTCCAGTGCCGTTTCAATAGGCAACTTCTCTATATAATCGAATGTTTCATCTTCCATATTACTTTTATTTAATGTGCACTGGATTACTCCATCTCCGTCTCTTAGTTCTAGGAATTGAATGCCTCCACTGCTTCTGCTGGTGTATATCCAACCACGGATTTTTACATCCGCTCCATCTTTGTGTTCTGCTTTTAAAATATCAGATGTTTTAACAAATCCAGTCATATTGACATTGCATACTCGAAACACGTTAAAGACTCTTTCCAATCATGCCTAATAACTAGACTTCCCAACTTGGAATATAATTAAGCAGAATATTTAATCAAAGAAGTATAACAATATCACCAGCCTATAGCGCATCCATCTGCTCTTGGATCAGAACCAGCAGTTAGTACACCATTTTCAGAGTTCCTATGTATTATTTGACCTTTGCCAAATATTATTCTTCTCCAACTAGAAGCAGGTACTACTTCATGGCCCATTGAGGCTAAATGACTCATAGTATCTAAGCCAAAGGGTTCTTCCAGGTAAACTTTACCCCCACTTGTGCCATCAAATATCCGGAACCTGGGTGCGTCAAGGGCTTGTTGGGGGTTCATATCATAGTCAACTATGTTAACAATGACCTGTAGATGTCCTTGAGGTTGCATGAAGCCACCCATAACACCAAAAGGGGCATACAACTCCTCTTCTTTTAGAGCCATCCCTGGAATAATTGTGTGATAAGGTCTTTTATTTGGTTCCAGCCGATTAGGATGATCTGGTTTAAGGCTGAAATTAGCTCCTCTATTCTGTAGGGTAAACCCAGTTCCCTTTGGGATGATGCCGGTTCCGAATCCATTGTAATTGCTATTAATGAAACTACAGGCATTTCCCTCTCCATCTACTACACAGAAATAAACAGTGTCTGATCCAACTACTGGATTTCCCTTCTTTAAATCCACTGATGCCTTCTCTAGGTTTATTAATCCTCTTCTCTTCGCAGCATATTTCTTGCTTAAAAGCTCCCTAATTGGGACGTCTACGACCTCTGGATCAGCCACATACCAACGAGCATCAGCGAAAGCCAGCCGCATAGCTTCTATGAGGATATGCAGATGTTTTACCGATCCATGTGGGATGTCGGTGAAATCAAATTCTTCTACTATGTTCAAAGCGATAAGCGCTGTTATTCCTTGACCATTAGGCGGAATCTCGAAGACATCAAGTCCCTTATAATTAATGTTTATCGGCTCAGGATATGTACTATGATGCTTTTCAAGATCATCAAGAGTCATAGTCCCACCTAATTTACCAAGAACTTTTACAATCTCGTCAGCTATTCTCCCTTCATAAAAACCAGGTTTTCCTTTTTCCGCCACTTCTCTAAAGCTTTCAGCGAGATTTTTGTTCTTCATGATCTCTCCTGCTTTTGGGGCTTTACCATTGATCAGAAGCTCTTCATAATGAGGCCCATTTTTTAATTGGGGTATACCTGATTGCCAAGCTCGAGCGGTTATAGGGCTGACTGGGAATCCTTCTTCACCCAATTTTATCGCTGGGGCTAAGACTTCTTGCATGGACATTGTCCCGAATCTTTCTACTGTATCCACCCATCCAGCAGCCGCTCCTGGTACAGTAACTGTGTGAACACTAAAAATTGGGAGTTCGCCACTTATTCCAATATTCCTAAGATATTCAAGACTTAAACCTGAAGGAGCTCTTCCACTCCCATTAATAACTTTAACTTTCTTAGATGAAGCATCAAAGAATAAACAGAAACAATCACCACCTATTCCCGTGCTGGTTGGTTCTGTCATGTTTAGAGCCGCAGCTGTGGCAACAGCTGCGTCAGCTGCGTTTCCTCCCTTTTTTAGTATCTCGATTCCTATCATTGATGCTAGAGGTTGGCTGCTTGCCACCATTCCATGCGTTCCATAAACAGGGGATCTACGGGAGTTGAACATCATACTACTCGAAATACAGGGGCTGGACATAAACTTAACGGGGGAGATGTCTCTGTAATTTTATTAATTCAGTTTATCATTGTATTATCATGGTTTATTCAAATTTCTGGCCAGAAGGTTACAGTTGCTGTGTTAATATTAGCTTTGATTATGATTCTAATAGCGCTCTTGTAAGGAGAGCGCCATTGGATATAGTTGCCCAAAGTAGGGGTAGATTTGCTGCCAATGTTGCAATTGAGAGAATACTTGACTTGCTGGATAGACATGATATTAAATCCACGTTCTTCACACCAGGATGGACTATAGACAACTTTACAGATAGCTGCTCCAATATCGTCTCACGAGGGCATGAGATGGCATCTCATGGTTATCTTCATGAGAGGTTAGCGGAACTTTCATGGGAGTCAGAGCAAGCCGTCTTTGAGAAGAGTTTAACGAGCTTTGAGAAAATCGGTGTGAAGCCTATTGGCTTCAGAGCTCCTTACTGGTTAATTAGTGATAGAACTCTTGAACTTGTACAAGAACTGGGTTTCAAATATGACTCGAATTTTATGGATCAAGATATGCCTTACATGTTGAGATGGAGGGGCAAAGATACAGGTCTTGTGGAACTCCCAGTTGAGTGGCTTCTTGACGATTGGCCCCACTTCGAGACTAATCGTATGTCAACAACTCAAGTTTATGATATCTGGAAACCTGAATTTGAAGGAATATATGAATTAGGAAGATACTTTGGACTAACTTTCCATCCACAATGCATAGGAAGAATTTCACGGCTCAAAATGTTGGATAAATTATTGACCGAAATGAAGGAGAAAAAAGACGTCTGGTTTGCTAACTGTAAAGATATCGCAGACTGGACGCGTAAGAAATTAAAGTAAATTTTTCACTTCTCTAACAAGCAAAGGCAGCGACTCACCTGAAGGAGCAAGTATATTTACATTACAAAGTCCACTTATCTCACTCCTTCTGATGTTCACTTCAATGAGGTTACCAGTATTTCTTTTAACAATAATTGGTAGATGAGAAGCGGGGCTTACTGTAGCAGAGGTACCAGCTACCATCATGCAATCACTTTTTTCTGCCTCTTCAAAACACCTCTGAAGTACTTTTCTTGGTATTGGCTCTCCGAACATTACTGTATCACTTTTAACAATGCCTTCACAATCGGGGCATTTTGGTGGGATCTCATCCAAAGTGAATTTTTCAATACTCCATTTTTCACCACATTTCAAGCATCGGAGATAGTAAATATTTCCATGGATCTCGAGAATATTCTTACTGCCCGCTGCTCTGTGCAGATTATCAATATTCTGAGTAATCAGGCTCTTTAGGATTCCAATATTTTCTAACTCGGCTAATGCTATGTGCCCAGGATTTGGGTCAGCGTTTAATATAGTTGATGAGAATTTACTGTTGCGCTTCATCCTCCTTTCCCAATATTTTTTAGGATCCTGTAGAAACCGTTCATATCCATCCATGGGAGGTTCTCCTTTTTCAGTCCATAACCCCCCAGGCCCCCTAAAGGGACGGATACCGCTTTCTACACTGATTCCAGCCCCTGTGATACAGGTAAGATAATTTGAATTTACAATTAACTCAGCTGCTTGTTGTATAGCTTGATGTACCTTTTCTTCTAAAGTCACAAATAAATATTGTTTGAGAGTAGTAAAAAACTATACTTTTTCCTTCAATACTTTTACTAGAGCTGGAAGAAACTCATAGATGTCGCCTATGATGTAATAATCACTTACTCCATGTATGCCAGCTCCCTCATCCTTGTTTATAGCTACTATAATCTTACTATCCCTAATCCCGGCAATATGCTGAATCGTACCACTAATACCACAAGCAATATAGAGAGAAGGCTTGACCTTCCTGCCACTGATCCCAACCCAATAATCCATCCACCCCAAGTCCGCACTGATAGGACGACTACAACCAATCTGGGCACCCAGCACCTCAGCCAGCTCCTTCAGGTTCTTTAAATCCCCTTTTTCTCTGAACCCCCGTCCAGCTGATATTATAATATCAGCGTTCTCAAGATCTGCCTCGCTCTTAGGCTTATCTCTCCTCTCAAGAACCTCCACCCTGGATTCTTGAGCTTCAAAATCTAGTTCAACGACTTCGCCATCCACGTTTCCAGTCTCAAGCTTTTCAAATGTCCTGGGTGGAACAGTAACAACCGTTGGCGTGCTTGTACTTTGTTCACGGGATATTGTAGAGCCTCCGTA
>CAZLHX010000031.1:0-10745 GCA_964559475.1 uncultured Candidatus Bathyarchaeia archaeon | reverse complement strand
AGAAACCTCATCACATAAAACATTAACACGGGAAGACTCATCTGAGGATAGTTCTCTGGCTTTTCCTAGTAATTGGAAAGCAGTCTCACTGTCTTCCGAGTAAACAAGTAAATTCATCCGATGACTCCCTCCTCCATCAAGGTATCAGCAAGTTTTTCCGCTGCCTCCTCAACACTCTCAGCCTCGATAATGATCTGTTTTCGATCAATCTCAGGCGCAACCACATCTAGCACCCTTACAATAGATCGTTCATTAATATCCTCTGGATTTAAACTCAGATCTGTGGCACTCCAACTGATTTGTGGCTTCTTTTTAGCTTTCATTATCTGCATTAACCCCGGGATACGAGGTTCATTTATCTCCCTTACTACAGTTAAGACAGCTGGAAAAGGAACTTTTACCTCTTCATCAAAATTATCTAAATCCCTGACCGCGTTTAATCCTCCGTCTTCATACATAAGTTCTTTAACATACGTCACCTGCGGCAGATCCAGTAACTCAGCTACTCGTGGACCTACTTGACTATTCATACCATCCAAACTCATCTCCCCCGCAAGAACAAGATCAAATTCACCTATCAACTCAACCGCAGCCTTTAGAACCAGACTTGTAGCATTTGGATCTAAACCTGATAATTCAGGATCATAGACGACATAACTTTCATCAGCCCCCATAGCTAACGCCTCTAGTAAAGCCGTCTGTGTTTTTTCACCTCCCTGAGATAAAGCTATCACCTCACCACCTGCTTTCTCTTTCAACCTGATAGCGGCCTCCAACGCCCTCTTATCCACCTCACTAATCTTCCGCTTTACGCCCTCAATAATTGGCTTCCTTGTCTCCCTGTCAATCTTAATTTCAGGTAGATCCGGTATGACTTTTAGTAATACAATCTGCCTCATATACTATCCTGCGCCAAAATAGTATTCCAGTAATTTAGTTTTTCTCCCAAAAAATGTTATAATCTTAGATGGATAAAACCATTTGAAACACGATGAAACATGAGGATATTGAGAAAATAGCTGTTCTTGGAGCCGGTGTCATGGGGCATGGTATAGCCCAGGTCGCGGCGATGGCTGGTTTCCAGGTTACCCTTAGGGATATTGCTGAGGAGTATCTTGAGAATGGTAAGAAGGGCATAGAGAGTAGTCTGGGTAAACTAGTGGAAAGAGGTAGAATAACCGAGGGAGAATTACAGGATACGATACAGAGAATAACGTATACGGTTGATCTGGAAGAAGCGGTTGGAGATGCGGATCTTGTTATCGAAGCTATACCAGAAAAAATGGAGTTAAAGAAAAAGGTCTGGAGAGACGTGGAATCCAAAGCCCCCAAGGACTCAATTTTAGCCTCAAATACGAGCAGTCTTAGTATAACAGAGATCTCTAAGGCTGTCTCGAACCCAGAGAGATTCATAGGAATGCACTTTTTTAATCCACCCGCAATCATGAAGCTTGTAGAGGTCAATCAGGGAGAGGAAACTTCTACTGAGACCATTCAAACAGTTATAGAGATCGCTGAGAAAATGGGTAAAACTCCTGTCTGGGTTAAGAAGGATTCCCCTGGATTTATCGTAAACCGGATCCTCGTATCCTATCTGAATGAAGCAGCAAAACTACTATCTGATTACTCAAAGGAGCAGATAGACGCTGCGATGCATCATAAAGCCGGTATGCCCCTGGGTCCTTTTATGTTAGCTGATCTTATCGGAATAGACGTAGTATATCCTATCCTCAAAGAGTTTGAAGAAAATTTAGGAGAAAGATATCAACCGGACAAGCACATCAAGGCTCTCTATGAGCAAGGTAAACTTGGAAGAAAGACAGGTGAGGGGTTCTATAGCTATGAGACTAGGCCAACGGTATCTGAGGGCCAGGCAGAGAGATTTGATGTGAAGCTTCTCCTCGTGCCCTTCGCTGAGGAGGCTGAAAAGGTGGTAGCGGAAGGATTAGCCGGTGAAGAGGAGGTTGATACTGCGATGAAGCTTGGCGCAAACCTACCTGAAGGACCATTTGAGATGAAGAAAAAAGGATTGGGTGCACAGGAACCGGTGCTGACTGAGAAAAAGAATAAGGTTTACACTATCACCATTAACAGGCCGAACAAGCTTAACAGCATTACACTGGATATGCTAAACATGGTTGAGAAGGCCATTGATGATGCTTGGGGTGACCCCAGTATACGGTGTATAGTATTCAAGGGTGCCGGTGATAGATCTTTCTGTGCGGGAGCCGATATCGAGGGCTTCCTTGAAATGGACTCAGAGAAGGCATTAACGGTTCCAGAGACAGGTCACAGGGTTTTCAAAAAACTCCTTGAGATCCCGAAACCGGTAGTAGCCGCCATTAACGGATACTGCCTTGGGGGAGGAAACGAGTTAATCCTCTACTGTGATTTTAGACTCGCCTCAGAAAAATCCCAGTTCGGTCAACCAGAGGTAAACCTGGGCCTTATACCTGGCTGGGGCGGAAACTATCTACTACCAAAGATCGTCGGATATACTCTTGGTAAAGAAATGTTGATGACTGGCAAAAGAATTAAGGCAGATGAAGCAAAACAAGCGGGGCTGCTCAACGAGGTTTACCCCGAGGAAGTCTTCGAGGAGAAGGTCTCTGAGTTCGTAAGCCAGTTAGTAGCTGGACCTCCAAGGAGCCTGCAGTATATTAAGAAGATCTCTAACCTTGATCCAGGGCTGGAACAAGCATTAGAGCATGAGAAAGAGCTGTTTGCGGATCTCTGGAACTATGAGGATCTACGGGAAGGGCTCCTTGCTTTCATGGAGAGGAGGAAACCGGAGTTCAAGGGAAAGTAACTATAAGGGCTTGAATGCAAGTATCGTTTTTTCCTCTTCTTTTAGTATCACTGCCTCTACCTCTGAGCCTACCATAAAGTTTTCATTTCCCAGTAATAGGCCGGTGATCATGGGACCATCAGTTAGTTTTACTATTCCAACCGTATAGGGACATTTTTCTTGGAAGCTTGTGAGGGGTACATGTATTCTTGATAACGCCTGTACCGTGCCTTTCTTTCCGTATTGTAATGGTTTTAGTGACCTATTTCCACAGTTATTGCATATGAGCCTCGGAGGGAGCATCAAGTTACCACATCTCTCACATTTTGTGCCTTGTATGATCTCATCGCTGAGCATGTCTTTGTAATGTTTGACAGTAAAATCGCTCAATTCAGGTCCTCCCATAAATCTGGACAGTTACAGTTGCTCCAGCTGCTCCTACATTATGCGCTAAAGCGATCTCAGCGTCATCAACCTGGTGTTCACCGGCTTCTCCTCTTAGCTGTTTAAACACTTCATAGACCATAGCTGCGCCTGTCGCGCCAACAGGGTGACCTTTTGCTTTAAGTCCTCCATCTGTATTTATGGGTATTTCTCCATCTAGGTTTGTTCTCCCCTGAACCGCGGCTTTACCTCCTTCACCTTTTTTAAAGAAACCGAGGTCTTCTGTAGCCATCATCTCTGCGTTTGTAAAACAATCATGTACACATGCTAAGTTTACATCATTTGGTCTGATTTGTGCCATATTGTATGCTAGTCTTGATGCGACCTTGGTTGCTTTAAGGGAGGTTAGATCTTCTCTATCATGTAATGCCATGGTATCTGAGGCTTGGCCAAGGCCTATTATTTGGACTGGTGAGTCTGTGTATTTTCTAGCTACCTCTTGGGATGTGAGGAGTATAGCTGCTGCGCCGTCGCTTATGGGGCAGCAGTCGAATAATCTTAGGGGGGAGGCTATCATGGGGTTTAGTTGGGAGCTTAGAAACTCGAACTCATCGTTGAAAGTCATTTCTTTCCTTTCACCAAGTTTTTTGGCGATTTCCATTATGGGTTCTTGGTACTGGGCTTTTGGGTTTAGTGCACCATTTTTGTGGTTCTTGATGGATATGTGTGCCAGTTCTTCCCAGGAAGAGCCGTGTTCTTTGAAGTGTGCGGATGCCATGGCGGCGTAAAGCCCGGGGAATGTGAAGCCGTACGCCGCCTCGTAGCTGGCGTCTGCTGCCATTGCCAGGGTGTCGGTGACTTCGCCTGTGTTGAGGGTCCTCATCTTCTCTACGCCTCCGGCGAGGACGATGTCGTAGAGCCCGGATGCTATGGCCATTGCTCCGATGTTTATGGCTACGCCGCTGCTGGCGCACGCTGTCTCTATTCTGGCTGTGGGTTTGGGGTTTATTCCCAGCCAGTCAGCCATTAATGCTGAGGTGTGGGCTTGTTTTTCGAACATATCGCTTGAAAAGTAGCCTAAATATAGGGCATCTATGTCTTGGAGGTCGAATCCGTTATCAACTGACTCGGCTGCCTCCAGGGATGCCTCAACGAAGAGTTCTCTGCTCTGCTTATCCTCGTGTAGTTTGTGGTGAAATCTAGTCATACCCGCTCCAATGATTGATACTTTTCTGTTCAATGACAATGTTATATTTTCGCTCAGTGTTTGCGGATATTAAGTATTTTGACGATGCTAATTTCGTTGAACGTCGATTATTATACTTATTTTCGTGATAAATAATATTTTTTAATTCTCTAAATATATAGAATAATATTTTTTGAATTTACTACTTGGAAAATGTTAATAATAGATACCAATGATTAAAAAATGGGTGTAAGGATTGAGCATTGCTTTCGTACTCATAAACACTGATCTAGGTGAAGGAGCAGCAGTAGAGGATGCTTTAAATGAAATAGCCGAAGTTCAAGACGTCTATGGCGTTTACGGTGTATACGACTTTGTTGTTAGACTAGAAGCTGAGACCATGCAAAAACTTAAAGACGTCATCACAACCAAAATTAGGCGTTTAGATCATGTAAGATCAACTTTAACTATGATTGTAGTAGATTGATCACTTCAAATATTTTTATAAACCTAAGGTATATAACCAGTATTTTTTAATAATAGTAAGATTTTATCAACAGATTCTTCAACTTTTTCTTTATTTGTTTCGAGAATAAGATCAGGTTCGATGGGTTCTTCGTAGGGATCATCAATTCCGGTGAATCCTTTTATTTTACCTTCTAAGGCTTTTTTGTACATGCCTTTTACGTCTCTTTTAATACATTCTTCCACGGGACATTTTACATACACCTCTAGAAAATCATCAATTTCTTTTCTTGACTTATTTCTCCTCTCACGATAGGGAGAAATAAAGGTAGCTAATACGATGACATCATTTCTAGTTAACAGTTTAGCAACAAAGGTAACTCGCTTAATGTTTTCATCCCGATCTTTTCGACTAAATCCGAGATCACTCGTAAGCTCCTCTCTAATAATGTCTCCGTCTAGACGTTCTACTCTGAATCCTCTATTTTTGAGAATATCAGCTAATTTATTTGCTATAGTCGTTTTACCGCTACAAGGTAACCCTGTAAACCAAACTGTAACTCCCTTCATGTTATCACCTGTAAAGTCTATTTAATATCATTGAAGTTCTCCTATTTATTAATCATAAATCGTAGTAAATCCCATATTACGATGAAAAACTGTTTAAAATGTTCAGACTTTATTCTTCTTTCTCCATTTTCTCTATCTCTTACTGTAATTTGAACTCCCTTAATCCTAGCCTTTCTTCGATATGCTTCGAGAATAAAAGTACCGCACAAACAAAAGCCATGAAGTTCCATTCTATCTGCAATTTCTCTTTTTATTGCACGAAAGCCTGAACAAGCATCATCAATATCGACTATTTGATTAGTCAAGAATGTGAGAACTTTTTCACTAAAATAGGGAAAGCTCGGGCGTACTCCAATAACCACATCTGCAAGGTCATCTAAAATTGGTTTAACTATTAATGGTATCTTGGATGGGTCATGTTGTCCGTCAGCATCTAGAGTTACTATGATGTCTCCTATTGCGTTGGAGAACCCGGTCTTTATCGCACTTAGTACTCCTTGATTTACTGGATGTCTGATTACTTTTGCTCCTGCATCTATAGCAACTTGATAAGTGTCATCTAGGCTTCCATCATCGATTACTATGACTTCGTCTACATGGGAAAAAGTTTGTTTTACAATATTTCCAATTGTTTTTTCCTCGGAATACGCAGGGATTATAGCGCTGATTGTTATCGATTTACTTTTTTGAGTGCTAATAGGTGACATCTAAGTCACTTATTTAAATTCCAGCCAATGTTTAACTAGTTCATTAACCCCGTCTTCTACTGTATATTGGTTTTTGAATCCTAATCTACTTTTTATATGTGTTAAATCATAACTGAATTCCTTAGTTTCCCCTAGTCGTGGTGGAGTATTCTTAGATTCAACTTTTTTTCCAACGATTTTCTCTACTTCTTCTTCAACAATTTTAGCTAGCTCGTTAATGTTTAATGTTTCTCCACCGACGTTGAAAGTTTCTCCTCCTATTTTTGGAGTTGATATTGATAATATTATGGCGTTTGTGATATCTTTTACGTGTACAAAGTCTCTGCTTGATTCTCCATCGCCGTATATGGTTAATTGTTCACCTTTTAGAGCCTGTTTTACAAATTTTGGTATTACAGTATCCCATCTTGTATAGAGGCCTACACCATAGATATTCCCAAATCTTAGATTTACCGTACTAAGCCCCTCATTGAGGTTAAACATATTCAATATTTTTTCACCGGATAGTTTAGTAACACCGTATAAATTCAGTGGATTTAATTCATGTTTTTCAGTTACTGGTAATTTTCTCGGTTTACCATAAACGGCGGCACTGGAACAGAAAACTATTCTTTTTATTCCTAGTTTGTTAGCTGCTTTCAGTACATTATAGGTTCCATATACGTTAACTGAGACTGCTTCTTCTGGTTTGTTATTGCAGGGTACAAGTCCAGGTAAAGCTGCCAGATGGGCGATGACATCACAATCTTTCCAATGTTTTTCCAGTAAATCTACTTCTCTAATGTCCCCTTTTATTAAATGGTCTTCATCTGCGATTTCATTCTCAATTAGGTACTCATATGAGCCAATGGTCTCATTATCAACGGAGACAACCTCGTGTTTCCTACTTAGTAACTCTTTAATCAGAGTTGATCCTATGTAACCAGCCCCACCTGTAATGCCTACCTTCAAGTTATTTTCACTAATTAATTGTCTTTAAAAATATAAGGTAGAATCATTTAGTCCATTGGATTTTAGGTAATATTGTCTCTCTTTTTGCTTCAATTCTTTCCTTGTATTCAAGTAGCTTTGGAATAGTAATTCTTAGTTCTTCTTCGAGTGTGTTTGTAGGCTTGAATCCAAGATCGGGTAGGTGTTTCATATCTGGATTATAGTAGTGTTCCTCTGCCTCTAGTCTTGGATTTGGTATATTCCATATATTTGCATCTATTCCAAATTCTTTTGATACATTAACTACATTTTCAGCAAGTTCGTTTACTGAATAACATTCATCGAACTGATTAAACACCCTATATTCTCCCTCATTGGGGGGATTTTCTGCCGCAATAGTGAGGCACTGCATACTATCTCTTAATGCTAGATATCCTCTCGTTTGACCTCCAACCCCATATGGTGTCAGATCGTGTCCTATTATAGCTTGAGCGCAGAACCTATTAAGGGCGGTTCCCCAGACTTCATCAAAGTCGAATCTGGTTAGTAAGTCATCATTTACCATATCATCTGTAAGAACACCATGAACAACCCCCTGCATAATATCTGTACTTTTTAATCCCCATATCTTACAAGCAAACATTATGTTAAATGTATCATGGACCTTTGTTAGATGATACCAGCTTCCGGGCTGACGAGGGAATGGAAGTTTATCTTTTCTCCCTCCATATTCTATCTCGAAGAATCCTTCAGGAATATCAAGATTTGGAGTTCCATATTCACCCATTGTCCCGAGTTTAAGTAAATGGCACTCAGGTACGTGATTTTTCATTGCAAAAAGAATGTTATTAGTTCCAATTATGTTATTCATTTGTGTGTAGTTACAATGTTCCAAATCGATCATGCTGTAAGGGGCACTAGGTATCTCTCCTAAATGTACTATGCAATCAGGTCTCTCTTTTTCTATTACTAAGTCTGTAAAACCTTCTTCCGTCAAGTCTCCTTTATAAAATGTTATGTTTTTTCCGGTTTCTTCTTTGTATGATTTTAATCTTTTCTCCATAGGCTTTATTGGGGTTGCGCTCCAGCTGCCTATCTCGTTAACGTTCTTTCTTCTGCTAAAATTATCTACTCCGGAAACCTCATGTCCTCTTCCTGTTAAATATAAGCTTAGGGGCCATCCAAGGTACCCATCGATTCCCATTATCATAACTTTCATTTTCAAAACACCATGAACATAATTTAGTTACTACTGTACAATAGTAACCTTTTTCTCTTATAAATTTATTTAAAGAAAGAGCACAAATAGTGGTAACTCAATGGAATCTCGAATCAATCACGTCAAATTCAATCTCATGAATATGGGACTAAACGAATATCAAGCCTCAGCGCTCTCACATCTCCTATACCTAGGAGAAACCAAGGCAACTATCCTAAGTAAATCAAGCAATGTTCCACAGGCAAGGATATATGGGGTGCTTGATGAACTAAGTCAAAAAGGATTAATAATAATAAGACCTGGTAGACCTGCATTATATGCACCTTTATCTCCTGAAGAGATTTCTGATGCCTTAATTGCAGCATCTCGCGAGGAATTAAGAGAAAAATTAGCTTTTATTGAGTCCTATAAAGATGAGTTAGAAGAAAACTCAGATTATATTTACTTAAAAGCAGGAACGTCAGAGCCACGCCGAAGTTTAATTAGAATAATTAGCGTAGGTGATGTCTCATTGGAAGAGACACGCAAGATCTATAATTCCGCAAAAAGTACTCTTTTGATATCCACCCGTGCTATGGAGTACTTAAATCAGGTAGTTGATGAGTTAAAAGAATCCATAGCTAGAAATGTTCAGGTAAAAATTTTGATGCGAGAACCTAACACACTTTCATCAAATGATCAGAAGAAACAAGAAAAAGCAATGGAAATTATCCAGTCCGTGTCGAATTTAATTGAAATAAGATTTTCTAAAGAAGTTGAAATTAGAGGATGTATTGTTGATCCCTTTGGAAAGGGTCAGGCATTGTTTTTGGTAGAAGAAGAGGGGGTACCTCTTTTTCTCCGTGAGGCAGCGTTGACCTCTCATCCCGGTGTAGTTTCTGCTTTGGGTAGTATGTTTAACTTGAAATGGAAATTTGATTCTGAGCCTATAAGTTAGATATTAAAGGATATCTTATCAATACTTTCTTATCATCCCTAGTTTCATGTAAATTGAAAATGTACAAGTTAGTTACAGGAGGAGCAGGCTTCATTGGTAGCCACCTTGTTGATGAAATAATGAGGTCAGGTTATCCGGTAAAGGTTTATGATAACTTATCTTCTGGAAATCTAAAAAATATTAAAGAATGGATGGATAAAGACGATTTTGAATTCATTGAAGGAGATCTACTAGATTTGGAGGAATTAAAAGAAGCAGTGGATAATTGTGATGTTGTTTATCATTTAGCAGCGAATCCAGAAGTAGATGCCAAAAAATCTTCCCCTGAAATTCACTTTAATCAGAATATTAAGGCTACGTATAATTTACTTGAAGCGATTAAAAATGCTGGTCATGTTAAAAGATTAATTTTTACCTCTTCAAGTACAATTTATGGAGATGTTGACGTTTTTCCTACTCCCGAAAATTACGGTCCTTTAAAACCAATTTCTCTCTATGGTGCATCGAAACTTGCTTGTGAGGCGCTAATATCTGCTTATACCTCAATTTATGGATTTAAGTCTGAAATATTTAGACTCGCAAATGTTGTCGGTCCGAGAAGTGATCATGGAGTAATTTTTGATTTTCTTAATAAGCTTAAGAAGAATCCTAAAAGACTTGAAATATTAGGCGATGGTTCACAATCGAAATCTTATCTTTATGTATCTGATTGTGTTAACGGTCTACTTTTAGCTAAAAAAGCTGAAGAAGCTGTTTCAATCTTTAATATTGGATCAGCGGACCAAATTAACGTGTTAGAGATTGCTCAGATAATTAAAGAGGTAACAGGAAATACCGAAGCGGAGCTTAGACTGACCGGCGGAGTAAATGGGGGGAGAGGTTGGAAGGGCGATGTTAAATTTATGCACTTGGACATGAATCAATTAAAAAGGTTAGGATGGGAACCAAGATATAATAGTGCTGAAGCAGTTCAACTTACAGCCAGAGCTTTGTATGCCTCAATATTTGTATAAAATATTTCCTTTATACGAAAAAAGAGTAAATAATTTTCAAATTAGATTTGATAAGAAAAAAGTTTCTGTCTTTTTTCCAGTGGTAACTTTCCAAGTGATCTGACTTTTTGTGTGAAATCTGTTATGAATTTTGGGAGAATCTTGAAAATTGGGAGTACCATGGGCTGGAACATTACTCTTTCTTGTTCAATTCCAAGTTCTTGCAATATTTTTCTGGTATCTTCGATTAGCTTCTCTGCTATTTCTGCTTCATGACTCTCTTCCACTTCACTAATCATTACTCCATCCGCCCCATTACCTAAAGTTTCCAGTAGGATTTTTATATCGAGTATAGCTGTTGAAGGAGTTCTTACTATTTTCATGTTTGTTGGATAGTGTAAACGTGCTGTTCCTGCATTATCTGCAGCTGTGTAACTGATATTATCATCAAAGAATCCGATTAGAGCAATTTTTTCATCTGTATTTTCTAGAAGGCCTTGAACTTCACCTAATAACGCTTCTCGCGTGTAATTTGGGATTTTTAAACTATTATTTTTACATACTGCT
>CAZLHX010000030.1:0-23917 GCA_964559475.1 uncultured Candidatus Bathyarchaeia archaeon | reverse complement strand
AAAGTTGGGTTAATTGAGTTCAATACTGAGTAAGATATTAATGTATTCTCAATAAGGAGAAAAGAAAATAGTTTGATAATACTCAGAGTTGCTAGACAGGTTGCTGTAGAGCTGAACCCGAATATGGGTTGGGTCGCATTTTTCAGCGGAATAATAATCCTATCAGGGAGCTTACTCTAATTTAATAAATATTCAAAGTAGATAAGATTTCTGTTTTTTTATGTCAAATTATTGGAGCGGGATGCTGCCTAGATTTCAGTTAAATAAAAAATATTGATATTTGACCAGCATTTATTGTTTTGATCTTTTTCGGTGTTTATCTTAGTGTTGGATAATGTTAAGTTGCGAATGCTTTTTAAAAAAATAGTGAAGAAATTCTAGTTAATTATGCTCCTTGATATATTAATGAAGAAAATTATTCATATGAAGATTTCCGCAATAAATTCAAAAGAGATAACAAGGAAATACATTAACCGATTTAAAAGCATAATTCAAATGGAAGAAAACTATCCCCACTTTATTTTTTCTTTTTCCTCTGCATGTTACTTTGTGTTCGTGGCTAAGAAATTTAATCCGCTTACTCTTAAGCTAGATACTGCTTTTATCGTTTGATGCGCAGTAGAAGGAGCATATCCTTGTTTTTCAATATGTTTTACTCGTTTTTACTTGATTTGTAATCCAGATTTCTTTTGACCTTTAAAATTTTTATACTTCTCGTTAAATTCTTCTGATGTCATTTCGATCATTTCCAAGAAATCTCAAATGTTTTTTGTATATCCTCTTAGTGGTCCTATACAAATTCTCAAACTCTGATTCCAAGTATCCTTTACTTTACCAATTAGTATTCTGGTGGTGGTGGCCATCCCTCCCTCTTAAAGAATGTGATGTTAAAAACATTAAGACTAATTAACGGAGAAGTTAAAAACGATTAGATCTTCCCTAGCTAGATTAGGACAAGAGATATCTAAATATTGGTGTTAGGATGGAAAGAAAGAACTGGCATGCATTAAAACTAGATGAAGTCTTTGAAACACTTGAGACCAATCGTCAAGGATTATCAGATGAGGAAGCGAGGAAAAGACTAGAGGCATATGGACCAAACGAACTAAGAGAGGAAGAAGGACGTAAATGGTATCATTTACTCTGGGAACAGTTCACGAGCATCCTTGTTATAATATTGATTCTATCAGCCATAGTTTCAGCGTATATAGCTAGAATCGAAGGGGAACCTATGACGGATACATGGGTTATCCTTATCATAGTTGTTTTAAATGCGATCTTAGGATTTGTTCAGGAATATCGAGCGGAAAAAGCCGTAGAGGCTTTAAAAGCAATGGTATCCCCTCATGTTCTTGTTTTAAGAGAGGGAAAAGAAAGGGATATAGACTCAAAAGAACTTGTCCCAGGAGATATCATATTCTTAGAAGCAGGCAGTAGAGTTCCCGCAGATGCAAGACTGATAGAAGCAGCAAACTTGGAAATAGATGAAGCTGCTTTAACAGGTGAATCAAGACCAGCCTCTAAACAGTTGGGAATAGCCGCAGAAGATGCAGCAGTTGGAGACCGGAAGAACATGGTCTTCATGGGAACAGTGGTCACAAATGGACGGGCTGTAGCTCTTGTCACCCAGACTGGTATGGATAGCCAGTTTGGTAGAATAGCAGGTATGGTACAAGCCATAGAGATAGAAGACCCACCTCTACGTCAAAAAATGGAAAAAATGGGTAAACAGCTAGCACAAATTAGCGTAGTTCTAACAATTTTTGTCTTCCTTGTTCTTTGGTTTATCCATGAAAGAACGCTCCAAGAGGTGTTTATGACTAGTGTGAGCTTGGCGGTATCCGCTATACCTGAGGGATTACCTGCTGTCTTGACAATAACTCTAGCACTTGGAACCGCTCGTATGGCTAAACAAAATGCGATAGTAAGAAGACTTGCAAGTGTTGAGACTCTAGGAAGCACGACGGTTATCTGTAGCGATAAGACGGGTACCTTGACCAGAAACGAGATGACTGTAACTCGGATTAATGTTAAAAATAGAACAATAGAGATAACTGGAGCTGGATATGCACCAAAGGGAGAATTCTACGAGGATGAGGAAAATATTGATCCTCTTGAAGATGAAAATGTTGAATTACTATTAAGAATCGGTGCACTTAACAATGACTCCCATCTCCAAGAAAATAAGGGCACTTGGATTTGCTTTGGTGACCCAACAGAGGGGGCACTGGTAACTTCAAGTGCAAAGGCAGGTTTAAAGAGAAAAGAACTTGAGGAAAAATATCCGAGAGTTGGTGAGATACCTTTCGATGCTACGAGAAAGAGAATGACTACAGTTCACCGTACTCCTGAAGGAAAGCTTGTAGCTTATGTAAAAGGTGCACCAGAGATACTACTCAACCTAAGTAGCTATATTCTTAATGAGGATATCAGGGAAATTACTGAAAGAGATCTGAAAGAAAAACAAGAAGAAATGAAAAGCATGGCAGCGGATGCCCTCCGCGTCCTTGGTATGGCTTACCGTGAACTACCAGACGGTTATGATTTAACAAGTCTAGAAGTAGAAGAAGTCGAAAAAGAACTAATATTTGTTGGAATGCAGGGCATGATAGACCCGGCAAGAGAAGAAGTACCAGAAGCCATCAAAGTTGCACAACTAGCAGGAATCAGACCGGTAATGGTTACCGGAGACCATAGAATCACTGCTGTTGCTATTTCCCAGCAAATTGGGATATTAGAAAAAGAGACTCAGGAATCCGTTCTAGAGGGATACGAGATTGAGGCAATGACGGATGAAGAGCTGGATTCTACAATTGAATATGTCCGGGTGTGTGCCCGTGTAAGCCCAGAACACAAGATGAGGATTGCTAATAGCCTGAAAAGACGAGGGCACATCGTCGCTATGACTGGGGATGGAGTAAACGATGCCCCGGCATTGAAGGCAGCGGACATCGGCGTTGCCATGGGAATCAAAGGAACTGACGTCACTAAAGAGGCAAGTGATATGATCTTGGAGGATGATAATTTCGCAACGATTGTACGGGCTATCGAAGGTGGTCGTGAGATCTACACGAACGTCACCAAGTATATTCGTTTGATGCTAGCTGCGAACTTTGATGAATTCATAGAGATTACTGTAACTGCATTACTAGGTCTGCCTGTTCCTTTCCTACCCATTCATGTACTATGGGTTAACCTAGTAACTGATGGTCTTCCAGCAGTCGCCTTAAGCATCGATCCCCCGGATCCTGACTTGATGAGATACCCCCCGAGAGACCCCAAAGAAGATATTCTTAGAAGATTCTGGCGGTTCATACTTTTCGCTGCACTGGTGGATTTCATCAGCGACTTTATACCCTTCTTTTATGTTTATGTAATGACTCTAACAAATACAGGGGATATGGAACTTGCAGCAGCTACTGCAAGAACTGTAGCTTTCACCAGCATAGTATTCTTTGAATTTATCTTAGCCTACCAGTGTAGAAGTGAGACAAGACACATATTCCAGCTGGGTTGGGAAGGATTAACTGCGAACAAGATGCTCTTTGTATCAGTAGTTGTGGGTATTGCATTACATTTCATGATACTGTATATACCGTTCCTAAACGAGGTCTTCCATGTTGTACCCCTTACACCATTCCAATTGGGTCTATGTGTCATAGGAAGCTTCACCGCTTTATTAATTATCCCTCAGCGATTAATTCCCAAGAGGATTTATGTAGATCATTAAATTACCCACTTTTACCCCCAAATTTTTATACGGTTTCCATCGTATTAAGGCGGAGTCTATGGAGATATACTAGATTGGTAGATGCATGGCTAATAGCACCGGTATCATCAGTAATTTCAATCCTAATCGGATTTTTCCTATTCAACTATGTAACTAACAAAGATGCGGGTACAGACCGTATGAAAGAAATTGCTGGATGGATCCAAGAGGGATCAAGATCCTTCCTCAAAACAGAGTACCAGTATCTGGGTATATTTGTTGGTGTTATGGCGATAATACTCTCACTGGCCCTAGGCGTAAAAATTGGAGTAACTTATGTTTTTGGTACAATCCTCTCAGGGCTTGCCGGTATAATTGGGATGGAGATCGCGGTAAGGGCAAATGTACGAACAGCAAACGCTGCAAAAGAAGGAGGACTAACAAAAGCCTTCCCTATTGCGTTCAGAGGCGGAGCTGTAATGGGATTAATGGTCGTCGGACTGGCACTACTCGGAGTAAGTATAATCTACTGGTTAACGAAAGACCCCGAAGTAGTACTTGGAATGAGTATCGGAGCAAGCACACTAACCCTTTTCATGAAGGCAGGAGGAGGAATCTTCACTAAAACCGCAGACATTGCAGCCGATCTGGTGGGAAAGGTGGAACTAAGCATTCCAGAAGATGACCCTAGAAATCCGGCAGTAATTGCAGACAATGTAGGAGATAATGTAGGGGACTGCGCTGGATCTGGAGCGGACCTTTTCGACTCTTACGTAGCTGCAATTATGGCAGCAATGATCTTAGGCGGTGCCGCAACTCAGGCATATCTTGAGGTAGTGCCCTTAATTTACGCGGGACTGGGAATAATCGCATCGATTATAGGAATCTCAGTGGTAAGGGTTGGAAAAGAAGCTAATCCGGGGAAATCACTAAACTTGGGTACATATACTACAGCAATCTCATTTGCAGCATTAACATACCTTGCAACCTGGTATCTCAAATATGATATGAAGGTCTGGTACAGCAATATAGCGGGTCTAGTAGTAGGTATCGTAATCGGTATGACGTCTGATTTCTATACATCAATCGAGCGTTCACCTGCTCAGAGAACAGCTGAATCGTCCCAGACAGGGGCAGCTATTAATATACTTACGGGTTTCTCTTATGGACTCATAAGTTGTTTTCCAGCTCTCTTAGGAATAGGTATTGGATCAGCTATCGCGTATCAAATTTATGGTGTTTATGGGGTGGGAATCGCGGCTGTGGGTATGTTGAGTATAGCTGGAATAATTATCACAGGGGACGCTTATGGACCGATAGGCGATAATGCTAGAGGTATTGCTGAGATGGCAAACCTGGGCGATACGGTTCTGGATATCACTGATGAGATAGATGCTGCCGGAAACACAACTAAGGCAATTACAAAAGGATTTGCGATAGGAGCCGCAGGTTTAACTGCTATAGCTTTACTTGCATCTTACCAGAAAATAGTAAAAGAGCTGTTACAACAGACCATTGTTTTCGACTTGATGGATCCTTTGGTGATGATGGGCATCTTCATTGGTATGAGTATCCCCATAATTTTCTCAGCCATGATAATGCTGAGCGTCTCAAAAAATGCTTATAGGATGATTGAGGAAATCCGCAGACAGTTCGATGAGATACCAGGTTTAATTGAAGGAACCGCAAAACCAGAATATGATACATGCATTAGCCTCGCAACCCGTGGAGCCCTACGAGAACTATTACCCCTAATATTATTCAGCATCCTAACGACACTGGTTCTAGGCTTTGTTGCAGGTGTAAAGGCATTGGCTGGTTACCTCAGTGGGGCTATTTTCAGCGGCTTTTTCCTGGCTATCTTGATGGCAAACTCAGGAGGATTATGGGATAACGCTAAGAAGTATATTGAGTCAGGCTACTTCGGAGGTAAGGGCTCAGATGCACACAAAGCAGCGGTAATCGGCGATACCGTAGGAGATCCCTTTAAAGACACTGCAGGTCCCTCTCTAAACACTTTAGTTACGGTGATCTCCCAAATAGCTTCGTTATTTGCTCCGCTGTTTATCCTATATGCAATAATAGGAGTCTAGTATTGCCCTATAGAGTTTCTCTACTCTGAACTTTTTCTATACCTTTATTAATACGAACAATTCTAATCTGGTAGCCTAAGGAAGAATATTCAATGTACAAATACCTCAGAGATGCATGGAACCGCCCTGAAGAGAGCTATATACAGGACATTATGAGAGACAGGGCTATCATATGGAGAAGACAACCATCAATGGTTCGTATCGATAAGCCTACTAGGCTTGATAGAGCTAGGGCTGTTGGATATAAAGCAAAGAAAGGGTTTGTCGTTGTTCGCGCGCGTATAAGTCGAGGTGGCAGACGTAAGAGAAGACCTACTCTTGGGCGTAGACAAAAAAGAATGGGTGTAGTAAAGTTCACTCCTAGTAAGAGTAGAAGGTTAATGGCTGAAGAGCGGGTTGCACGTAAGTACCCAAATCTTGAAGTTTTAAACAGTTATTGGGTCTGGCAAGATGGGAGACATAAGTGGTTTGAAGTCATTCTTGTTGATCCACATCATCCAGCAATTAAATCCGATAAGGACGTAGGTTGGATCGCAGGAAAGCAATAGCCTGGTTCATTCATACTCCATTCTAGAGTAATTTCCCTGCGTTGGTTTATTTCCGAGCACCATAATATTCCAGTCCATCTTCATTATTAAGAAGAAATAGTTCATCAGTCCCAGTTTCTTTATCCTTCTAACACTGTAATGGATCTTCATTTTTCTATCAAGAAGGATTTTTCCCTTTTTCTTTATACGTTTAAAGATCTCAACATCATCAGCGTAAGCAAGAGGTAGATATCCTCCTACCTTTTGGAATACGTCTTTTCTGAAGGCAGAGTTTGCACCACATAAATGGTAATGTCCTAGCCAACTGAATACTATCAGTAGCCAGTTTGATGCATCGAAAAGGCGTTTGTATACAAATATTTCAAGTCTATTCATGCTTGTAAAATCGTATGGTTTTAGTATTCCAGTTAATGCAATAACAGCTTCATCCTCAAATTTTTCGCATATTACCTCTAGCCATTCTTCAAAAGGCTCACAGTCTGCATCGGTTGTGGCAACTATTTTTCCAGATGCTATCTTAAAGCCGTCATTTCTAGCTCCGCCAACACCTTCGCTTATCTGTAATATTACCTTATCAGCATAAGAGTTTGCGACCTCAAAGGTATTATCGTAGCTATTACCATCAACTACTATGATCTCATATTCCTCTCTTGGTAAAGTCTGTCTCAGCAAAGCTGTAAGACAGTTCTGTATGTTTTTCTCTTCATTGTAAGTCGGAACTACAACTGATATTTTAGTCATACTTTCTTTATCCTCTCAATTTCTTTCTTCCCTGATAGGATTGCTTTATCCATATTGTAGTACTCCCACTCACCAAATCTTCCGATAGGTACGATATTATTCTCAATTAAAAATTTATTTATAAACCCAACGTTCTCCCTGTGCTTTAAGTCATATATCACATAGGCATAATCAAAAAGGGTTGCATCACATACCTCAAGCTTATCATCTTTCTTTATGATACCCGTCTTTATTAGATCATTAATTGTTCGGTTTATTGTATCTTCAATATCTATAAATTCATCTCGGAACGTTATCTCTACAAGTATACTGCTTTTACCATCAGGTGTTGTATAGGGTGAGAAATTCATTGGGAAGCTGACTCGGTTAAAAATTAGATCTTTCTCTGGGAAATAAATCCAGTGTTTATCGATTATTTTTTCTCGATCAATACCTAGGTTTATACATACAAGAGAATTGTAAACAAGTTCATTAGCAGCTTTAGTGATACTGTTTGGAACTTCATCTATAACTTTCACCAGTTCTGGGAGTGGCAAACTTGATAGAACCTTTTCTGCAATATTCTTCTTCTCTCTTCCCTCTATTTGAAAGGTCGTCTCTATACCATTTTTGACTGATTTTATTTTTGTAACATTTGAATTGTAAGATATTAACAATCTTGCAGCTAATGACTCAGCGACTCTACCAATACCACCATATTTCGGATAATGGAAAAATGCGTTAGATCCGAATTCTTTTTGTTGTTCCCCAGATGCTCCTTTTCTCATCTCTTCGATACTGGGGGTAGGGATTCTTCCAGCTAGCCAAGCAGTATTTATCTTATCCAAAGGGTATTTCCAGATCTTTTGGTTATATGGAATCATATAGTGTCTGGCTATTCCCTCCCCAAACGTAGTCAAGATCCATTCCTCAAAATTTTTGGGATGATAACTAGGTCGATTTTTGACCCCGTCTATACATTCATTGATTAATTCTCTGGATAGAGGGGAGAGATTAGCTTCGAAGGGGTATTTTACGAAAGTATTCTCCATATAGATAAAAGCCTGTCTTCTATGGGTAAGCAGGTTGTTTTTCAGTAAATCTCTCCAGAGCTGCATGACATACTGGTCTTTTGTGAATAAAATATGTGGGGCATAATCAAATATATAGCCATTAATTTCAGTACTCTTACTCAAGCCCCCAGGATTTTTTTCACGTTCAAGCATTATATAATCTAATTTTGAGTGGTATCCTGCACTTAGCCCCGCAAGCCCAGCACCCAGTATCGTGATCATTAGTTTGATAAGAAACGAAGGAACTAAAATAAGAATTATACTATTTTTTTATAAAAGAGCATTTGAATTATTTAAGAAAGTCTATAAGTTTTTCTGCCACAATTATACTATTAGCTATCTGTGCTTCCTCGGTTCCTGCACCAATATGAGGTGTAGCGATTACGTTTGGATTTTTCACTAGCTCAGGATCTGGGTTGGGTTCCTGTTCAAAGACATCTAAAGCAGCTCCCATGATTTTTCCTGAATTAAGTGCTTCTTTTAGGGCGTTCTCATCAATTACTCCGCCTCTTGCAGCATTAACGATGTATACACCTTCTTTCATCAATTCAAACTCTTTTGTACTTATCATATACTTGGTTTCTGGCAGAAGTGGAACATGCACGCTGATAAAGTCAGATTCTAATAATAATGTTTCAAGATCTACTACCTCGGCTCCAATTTCTGTTGCTCGCTTGCCCCGATAAGCAAATACTTCCATTCCAATTGCCTTGGCTTTTTTCCCTAAAATGTATCCTATTCGACCTAATCCTATTATTCCTAGTTTTTTTCCTGCTATCTCTATCCCTGTAAGTTGCTTTTTCTTCCATTTCCCTTTCTTCATTCCAGCGTCAGCTTTTGTTATATTTCTAGCCATTGCTATGATTAATCCTAGTACTAGTTCAGCTACTGCATTGCATGGGGCTTCAGGGCTGTTAAGCACCTTGATATTTTTTTCTTTAGCTTTATTTAAGTCAATATTGTCGAGCCCGACACCGGCTCGTGCAATTACCTTAAGTTTCCCGGGGTTTTCCAAAATTTCACTGGTTACCTTTGTGGCGCTTCTGACAATAATTGCATCAAATTCATTTATTATACTGCCTAGTTCTTTTTGTGAGATGCCAGGTTTTTCCTCTACTTTAAAACCTACATTCTTCAACATTTTTACTCCTTCTTCGTGAACTGGATCGCAGATTAGTATTTTTTTCATTTTGTTCTCTCCTATTTTCGTCCTTTTGCAGATACTATCTGTATAACATCATTATCATCTAGGATATAGCTATCTCCTAAACGTTTCTTAGATCTCGCGTCGACGGCGAAGAGGAACCCAACCTGTAAGTCGCTGTGTATCTCTCCCGCGAACTGTTTAGCAGTGGTTCCCCGAGGTACTAAGTAGCAGTCAGGCAGAATGTGCCCCTGATGGTCCGTTAACTTATCCGAATCCTCAACAGGGTAAACTATAATCATATTAAGCAAGTTGAAAAAAGACTGGTTAAGAGTCTCCTGTAGCCCAGTACTTCCCCATTTATCAAAGACTCTCTCTCGTATCCTTTCAAGAGCCTTTATTTGAGCCTCACTGAGTTTCTCAGGATCCTTGATGGTAAAGTCAGTATCTCCTGGGGTGTATTCTAGAAGACCCGCTTCAGTGCCTCTTCGAAGGGCTAGTTCTGCTTCAGCACAAGTGGGCACCACCCTATAACCAGCTTCTTTTAATCTTTCTACATTAATCTCTGCTCCATCACGGTCAGCTTTATTAGCAGCAACTATGAGAGGCTTACTCGTCTTTCTAAGTTGAGTTACGAATTTTTTGATAGCTTCTGGACTCCACTGGCTTGCCTTATAAGAATCTAGATGAGCGTCCATAGCAGCTTGCTTAATCTGGTACCTGTTAATCCCTAAACCAGTTAGTTTCTCCTCAAGATGTCTTTCTAGAGGCTCTTTTCTTGATTGGGCAGTTCTGGTAATTTTATCCCAATCTTTTAATATAAGGGCATAGAGCCATAAATCGAACTCCTCCTCAAACATTGTGACATCTTCAATTGGATCATGGATCATAGGGTCACAGACTTGTCCGGTTATATCAGTGCATCCTGAAGCATCTGCTACAACTATTAGTGCATCTGCCCTCCTTACTTCGTCGAGGAACTGGTTTCCTAGCCCTTTTCCTTGATGGGCTCCTGGAATTAATCCGGGAGTATCTATTACATCGACAGGGATCAGCCTGGTTCCATCCACGCATGCACTATTAACTGGATCGTCTTCTACATCAAATTCTTTGCAGACGCACGCTGATCTTATGTAGGCTATACCTCTATCTGCTTTAATAGTAGTAAATGGAAACCCTGCTATCTCGACGGGTTTTAACGTAGCAGCAGCGAAGAAGGTGCTTTTTCCCACATTTGCTTTACCAACCAATCCAACCGTTTTAGCCAAACAGACACCGATAATGTTGAGATTTTGTATACCTTAAATTTATTGGATTTACAGAAAAAATCTACTTTTTATTCTCTTCAATTACTAAGAATGGAACGGAGCAACCTGTGATTAAAGATTTCATGAAACTGAAATTTATTAAGACCTTTGTTTCTCTTCCTTCTCATAGTAACCAGGAGCTTTTTTTGGTCCGAAACTTCTGACTCCGTCTTCATTTAATTGCTCTATAAGGGTTTCATATTCCTCTTCTGTGATCTTTCCTCTTTTTTTCATGTACTTGATTATTTCGAGAGCTTCTTCTTTAGTGTTACATCTTCTAATAAAATCAATTATGCTTGGACTATATCCAGCAAATTTCCTTTTTGGTTTTGGTTTCTCCACCTGAAAGCTAAGATCCGCCTTCCCTTCACCTTCCTCAATTTCTTTTGCTAAGGAAGGAAAGCGTTTCTTGAATTCTTCTTTCTCCATTTCTTTTAGTCTGTGCTGTATTCGCGCATAATAAATAATAAGGGTTTACCTCTTTCTCTCCTCGAGTTTTGAGAAAAAGTATTTTATTACTCTCGGGTCAACATCTCGTTGTAGAGTTACACCTGGCGCAATCCACGCCCCCGAGCCAACTATTACTCCTGGATGAAAGTTGACGTTAATGCCAGTTTGGACTTCGTCTCCCATTATGATTCCTAGTTTTTTTCTTCCGCTGCTTAGGCGTTCCCCTTTGATATTTAATTCTATAGGTGTTTTATCGAACCTTAGGTTTGCTGTGATGGTCCCTGCTCCAAGGTTGCAGTTTTTACCTATTATACTATCACCAATATAACTAAGATGAGCTGCATGGGTGTTTTCCATTATTATACTATTTTTTACTTCACAGGCATTACCAATTCTTACGCTCTTTACCAGGTTAGTTGATGATCTAATGTAACAGTTGGGGCCAACATCACAATTTTCTCCGATAACAACAGGCCCCTCGATATATACACCACTACGGAGCCTTGCTCCTTTCTTAACCCAGACAGGTCCATGAATTTGTACACCCTCCTCAATATCTCCCTCCAAGTTAGTCTCCATGTGATTCATAGCTCTTTCATTGGCTTCTAGGAGATTCCAAGGTAAGCCTATATCCATCCAATCCTCCTTTTCTAGCTCGAATTTTCTAAGAACTATACCAGCGTTTATCATCCGCTGCATGGTATCAGTTATCTCATATTCATCACGTGGACTAATTGGGGTCTCCTCAATGTGCCAGAATACCTCGGGGGGAAAAATATATACACCGACATTGGCAAAATTGCTTGGTTCTTGACCTTTTTTTGGTTTCTCAACTACTCTTGTAATTTTTTCTCCTTTTAGCTCAAAAGCACCATACTGGCTTGGATCCTCAACTTTAATAGAGGCAACAGTTGCCTCTTCCTCCACGTGAGCGTCAATTAATTTTTTTAGAGCACCTTCTTCGATGTAATGATCCCCATATAGACAAAGGAAAGAGTTTTTTCCTACCCATTCCAGAGCCTGATAAACTGCATTTGCGGTTCCTAAAGGCTTACTTTGTGTTCGGTATGTTATATTTACGCCAAGATCAGCCCCATCATTGAAGTAATTCTTAATCTTATCTTCAAGATAATTCGTTACTATCAAGATATCTTTGATATCTGCTTCTTTTATACGTTCTAACATCCATTCCAGTAACGGTTTGCCTGCTACTGGTAGCATAGGTTTTGGTGTACTGTCCGTTAGGGGTCTGAGTCTGGTTCCTTTTCCTGCTGCAAGTACTACTGCTTTCATTTAAATTACCTTAATGATTTCTTTATAAGTATGATACCTTTTTCCATGTACTCCTTTACATATTGTTTTGTTTTAGCCTCTACAGTTATTCTGATGAGAGGTTCTGTGCCTGAGGGGCGGATTAGTACCCAGCCTTCCTCTAGCTCAAGCCTTACCCCATCCACAGTATTAATTGATTGTACATTATTGAAGGTATCCCGGTAATTTGATGAGATGAATTTTAGGGCGGATTCTTTTTTATTTTCTGGGCATTCTAGTTTTTCTCTGCTGAGGGGGTACGTTGGGGTTTCTCCTAAAAATTCTTCCAGTTCGAGACCTGTTTCTTGGAGGGCTTCTAGGAGCTTTAGGGCAGATAACAATCCATCTGGACACATGTGTACGCTAGGGTGCACCCAGGCACCTACGGGTTCGCCTCCAAAAACTGATTTATTATCTTCCATTGCCTCTGTGATAAATGCATCCCCAACGGGGGTTCTTATGACGTTTCCTCCAGCTTTTTCCACCATTTCATCTACGTTCATACTGGCGCCTACGTGAGTTACTACTGTACCACCCTGATTTTTCTCGACTATGTACGCAGCAAAGGATGCTAGTAATCTATCCGGATCAACCATTCTACCAGAGCTATCAACGAGCATCATCCTATCTCCATCACCATCGAATCCAAACCCTATTGTAATATCTCTCGATATCATGAATCTACCAAGTCTTCCTAGTGATTTTTCACTGGGTTCCGGGTTCCCTGAAGGAAAAGTTCCATCTGCGACTCCGTTAATGAAGTCAACTCGTAAAGAAAATTCATCCATCAATAATGGTGCTACTGTACATGTAGCGCCGTTATATAGATCGCATGCAATTTTTTCATCAATATCGATGTCTATGGATAAAGATAATTCATTGATATAGTCTTCAATGGGAAATATTTTTTCTAATGTTCCCACACCATCCCAGGGTGCTAACCTGTAGAGCTCATTTTCAAGGACATTCTCTACTTCTAGTTGTTCTTTTTGCGTGAAACTCATACCTTTATTATTAAAAATTTTTAATCCATTATAATCTGCTGGGTTATGACTTGCTGTAATCTCTATTCCAGCATCCGCTCCCAAGTATTTAACGGTCCAAGCGGAAAGGGGAGTAGGAACTAGTCCAATTATGAAAGTATCCATTCCCGCTGAGGCAAGTCCCGAAACTAGGGCTCCTTCGAGCATAGGACCGGAGATTCTGGCATCTCTACCTACTACAGTTGTTCCACCTTGGTGGATCGTGGCAAGTGCTGCTCCAATCCTCTGCGTCAGTACTGGAGTTATTTCCTTGTTTACTATTCCTCTGATCCCTGAACTTCCAAAGAGTTTTAGCTTCATTAACTTCGTCTCCTAGGAATAAATCTGCGGAGGGGGTCAGACTTGATAAGTTTTTCTAGTCCATGTAAACCTATGCCCTTCTTAATATCCCCATAAATTTCGCAGCGCTCCTGTTCTTTTTCAGAGGCTGGACGTACAACGATTTCCATCGGATATCCTTCGACTTCTAGACGGATATGCGAAGAATGAAATAGCAACCCACCCTTATTGAAAGTCTCTGTATCCATACCCAGAACTTCATACGCTTCGGTTATCTTGTCTTTAACCTCATGAGGGTGGTTATGGAAAACAATAATATCTATATCACTACCTTTGTGGGCTGTTCCCCTCCAAACACTTCCTGTGAGATGGGGCTCGAATCCACTAATTAACCTCATCACGTTTAGAGCTGCCTTCCTCATCTGAACCACCCTCTCGTAACGTTCAGATCCCTCCAATTCTTGAGCATATCTATCGAGCTCTACGGCAACCTCAAAGTTACTGGGCATGGTATATATACCCAAACTTGATGCAGCTTGTTCCTTTGCATCAATATACTCTGTCGCCCTTTTATGGTAAAGTTGTCGGGCTGCTTCTATTGCCACTCGAGTCCTTGGGTTCATATATTAAGTATCTTCTAGCATCATATTTATTCGATTTCTCTATCAAGTCTCGTAATCAACGAGACTATTTATTGAAGTTTATTTCTGCGATTTAATACTGGAAAAATTCTGTTTGAAGAGATATTAATGGCTATTCTGGGATCTCAATTAGCTCGCTCTTTCTGACTCCCACGTGTCTTAGAGCTGTTATGTTTTTAGCTTCATTGTATACATCTGAGGCAAGTTTTCCCAAAACCATCTCGTGAGCTAGCTGATCAAAAGTCAGAGTCTCAGCTTTTTCTTTGACGATGCTTTCCATAATCTTACGTATTTTCAGCTCTTTAGTAGTCTGTATTCTTGTCTGAGTCATGGCAGTTACAACAACCTTTATCCTGTATCCATCAGTGGTGTAAACTCTGAATAATCCATCAATCTTGGTGCTTCTTCGCCTAACGAGGCTTCGGAGGTAATCTCGGAGGTACTCATGACCTTTGAAAACAGTCCGCGCGATATGCCCCTCGATCTCATTAACCTGGAAGTACATCTTAATATACTCTTGACTAAAGTCCCCTGTTATTGCTGCGAGGGTTGTCTCAAAGACTCTGCCCATGACCTTATCTGGGTCATCACTAGGGGTCTCACCAACTTTAGTTTCTCCAAAGTATCTTGGTAGAATGATATCATACCATTCTTTGCGTCGCCATTTGTCTCTAACTGCCCTAGACACGCTATGTGTTCTCCTAATTTCAGTGTTCAAGCAATGCAGTGCCATCATATATAGGTTTTGAATAAAATGCCTGTAATAACGAATATATTTGCTTTTCTTGAAGTTAAAGAGGTAGCTGCAGAGGATTAAGAAGGGCGAAGTTGATTGTAATCAATTAAAGTCAGACTGTTTTTATTTTTATTTGAGAAACCTGAGGTGTTTTTCTAGGCACCAAAAACTATAAAAAATATTCAAACCATGTTAAATAATTTAAGGGTGGTTTGAAGTATTAATGAAACTATTACCAAGCTCCACTACGTTTTAGCCATTCTTTCGTTTCAGGATGTATTTCATCGAAGTTCTTTTTGATATAAGTCCTCATCTCATCAGCTAGTTTAATCGTCTTGTCATATCCTTGTTCCTTGATGAATTCCTCTATTTCTTCCTTGGATTTCCTTTCTGGTGCCCAGTCTTCTTCATTAGCAACTCTGAAAAGGAATCTAGTATAGTTGGCTGCAGCTAGTCTTAAGTATTTAAGATCCACCTTGTCAACGGTGTCGTACTTTGTGTGTCCGTATCCTCTACCTGTCCTGACTTTTGTTGGGTCATCTCCATGACTTCCACAGGGTACAGATTTCAGGAAGAAGGGCCAGTGATCACTGTATGGGCTTACTTTTTGTTGAACGGGTAGTTCAGCTTCCATTTCGTCTGCGTACCTCTCTGCAACGGGCTCCAGTTCTGGGAAGTCATGGAAAACTATTCCTTTCAAACCTTCATTACCAGCACTATCTAAGTTTAGCATGAACCGGCATTTGTAGAGTTCATCTTCGTGGCGGTCTGCATAGTCGTAGCTTCCGTAAAGACCGATTTCCTCTGCTCCGAAGCATATACATCGAACCCTTCTCTTGAGCTTGTCTTTCACATGGTTGAGGTTTCGACTAATCTCCATAACAGTGACAGCTCCACTTGCGGGGTCAACTGCTCCCTGACTGATATCATGTCCATCATAGTGACTCCCAACAACGACGTATTCATCATCAATGGGATCCTCTGGAACTACATCAGCTATAACATTATACGTGTCAACTTTATGGTTTTTATCAGTGGTCTTTATCTTTACAACTACTTCATCCTCTCTTTCAAGGAGACGTGTTAGGAAAGCCCCGTCTTCATGGGCTATCCCAACGGCAGGGATAACAGGGTTTATTCCCCCAGTAGGCGGCCCATAGGCGGGATAATGGTTCATAAAGATCCATCCTTTAGCCCCCGCCATAACACTGCGCATAAACTTCTCACTTCTATGTAGGAACCTCTTCATACCAGGGGGGTTTGCGCTTGTTACCATCACGATGTTTCCATTGATCTCGTCTTTTCTCTTCTCATAGACATCGATGGCACCAGAACCAAGAAAGACTAGTTTACCCTCGACTTCATCCCCGATACTGTGAGGTAAGCTGATCACGTCAAAGTTCTTTTTAATAGGGCTTGTAACTTTTAGGGTTGCAGGGCCTCGAGTCCATCCTGGAATTGAAAATTTTTCAGGGTAGACGTTCTTACAACCATATTCCTTGAACTTTTCCACCATATAATCCACGCTTCCCTTATCCCCATCTGTACCGGGGAACCTGCTGCCATGGATATCACATAGAACTTCAAGGTTTTTCATCGGCTCTGATCCAGTGTAGATCTCTGCCATAATTTTCTTGTCAACATCCAAATATGGATTCATTTACACACCAGTTAATAGATAATAGAGACTGATATAAAACCATTAAAAAGGTTATTAGATGATTTCTTCCCAGGTGCCTTTGAGCCTCTGTATGTAGACTAAAGTCTCAGGTTTTAAATCATCTTTATTTGATTCAAGATATTCCTTTAATTTTTTACCTAACTGTACAGTTTTTTCGTATCCTTGGGCTTTAACAAGCTTATCTATCTCCTTCTGGTTTCTGTGCTTGACTGGCCAATCATCAGCGTTTACTATTCTTAATGCTGCTAGTGCAGCGTTACCGATACACTGGCGCATAACCCTTAGATCAACCTTATCAACTGTATCATACTTGGTATGACCAAATCCTCTCCCGGCTCTACGCTTAGCTTCCTCGGGGTCACCCATGGTAGCAGTTGGGACGCCTTCTAAGAGAAATGGCCAGTGATCACTATAAGGACTGACCCTGCTCCAGATGGGAATATCAACTCCGACAGCTTTTTTGACTGATTCGAAGAACTGCATTAGTTTAGGCCACCCATGGATGCAGAAACCCTGTCTGCCTGCCCTGCCTGCTGCATCAAAGTTGAGCATGAAACGGATCTTACTCGTGAAGTCAGGGTGGTCCTCTAAATAGGCTCTACTTCCGTAAAGACCGATCTCTTCTGCACCAAAAAGTATGAACCTCATATTCCGCTTGAGATTTTCTCGTTGATCAGAGAGTATTCGAGCGATCTCCATGACGCAGGCTGCACCAGTGGCATCATCAAGTGCACCCACACTTATATCATGACCCTCGTAGTGGGCACCATAAACTATCCACTCATCAAGATCAGAATAACCAGGAAGATCTCCCACAACGTTCCACGTTTCGACATGTTGGTTCTTGCACCAAGTCTCCATTCTTACCTTTACACGCCCGTATTTTTCAAGTAGTCTAGCGAGATATCTTCCATCCTCGTAACTCACGCCGATTCCAGGTATTATTGGACTGATTCCCCCAGTAGGAGGACCATATGCTGGGTAATGATTCATAAAGATCCAACCAGCTGCGCCAGCGAGTACACTCCTTTGATATTTCTCACTCCTGTGAAGGTATCGAGTCATGCCTTCAGGATTATCACTGTTAACCATAACGATCCGATCTTTGATTTCGTGAGCTCTCTCATCGTAGACCTCAATGGGTCCAGAACCCAGATAGACTAACTCTCCTTCTAATGTTCCTTCACTACTCATGGGTAAAGCAATACACTCGATTTCCTTCTCCTTTGGTTCAAGAACTTTTAGACTGCTTTTCCCTCTTATCCACCCAGGGAGAGTGAATTTTTCAAGATGAACATTCTCTAAATCATACTCTCTCAGCTCATCAGCCATGAACTCACAGCCAGCTTTATCTAAACCTGATCCAGGCCATCTGCTTTCATATTCATCACAAAGCCCAGTTACAATCTCTAGAGGTTTTGTACTCTTATAAGCCTCTCCCAGAATCTCCTTGTCTATCTTAGTATAATCCTCAATCATATAGATCTGTATAACTATGGTATTATGTGCTTCTAGAATTTACGGTCTTAACTAGGCATGAATAAATTAAGTGCGAGATACAGTAGCCAAGGTACAATTGCGACAACGAGTGTCTTTCCTCTGCTTAATTCATAGTTTTCTTTTATACCATAAATTACTAGAATCAACGTATAGAATCCAAATATATTCATTAAGTTCATATCTAGAATTGCCTTGAAAACCCTGCTATCAATATTCCTGTTTAAAAGGAAATAGTTCAAGACAGCTTCACTGTTAATATTATATGAGTCTAGTACTCGAATGAGATAGTTTATCAAGTAGGGAAAGGAAGCTAATCCATGGATAGCAAAGAATCTTCTAATGCTTCCCTGTCCTCCAAGTAGATAGCTTAATCCATGCATTAAAACTGTTGACAGAATCCAGCCTAATAAAATACTGACTCCAACCCTGATTCCTAATAGTAGACGGATATTAGCTGGAACTGTGGAGGGATCAACTCCAACAAGTTGGGGTATTAATATATCGATAGGAATCTTTGACATATAATTTCTTGTCGATAAAATGGCAAATACAATTATCACTACTTGGACCAAAATTCCTTTCATTAGATCTTCCTCACCAACGTTGGTGAAACCTTCTTCTGGATTACGTAAAATCTTCCAAAACAAACTAATGGTACTCATTTTCTCACTCACGTCTTAAAGCCTCCACTGGGTCTAGATTAGAAGCCCTCCAAGCAGGGTAGATACCTGATAATATGCTTGTTATCATAGCAAACCCCACTGTGAATACCCCTAAACTTAGTGTTGGGACAACTTTGATATCAACATAGCTACCAATTATTCTCCCTAAGCCAAAACCAAATAAAGCACCTATGGTACCGCCAACAATTCCCGTTATTGCTGCTTCGTTAAGGAATAGGAATAAAATGTCAGAACTTCGTGCCCCCAGAGCTTTCATAGTGCCAATTTCTTTCGTTCGCTCCATGACTGTTACAGTCATAGTATTTATTATCCCGATACCGGCTACCAGAAGGGAGATACCTGCAATCCCTCCTAGAACAGATTGGATGGTACCCAGTACGGATCCTACTTGTTCTCTAGCAGACTCAGAGGTTATAACAGTAATCCTATCACCAAACCTTTCCTCAATGTTCTCAACAGCAGAATCGATCTCCTCTAGGCTATCTGCTTTGGCTACGATAAAATCGTATTTTCCTCCTACTTCATAGAACTGTTCTGCTGTTCTTAGTGGTAACGCTATACTATCATCTAAGTTAAAGCCAAAACTACCTCCCGATGCCTCGAGGACGCCAATAACTCGTAGAGTCATTTCTTTTTCCTCTCCTTTCACAATTGATTTTATTTTCAAACGTTCACCTAAAGTTATGATAGGCTCGTCGAGATCTCTTGGCTGTGCAATATTCGCGCCAATTACTGCAACTGAAGTATCTCCTATTACGAAGTTTCTCCCTTTTTCTATCTTGGTATTTTTGTTAATTACTGTATACTGTTCTGTTACGCCATAAACATCAGTTCTATATTTTCTTCCTTGGACTTCGAATTCACAAAACTTGTTTGCTATTATTGGTGTTGCTGAGTCAATGTTATTTGTCCTTCTTACGTAATCTAGATCACGCCAGTCTAGTTTATCTGCTATTATTCCCTGTCCTTGTCGAACTTTTCCCGGTATGACTATTATGTTCGTGGGACTGAAGACATCAAGTTGCTCACTTACATTGCTGGTTAATCCCATGGTAATCGATACAAGTCCTGTGATGGCAGTACATCCAATTAAAATACCCACTAGATTCAAGATAAACCTGAATTTTCGCTCCCAGACACCTTTAATGGCTGATAAAAAAATATCGAGGAGATTCAATCTTTTACCCTTATGGCCCTAATCCAAATAATCTTCTCAGCCAAACCCATAAGCCTGTACTCCCTGGTTCCTGTGGCTGAGTTCCTGTACGTTCACTTATCTCAACTCCAAGTGAGATTTCTTCATCGTGTTCTCTGTTAAGATGATCTCTATAATTTACGCGTATGTCCATATCGTGCTCTCCTTCAGTAGCATCCTCCCTGACTTTATAATTCAAGTCAAAGGGTATGGGGCTATCTGGATCAACTGCACCAATATATTCAGTACTACCAGAGACGCGCTCGAATACATCGTCCTCAAGCATCTCAATGCTTACGAATTGGACGCTCTCGGTTCCTATCAATAATAAATCTGCTTCTAGTTCTCCATTTTCTCCTTTTCCCAGAGTTAGACTGGGAGCATCAAGGATCTCAAAGTCAATTAGACCTTCAATCCTTATGGTTAATGTTTCTACTAATTGAGATGGAATCCCTCTTGAGTTGGTATAACTTATTGTGGATGTGATTGGATATTGCCCAGCAGATATATCTCCGGCTGCTAATAGCTTATAAGATACGCCCGCTGTTTCACCTATCTCTAAGTCGCCTAAGCTTACGCTTGTGGGGTTCAACGGGGATAGGGCGAGGTTTCCCTGGAAGCTTAAGGATGAGATTACCTCGTATGCAGCGGATCCACTACACTCTATAGCTATATTGAGTTCAAAGTCGTCTCCAGGATTGATAGGATGATCCTCGATGTTCATTTCTTTTATGGTTATAACAGTGTTTTTCGATAAAGTGGTCTCGTCTACATTTACTGGTAAAATAAAGTTCTGGTGGTACTGACCTCCTGACTCTTCTGAGTATGTAACCGTTGCTGTTATAGCATAAGCCCCGAGGGGAGTGCCTTCCAACACGCTTACAGTTGGACTGAGAGTAATTTTCTCTCCGATCGTAATTTTATCAAAATTTTGGGTTGAACCACCTACTATAGAAATCTGATTAACACTAGATTCAAGGTTAAATTTGACGTTTGTAAGATTACTAGCACCTTCATTTGTAAAGGAGTACTGGAGTAGATTACTTGATCCAGTCTTTACACTTACTGTATCTGTATCAGATGAATAAACTAATCTAGGTGTGAATGCCTTGCTAACCACAATACCAAGTGGTACAGTTATGGTACTATCAAAAACTGAACCATATCTTATGTATTTTACATTTAAGGTGAGGGTATATACACCTAGGGGAGTATTTTGATTTACGTATATTTTTGGGTTATAATTTTTGGTTTTCCCTTTAGGTATCTCATCGTATACTTTATGGGATTCCTCTAATATCTGGATTCCTGGAGTCTGGGAGGAAAGCAAAGCCTCCACAGTGAAAACATCAAGTTCCCCAACATTATGGAGAGAGATCTCAATGCTATTCATCTCTCCAGCGGTTAGATAAATATCATCAACTGATACCTCCAAAATATTAGCTGATACTTCCTGAAAATCTATACTTGTAAATATTAGTGCAAGTAACAAAATTGATCTGAATAACTTTTTTTTCATGAAAACACCTCGAATCTTTTTTCTCCCACTATTTCTCCGTCTATTATCTGTACAAGACGATCGGTACTCTGACCTACAGCGGGGTCATGAGTTATCAGTATGAAGGTTTTTCCCTCCTCTTGGTTAAGCTTCTTAAGAAGATTCATTATAGCTGCTCCAGTTGTAGAGTCTAGGTTCCCCGTCAGTTCATCCGCCAGGATTAAGTTTGGTTCATTTGCTAGAGCTCTAGCGATAGCAACACGTTGCTGCTCCCCCCCACTGAGCTGGCTTGGTTTATGATCAGCTCTCTCAGCGAGTCCGACTAATTCCAGTAATTCTAAGGCTCTCTCAGTTCTCTTTAAACGAGAAAGCCCTCTTATCGCCATGGGTAGCTCCACATTTCCTTGAGCATCCATTCTTGGTATCAAGTTAAAGAACTGAAAAATGAAGCCTATCTCTTTATTGCGCAGGTCAGCGAGTTTATTATCATTGAGTTTAGATAAATCTACTCCGTTCAAGAAGACTTTTCCCTCGGTAGGTCTATCCAGAGCGCCGATCATGTTGAGTAATGTGCTCTTACCACTTCCACTCGGTCCCATTACTGCCATAAATTCTCCGGGGTCGATTGTAAGATTCACATTCTTTAGAACATCTAAAGGTCGACCACCTGACATATACGTCTTGCATAAGTCCACTGTCTCTACCACTGGGGTCGTCATCATTGCTCCTCTTTGAGTAATTTATCGATAACCACAAGTCTTTCTTTCGTCCTCTCTCTCATTTTTTTGAGAAAGGGAGTCTTTAGAGTCTCATCCACGTTCTGATAAAAGTCTGATAGCATCTCGTGAGTCATTATTTTATCTCTTTCTAGAAGCTCTTTTAGCAGGCTAAGTGCACCTTTCTTCCTTTCTTTACTCATCCATTTGAAGACTACTGAAAGGTACTTGACAGTAAATTCGACGGAGTTTAGGAAATGTTTCTCAAGATGGTTAAATAGGTCCTTACCTTCGTCAGTTATCCTGTAATAGTCTGTGCCGTTTTTTTCGAAGGTCTCAACAAATCCTTTTTTCTCGAGACTTTTTAAAGCAGGGTAGACTGTTCCCGTCTGAGGTTCCCATGTACCCTCAAATTCTTCTTTCAGGATTTTTAGTATCTCATAACCATATTTTGGTTCCCCCTCAAGTTGTATGAGTAATAATACTTGTAATGGACTTATGGGCATCCTGAAAGGGGTTTGACTATCGATACTCATGGACATGGGTTGACCTCTACTATGTAGACCTCTACCATTGCCGGGTTGGTTGCTCTTAAACTTTACCTATATAGAATAAAGCAGCCAGATCTATGATAATACTTTAAACCTTCATCTGAGTTGTCGAATATGAGTAAAGTGAGGATACTGATCTACACGGATAACCCAGCGACTAGGGAAACAGGCTTAGTTTTGCAAGAGATCCAAAGAAGAGGAATCGATGTAGATTACAAAGCCCCATGGGACTTTTCCTTGCCTAAGTTTAATCCGGAATATGATCTGGTATATGTTCCAAGTAATATGTTACACCGTGGCTCAACTTTTGAGCTACTTCACAGGTTGTTACTTTTAAGAATGTTAAGTGAGAATGCGATAGTTGTTAACCCCGTCGAAAGTATGCTCCGATACTCAAAGGAGTATCTTACCTTAAAACTCATTGAAAATGGGTTACCTCACCCTGAGACGCTCATAACGGAAAACATCGATATAGCATACGATTTCGCAAGGAGCCTCCTGAGTTATGGCAAAGAGGTGGTGTTAAAGCCCATATGTCTTGCCAGAGGTATAGGCGTAATGAAGCTGAGTAGAATTAGGAGCCGAGGAGACCTCTTGCAGTTCCTTGTGTGGTATTCAAGGGGTCATGGGAGGGGTGTGTTCTATCTTCAAGAATATGTTCCAAATCAGGGATTTGATATAAGATGTTTTGTAATTGACGGGCAGGTTGTGGGAAGAGAGAAAAGGTCTAATCCAGAAGATTTTAGGTATAATGTATCAGTGGGTGGTCAAGCTGAGGAGTTTTTTGACCCGGTTTATGATGAGGTTGCAATAAGTGTAGCGGATGCTGTAGATTTCAAGATTACCGGGTTAGATATTTTACCACGTGAAGATGGGGAGCCTATTATTCTGGAAGCGAATTGTTATCCAGGCTATAAGGCGTTAATGGAGACCACAGGTATTGATATTCCATCTTTGATTGTTGATTATTTTGAGAAAAGTGTAAGGAAATAATTTAAAACTGCCTAAATTAACGCTTATGAGGTTTAATATGATATTC
>CAZLHX010000029.1:0-24033 GCA_964559475.1 uncultured Candidatus Bathyarchaeia archaeon | reverse complement strand
AAAAGCTTAGATATTTGAATTATGTAGTATATTTTTTCTCTGATAGATATCTATCTCTGTGATCAGGCAAGACTGTGACAATATTTTTCTCTGATGAAAAATCCTCAGCTATCTTTTTTGCTAAAAAGACGTTGGCCCCGGAGGAGATCCCACAAAACAAGCCTTCTTGTTTTACAAGTTTATCTGCCATCTCTATGGCATCATTGTTGGAAACCTTGATTATTTTATCGACCATTCCACTTCTCATCATCTCTTCAATAATACCACCTGTTACCTCGTCAGAGGCTCCAGGAACCTTGGTATGACCCTCACTGAGAGGATGCTTAGCAGAAGCTGGCTCAGCACCAATTATTAATATATCAGGATTTGCTTCTTTCAACGCTTTAGCCACCCCATAAAGGGTGCCACCTACTCCAATCGATGCGATAAAGGCGTCTACCTTCCCTCCTAACTGGTCTAAAATTTCCTTTCCAGTTTTAATATGAGCCTTAGTATTCGATTCGTTACTGAATTGTCTAGCCCACCATACATCTGGACGCGTTTTTTCCTCGTTTAGGCATCTTATTCTGGTGCCGATTTCAACCTCTGCCCCGGCGACACTACCTTCCCTGCCTTTTTCCATCTCAAGCTCGAAAACCTTTGCCCCATAGCTCTCCATTATTTTAATTCTCTCAGGGGTCATTCCCTCTGGCATATATATCTCAACATTATAACCGAGTTGGGTTCCCACAAAACTTAGAGCTATTCCAGTATTACCAGTGCTGGCTTCAACGATTGTATATCCTTCTTTTAAATCACCCCGTTTCTTGGCGTCCCTTATCATCTGTAGGGCTATACGATCCTTTAGGCTGCCACTTGGGTTAAGATACTCAGCCTTAACAAATATGTTAGATATTTCGGTATCAACTACATTTTGGAGCTTTATTAGAGGGGTATTTCCTATTGTTTCAAGGATGCTATCGACATGTTTCAATTAGATCAGTAATACAAAGTCTCTTGATAAATAAGATATATCGGAAGCTCTGCAGCAAAAACTACGAATAGAAACGGTTTATATCCTCAACGGCTGAGATAAGTCTCTCTATTTCATCTAAAGTATTATATACGTAGGTTGAAGCCCTTACATTTCCTTCATTTAGATTGAAAAGCTCCCTTATTAGAGGCAATGCACAGTGATGTCCTGATCGGACTGCAATATCGTACTCCGTGTCCAAGGTAAGTGCGACATCATGTGGATTCATATCTTTGATGTTAAAAGTAGCGAGCCCTACTCTCTGTTTCGGATCTTTTGGTCCGTATACCTCGACCCCCTCGATTTGTGTTAATCCATCTATCAGCTTATTCGCCAGCTTGAGGTCCCATTCCTCTATATTCTTCATCCCGATATTATCGAGGTATCTACAGGCTTCTCCTAAACCTATAACCTGAGCTATAGGAGGTGTTCCAGCCTCAAACTTCATCGGAGGTGGTGCCAACGTATAATCTTCAATATTGACGTCTGCAATAGTACCTCCACCAATACAAAGAGGTTCTGTTGTGGCTAGCTCCGCTTCGGAAATATATAGCCCGCCTGATCCCGTTGGACCAAGCATTTTATGCCCACTAAAAGCTAAAAAGTCAACCTTACTACTGCTAACATCAGTTTTGATGTGAGGAACGCCTTGTGCTCCATCCACTAGAACTTTTGCCCCGTGCTCATGGGCTATCTCAGTTATCTCTTTTACGGGCAATATACAGCCTAGGACGTTGGAGACGTGTGTGAAAGCAACGAGTCTCGTGGAGTCATCGATAGCACTCTCAAAGTCAGCCATCTCAAATGATCCTTCTGGAGACGACCTTACTACCTGGACCTTTGTACCATATCGGTCTCTTACCCTAAGCCATGTTATGAAATTACTATGGTGCTCGATTACGGTTGTAACAATTTTATCTTCTTTCTTCCAGTCAATGCTATTGGCGACGAGGTTAATTCCTTCAGTGGTGTTTTTCACCATGGCAACGTTTGATCTACTTGGAGCTCCAATAAATCCTGCAATTTCATCGTGGGCATGTTCGTACTCTTCGCTGGCTTTTTGGCTCCATCTGTGAACTCCTCTCTCAACATTAGCCCTGTACTCTCGATAGAACTCCATTTCTTTTAATACAACTTGTTCAGGGGTAAGGCTACTGGCAGCACTATCGAGGTAAATATAGCCTTTATTCAGTATCGGGAAATCTTTACGAACTGATTTCATGTCGAGCAATTCTATCAAGGGAGATTAGTGATACCCCTTAATAATTTCAACTATGGTACAGTTACACTCTTGGCAAGATTTCTAGGTTTATCAGGGTCCAACCCTTTTAAGACTGCAAGTTTGTAAGAGAGTAGCTGCATTGGAATTACATAGGAGATGGGTGATAGTACCTCTGGGATACCTCTGGGCATTTCGATACAATCATCAGAGAGGTTCTTGATCTCTATATCACCTTCCTCACATATCGATAGTATTTTAGCTCCTCTGGCTTTCATCTCCATTATACTACCAATGATTTGGCTATGAGTCTCGCCTCTAGGACAGACGAAAACACATACTACATCATCTTCTATTATACTAATGGGACCATGCTTACTCTCTCCAGCCGGATAAGCCAAGGAAGGTACATAGGTAATTTCCAAGGTCTTCAATCTGCCTTCAAGAGCAGTCGCTGAACTAATTCCTCTGCCTAAGAAAAGGAATAACTTCTCGTCATTATATTTATAAGCTAATTGATTTATCTGCTCACCTGTATTCTCTAAAGTTTCCTCGACCCATTGTGGAACTTTTTCCAAGTTCTCCTCCATCTCGTCTAGTTCATCCTGAGAAAGCTTGCCCCGATGTTTAGCCAGTCTAAGAGCTAACTGAGCTAGCACCAGTACTTGTGAGGTAAAGGTTTTAGTTGCTGCTACACCAATCTCAGGGCCAGATTGTTGAATTATGTAAGCACGTGAGACCCGGGTAAGTGTGGAGCCAACCGTATTTGTAATTCCTAGAACAGTGGCAGCTCTCATTCTAGCAAGATCAATAGCTTTTAATGTGTCGTATGTTTCTCCAGATTGACTTATACTGAGAATAATGGAGTCTATTCCGACAGTCGATCCATATCTCTCAACAAATTCTGATGATACCACTGGAACTGTTGTTAAGCGTGATAGCTTTGAAAATATATATGAACCTGCAAGACATGAATGATAGCTTGTTCCTGCAGCGGTAAGGAAAACCTCCTTTCCACGATCCAAGAACTGGGTTAGTAGATTCAAGTACTGCTCTTGCAGTCTAAGTCCATCCCTTAAGCTATCAGGTTGTTCGTGTATCTCTTTGAGCATAAAATGCTCATAGCCCTGTTTTTCAGCCATCTCAATGCTCCAATCTATCTCTTTTAAATCTCGTTCTATTGATGCACCATCAATAATTTTTGATATTTCATATCCATCTATGGATAGGACCGCCATCTCTCCGTTTCTCATATAAGCAATCTTGTTTGTATATGGAAGAATAGCAGGGACGTCAGATGCACAAAAAATTCCGTCATCAGATAACCCCAGTACGAGGGGGCTCTCATTTCTAGCGCAGTATATTCGATCTGGTTCGGAGCTTGAGATAAATGCTATAGCGTATGACCCTTTTAACCTACGTAAAGCTCTCAAGAAAGCGCCTTTAATACTGATATCCCCCTTAAGTTCCTCTTCTAAGAGGTGAGGGATGACTTCTGTGTCTGTTCTGGAGACGAAGTTGTGCCCCTTTTCAATTAGTTCTTCCTTGATTTCTGCGTAATTCTCTAATACCCCATTATGGATCAAAGCGGTGGAACCGGTGCAGTCTGTGTGAGGGTGGGCATTAATCATACTGGGTGCACCGTGTGTAGCCCACCGTGTATGTCCTATGCCCATATTACCTTGCATTTTTTCAATTTCTAATTCCTCAACAACTTCTTCAATGCGTCCCATGTTTTTCTTAACTTTGAGTATTCCATCATTAATTGTGGCTACGCCTATAGAGTCATATCCACGATATTCTAAGCGTTTCAAAGAATCTGTAATCAGTTTTACTGCTTGGCCTTGTTTAATTATACATCCAAAAATTCCACACATATAGGGCTCACTCTAGTGCATTTAATATCCATGCATATTAAATAATATCCTATTTTTTTAAAGATATTATTGATCTTTATAGCCACTCTTCTAGTTCTTTTTCAATTTTTTTCTTAAGTCTTCTTCGTCTTAAAGAGTACCATAGCAACCAGGTTATCGTAAAAAAAGGTATTATATCAAGACCTGGCACTAATTCTAATAAGGCTATAGCGCCAACATAATTGTAGTATATTACACAGAAAATGAATCCGATAAAATCTATTACATCTCCTATAATTGGGGTTAAAAATATCGGGGCAATGAATTCTATTATGTCCAATATAAGGCAGATCGATAAAGTAGCTAGTTCTTCCCATGAGATTTTTAAAACCCATGGCGCTGATATAGTTTCAGCCTCCAAGATTCACCGGGTAAATATAGTATTTTGAGTATAAAAAGTTGGGCTATCGGATTGGTAGAATATATTGGCTCTCATCTGGTACTATTATAAACTGCCCTTTACCTGATTTAGCTATATCCCTTAGGGTTTCGAGGTATAAGTAAAGTTTAGTAAGATCAGTATTATTTAGCTCGGGATTCACAGAGGATATTATCGAAATAGCTTCTCTCGTGCTGTTTGCCAGTATCAATCTAGACTCTGCCTGTCCCTCAGCTTCTTTTACTGCTGATTGAGCGTTTGCATCAGCAAGAACTAGTTGTCTCGTTTTATTAAATTCAGCAGCAATTGCTAATTGTTCTGCAGCTAGTTTTTTCTCAATTGCTTCGACGAAGGTAGTAGGTAAAGCAATTTTTCTAATATTAACAGCATCTAAAATTACAGCATTCTGTAAGCTTGGTTCATTTGTAAAGGCTTCTCTTAAGTTTTGTTTTAGAACGGTACCTATAGCCTGTCTGAGTTCGATCGTCTCTATAGCTGTATAGTTAACCAGTAGATTCCTGATCGTTTCTCTGATGATTGGAATTACTGCTCTATCTTTCCAATCTAGTCTTGGATACCGTCTGTAAAGTTCTCCAGCGTATAATGGGTCTATACTCCACCTAATAGTAATATCTACATCAACTTTCAAACCATCTTTGGTTAAGCTCTCAACTGCGGGAAAATCGCCTTGTCCGGTAGCATCACTCCACATATGTATACTATCGGTTGCTACGTAGATCTTGAATACGCTTGCCCATGGTGCTTTTATGAAGTACTGTGCATTTTGACCTGTTCCAACAACGTTGGTAGACCCGAAAACTGGATCTACTATTACTGCTACATACCCGACAGTTATTCTGCCTATACTGAAGAAAAGCACACCACCAGCGATTATTAATAAAGCAATTATTATGACAGCAATTCCTTCAATTCTGGGTCCTTCGAAATCAAATCTTCTTTCCAATATAAAGCACCGTAAACAAATTAGTAATGGGTGATAAAAAAGGTTAGTCTCTTATTCCTTCTAATACACTTATTGCATTCCAAATCCTAGTCCTGCTATACATAGGCATATTTGGGTCCTGGCTTATATCTTCCAGTATCGCTATTGCATTTGCAGCTCTTGCTGCTACGCTTAATTCTTTATCAATAAGCATATCAGATGCTTCCTTTGCGGTTCTACGAATATTTCTGGGCGTTGTATTATCATCCGCGATCATATTGAGGATACTCATGGCTTGTTCAAGTTTTTTTCTATACTCATCCTTAATTTTACTCAATCTAACAACCTCCGTTTTGCGGTTATTCGTTGGATTTGGAGTATAGGAATAATGTCGGGATAAAAACTCTTTCCTTTTACACGTTTTTGAGGGATTCTAGGTACTCGGGTAACTCTTTTACACTTTCTAATAATACTGGAGGAGGAGTTTCATTAGCCCAACTCCTGATCCCTCTTCTCCCAGTGGCTACTCCGATAAAATCACATCCGCTGCTGGAAGCACTATCACTATCAATCTGGTGATCACCTACCATCACAGTCTCTGAAATATCAACTCCCAACTTTTCAACAGTATATAACAATGCTTCTGGGTAAGGTTTTGGTTTAGGAGTCTCTCCTCTACCTAATATTAAGTCAAATTCGTCTTTTATACTAATTTTTTCAAGAGCCAGCTCTGCATAATCATGGTGTCCACGAGTTAGTATTGCCATTTTATAACCCATTCTATTAATTTTTTTTATTGCTTCGGAAGCTCCAAGGATCTCTTTTAAGTTTTTTATTGATTCAATTTCCCCTTGATTCATGTAGTAGTCCATTTTTTCACGAAGTTTCTGACGTCCCTCTATTGGTTTATCTGTTTTCTCCCAGAATTTTTCTGCAGCCTCGAGAATCTGTACTGTTGTTTGGTCAGTAGGACTTAATTTATCCTTGGGGTAACCATTTTTTTCGAGTTCTTTTATCATATTTTTTTTCATTTTTGGAAAATCAACGCTGGACTCAATTAATGTGCTATCTAGATCGAATACAATTGCTTTTATCTTCACCAATTTCACCGGAATTTATTTTGTTAACGTAAGTCTGATTTTTATCGTTTTCCTAAAAAAATTTAGATTCAAGTTTAATACTACTAAGTTTTCATCGATATTCTATAATGATAGGTATCGAACATTATAGGTGATATGATGAAGGGAATCAAGATCCTGATAGCATATGATGGCTCAGAGTCCTCAAAACATGCCTTAAATCAAGGAGTCAGTTTGGCTAAACTAACAGATTCAGATGTTACAATCTTATCTGTAATTCCTAGGATAACAATGCCCCTCCTACCTGCAGAAGGAGCGGGGGTTTCCCCTGCTTCAATCGCTCAGACATCTCCTGAGTTTCAGCAGGAAATGAAAAAATTCTATGCTGAAAGTCTAGAGAAGGCAGCTGAGGATGTTGAAGAAAAATATCCGAATATTGATGTGGTAACTAAGTTGATGGAAGGAAGACCGAGTTCTATAATTGTAGAGATATCTGAAGAGGGTAACTATGATTTGATCGTCATTGGAAGTAGAGGTCTGGGTGGAATTTCTGGATTGATACTTGGTAGCACCAGTCGACGAGTTGTTGAAACCTGTACTATCCCAGTATTGGTTGTGAAATAATTTAACAAATAAAACATATGTTGTATCCTCTCACATATTTTCAGATTTTTAAGACAAAAGTAAAACTCAGGTAATTGCTTTATTAAATATTTCTAGAAAAACCAATATAATAGAGCTCATGATAGAATGTGACTAGGATGCTAGATATAAGACTCATCAGAGAGAATCCGCAAAAAGTTCGAGAAAACCTAGCTAGAAGACGAGATCCAGAAAAGCTTGAGCTCTTAGATCATGTTATTGAGGTAGACAAGCGATGGAGGGAACTTACTCAGAAAGTAAACGAGCTACGTCATAGAAGAAATGAGATTAGTGCTCAAATAGGTCAAACAATAAAGGAAGGGGGAGATGTCTCAAGTCTAAAAACTGAGGCAGCTAAAATACCTTCTCAATTAACTGAACTGGAATCAGAGATGAGTCGATTTGAGGAAGAACTTCACTATGGATTGATGCGTCTTCCCAACTTGCTGCACGAATCTGTACCCTATGGTGACGATGATGCGGATAATGTTGTAATAAGGACGTGGGGAAAACAACCGAAATTCAAATTTGAACCATCAAGCCATTCTGAAATAACAGAAAAAATAGGTATTGCAGACTTTGAGAGAGGCGCCAAAGTTAGTGGTACCGGATTCTACTATCTAAAAAATGAAATGGCTCTGTTAGATCACGCCATCCAAAGATATGCTATAGACTTCCTTCTAGAGAGAGGGTATAGCTTGATAGAACCACCATTCATGATAAGACGTGATGCTTATGAGGGAGTCACGGATCTGGCGGATTTTGAGAATGTAATGTATAAGGTAAAAGACGAGGATCTTTACCTTATTGCCACAAGTGAGCATGCAATGGGCTCTATGTTTATGAACGAAACAATTCTAGAGGAAGATTTACCCATCAAGTTATGTGGTATAAGCCCCTGTTTCCGTAAAGAGATCGGTCAACACGGAAGATATACAAAGGGAATATTCAGGGTCCACCAGTTCCACAAGGTTGAACAGTTCATATTTTGTACTCAAGAGGAGAGTTGGCGACTTCACGAAGAGCTTCAAGAAAACTCTGAGAAACTTTACCAAGGTCTAGGAATACATTATAGAGTAGTTAATGTTTGTACAGGAGACATCGGAAGTATTGCTGCCAAAAAATATGATATTGAGGCATGGATGGCTGATGGGGAGTACAGGGAAGTGGGAAGTAATAGTAATTGTACAGATTATCAGGCACGCCGTCTTAATATAAAGTACCGAGAAAAGGTGGGTGCACCTCCCAAAGAGTATGTTCATACATTGAATAATACTGCTCTAGCCACAAGTAGAACAATGATTGCGTTAATTGAGCAATATCAGCAAGAAGACGGCTCTGTAAGAATCCCAAAGTCCCTTCAGTGTTATATGAATGGATTAGAAATTCTGGACGGATCCTTGAATCCTTTAAAAATATAACTTCAACTTTGTATTAGAAAAGTCAATTTTATTCTGGTGGTAAATATTTTTGGTAAAGACTTTTTAGATATCTTCTTTTTTCCTTTGAAAATGAAAATCCTAATTACTTTTTCCTAGATTTTATACATGAGCCTTTGATAACATATGAGATATTTTTGCGCGCAGAGTAATGCCTTGGAATCCAAATCGGTTTAACCAGCATACACACCAGAATTTTAGCTTGTTTATGCAAAGGTAAGTAATAAAATTTGAGCATCAAGAAGCTATCTTTACATTATCATAATACTTCATGATTTGTTTTATTAACTCAGGTTGTTGCACATATAGATCCCTTGCATGACCTTTAGGTATAAACAATCTTATTAGGTATTTTTTCTCTAACCTGTCAGCTCCATCCAAGTAAAACTCCGGAATACGGAGTTCTTCAAACCCACAACATTCTCTGAAGTCATCGATGCCAGGTTTCATAATATGACTGCTGATCTGTTGTTCTGTTAATTCATGCCCGAAACTTATTGTAAATGTGTATTTGATATATTCCTCATGTGTGAGGTTCAGTATTCTGCTATTGAGAACCTGTGTATTTGGTACTCTAAGAATATTGAAAGTGGGTGTATAAAGTATGGTATAGTTAATAGTGATTTCCTCTACTTGTCCTTCAAGGTCTCCAATTTTTACATAGTCCTTTACTTTGAAAGGTTGAGAGACCAAAACATAAAATCCTGCTACAATATTATTTATAGTCTGACTTGAACCAAAACCTAATGCAGCTCCTATTAGTGCACTTCCACCGACGAAAATATTAGTAGGTATGTTCCATATACTGAAAATAATCGTTATAGTAGCGACAATAGCTACAACTCTTAATAGTAAACGTAGAGCATTTCTGACGTGCGGTTCTAAATTTAATTGGGATCCCCTTTTTTGAATTAAATTGCTAAAAAATTTGTAAAGAACTGATATTATTAGTAAGGTTGTTATGGACATTATGAAATTCCATGTATTTTTTTCTATAAACTCAAATAGTGTCTCCAATATCAATATGAATCCCGTTTATAGCTCAAAGTTACATAAGTAATAAATAAATTATTATCATGTTTATTTGACTGATTTTTTTCTTATTTGTATCATCATATTTGCCAGTAAACCAAAGAAAATGAACTGTATTCCAGTGAAAACCATCAAAATTGAGATTAGGAAGCTATATGGATTTTGAAAACCGGTAATGCCCGTTTTAAGTTTTAAATAAATTAGATAAATGATAATTAAAAACCCTAATATTAAAACCGGTATTCCAATCAAGAAGGCTATAAATGATAATTCAAAGGTCATTAAATCTCTCAACTTGTATTGTATCTTTTTTCTTATAGCTTGGCGGCTTTTTCTATTATCAATAATATTAACAGGTATCTCGATTATCCTTACTCCTTTTCTCTCAGCTTCAATCAATAACTCTGTCTCAAATATTTGGGAAATTGAGGATATTTCATCTATTATTGGCAAAATTGCTTTCCTTTTATAGGCTTTAACACAAGTTGTATCAGTTATTATTGTTCGACATATTTTCCTTACGAGCCAGTGGTAAGATTTACTGAATAGCCTTCGATGAATCCTCCTAGTATCCGATTTGGAAATTAAATGCTTCGAACCAACCACTATGTCACAAGTATCAAGTAAGACTACACTTTCTTGAATAAAATTTAAAGAAACTGATAGATCAATTGGAAAATATATTATTTTGTCATAAATTGATTCTTTTATTCCCCTTTTTAATGCCTCTCCAAGACAGGGTTGGTCAATAAATAGTACTCTAACAAATTCGTTTTCATGGTTTAGAATGTTCGCTATATTGCCAGTTTCATCTTGGCTGCCATTTTCAATTAATAGTACTTCAAAACTTGTTAGAATTGTTTTCAAGTATCTAAGGATAGCTTTGGTGTTATTTTCTAAGATTATAGCCTCATTATGAACAGGTATAATCAAACTGGCTTCTACTCTTAACCACCACCAAGCATACTTTCAAAATAAAATAAAGATTTAATAAGTATTTTAGTTTTACTTAAGATTGAATAATATGAGGGTTTGTTACGTTTCCCCAGAGGTCTTCAGTTGGGGCGTTCATGGTGGTTTTGGTTACATCACCAGAACCCTGAGTAGAGAACTGGCGATTAGAGGAATTGATGTTAATGTAGTCACTCAAAAAAGAATGGGTCAGAGCACCGAGGAATACTTGGATGGTGTGAAGATCATTGGGTTTAATTCATTTTCCAACTTGCATTATCCAATAAATTCATTTCTTTCAAAAATTCTTAGTAAAAATTGTTACAAAAAAGCGAGTGCTGATATCTATCATAGTCAAGAAGTTAGCTATAACACAATAATTGCCCAAAAAGCATGTCCAGGAAGAAAACACATTATTACCTTCCAAGATCCCTACGATGAAAGAGAGTGGAGAAGGATCGCTAAAGTTGATCCAAGATACAGACTGAGTACTAAAAATAGGGTGAGGTTAATTTTTGAAAATAGGGTTTTAGCATCTGGGTGTCAAAAAGCTGATGGTTTGTATTCTCAAGCTAATTTTCTATCCAAACGGGCAAAAATATTATTCAGTTTAAACCGTGATCCTATTTTTTTACCTAACCCCGTATCCATTCCAAGGAGAGTTGATGGTAAATCAGATAAACCAACAGTATGTTTTTTAGCAAGATGGGATCCTCAGAAGCGTGTTGAGATATTCTTTAACCTGGCTAGACTTAATCCGGATATTCAGTTTATCGCTATGGGTCATAGTCACTCCTTGGAAAAAGATATTAGACTCAGAAAAAAATTTGGTAAGATATCGAATTTATCTTTAACAGGATTCGTCTCTGAGCAAGAAAAATCACACATTCTCAATAAAAGCTGGGCATTAGTCAATACTAGCATTAGAGAAGCACTTCCTGTGAGTTTTTTAGAGTCCTTAGCACATAAGACGCCTATTATCAGTGGTGAAAATCCTGAAAATATTACTACCCGGTTCGGATACCATGTAACCTCAGATGATTTTTCATCTGGTTTAAGAAAAATGATCACGGATCCTAGTAGAAAACGTAAGGGAGAAGAAGGGAGAAACTATGTGGAAAAGATTCATGCTTTAGATAAAGTTATTCAAGAACACATTCAAGTTTACGAAAAGGTCTTGGATGAGAAAAATTGAGAACTCTAGTTTTTGGGGGGTGGTTTGGGTCGGGAAACCTTGGAGATGAAGCGATATTAATGGGAGTTAACCACATCTTCAGAAGAGTCATTCCCGAGATTCGGATTACTGTTCTTTCAATAAATCCTGATTATACCAGGAAAATCTCCGGTCTTGAAAGTATTCAACTGAAAAGTCCAAGAGAGATTTTCAGTTCTAATAAGAAATATCTGAGTTCCCTAGCAGAGATTGAGACCTGTTTAATCACTGGGGGTACTCCCATCTATGATTATGATTTTTTCTCTAAATGTATACATTGGGGTTTACCAATAATTAATGGTTCTAGAATCTTTCTTTTCGGTATTGGTGCAAAACGGATTTCTTCTTTAAAAGGAAAGATCATTACAAAGACGTTATTGGACCAATCTAATCGAACATCTGTAAGAGATTTTTATACTTTTTACGCTCTGAAAAGCCTTTCGAGAAGATCAATTACACTTACAGGTGACAGCGCTTTATGCTACCCTTATGAACTTGATAGAAATGAAGAAAAAATGATAGTTATTTGCCCTCGAAGTCTTAATCAAGATCATATTTCAAGCTATCATGATAATATAACAACAGAAAATATTCAGAAAATTAGAAAAATGATAGCAAAGACTTGTGATTTTCTTGTTAAGAAAGGGTTTTCAGTGATTTTTGTCCCTTTTCATAATACACCAAAGGATAATGATCTAGCTGAGATACACAGCATTGTAAACAAGATGAAAAAGAGAGATGCTGTGATACTCGATAGACCAGACTCTCCTCAAGATTTTATTAATATTATAAATTCTTCAAATTTTGTGATAGGGTTAAGGCTTCATAGTTTAATACTCTCAGCTGTTGCTAAGGTTCCCTATATAAGCATTGGATATGATAATAAGATTGGGGGTTTTATGACACTCACAGGGATGAATCGTTTTTTAGGGAGAATTAATGATGATTATCACTTTATGATAAAAAGAATAGAAAGAATAAACAATGATCGAGAAAAAATTGAATCTCATCTAGAGACGAGGGTTAAAAATATCCGAAGAAACATTCTCAAGGAGGCGAATACAATTTCCTCATTGATGTTTTCTTAATTCTTTAAAGAAAGTTCTCGCTGTACCTGCAAGATACACGGATCCTATAACAAGTATCATACCATTATGATTTGCTAGTTTTAATGCTCTCTCGAATGCACGGTCTTCTTCTTCTATTATCTCAAAGGTTTTATCATTTTTTATAACTTCTTCAGCAAGTCGTTCCGGGTCAGCAGCTCGTCCCATAACGCTATGAGTTGTTAAAATAAAATGATCAGCTATTTGACTGATCTGATATATCATTCCGGGGAATTTTTTGTCAGATGATACACTGACGACCGCTATGATTTTGTCGGTTTCAAAATCGCTCTGGATAGTCTTTCGTACTGCTTCTGTAGCCTCAGCGTCTTTGGCACAGTCAAGTACTACCAGGGGTTCATCCAATATTAACTCTAATCTGGCTGGCCATCTTACGTTTTTTACCCCCTTTCGGATTGCGCTCTCAGGTACATTAATATTATATGTTTTTAATGCCTCAATTGCTATTATTGCAGTTGATGCGTTTATTATTTGATGAGCTCCCAAAAGGGGAGTAAAGAGATTATCTATGGCTGTAAAGAGGCCCTTATAGTTAAATCTTTGACCTTTCATATTTCCTTTAATTTTCTTAAAATTTGTATCTTCTCCAACGTGGAATAGAGTTGAACCTGCGTATTTTGATTTATCTTTGAATACTTTTAGTACACTTGGATTTTGTGTAGCTGTGATTATTGGCCTACCTGGTTTTATTATCCCGGCTTTTTCTCGTGCAATCTCCTCTAACGTCTCTCCTAGGATATTGGTGTGTTCATATCCTATGTTGGTTATTATGGATGCTAATGGATCTACGACGTTTGTGGCATCTAACCTACCGCCTAATCCTACCTCTACTACAGCAAAATCTACCTTTTTCTCTGCAAAGTACTGAAAAGCTAACGCAGTCACAATATCGAAGAACCTCAAAGGCATTGGCTCTTCATAGGTGAGCATTTTCTCAAAGAAGGGTCTAACATTTGTTAGAATTCGGGCAACTTCTTCTTGAGGAATATCTTTTCCATTTATCTTGATTCTCTCTGTAAATTCCTCGAGATGTGGAGACGTGAAAAGACCTACTCTATATCCTGCTTCCTCCAAAATAGAAGATGTGTATGCTGATGTACTGCCTTTACCATTCGTTCCTCCAATATGTATTATCTTATATTTTTTCTCTGGTCTGCCCATTAAATAAAGTAGGTGCCTTGTTGGTATTAGGGTTCGATTCGGTCCAAACCGGTTAACATTGTACAACCAATTAAGGGCTTCCGTATAATCCATTTATCCACCGTTCTGTCTCTTATACTAGCACACTCTAATTTCAAATATATTAAGAAGTGCTAAAGCAGCTTTTCTAGAATAAGCTAATGCTGTAAACTAACTATGTTTTAGGTCCTCTATCAGTCCATTCAGATGTCTTTTCACTTGGCACTGAGTCGCTTCTAGGATGATAAGGCTTTATATCGATTATTGGTGAGTTCAGCAATGCATCAAGTCCCTTTACTTTTAAAGTACAGGAGTCAGCCTCTAAGAGTTCAACAATAGTATGCCCAATTGGATTAGGACGTGATGGACTTCGACACGCGTAGACTCCCGTCAAGGTTTCTACTTTATGTCTTCTAGGGTAAACTTGTAATGTATCCCTGTGTTTTTTATTGTCTCTTTCATGAAACCAGTACAGAACTATTAGATGACTGAATTGTTCAATTTGTAGTAAACCTGGGCAGTATTTTTTATGTATCTTGATTATCGATACGTCTTCATTAATTTCGGTTACTCTTCCAATGAAGTTAACTTTACCTTTTTCCATATCTTGTAATACGGTTCATCTCTTTTTACTATAACCCTCCCTCGATGTATTATTATAATCAATTGTATATTTCATCTCTGAATAGTATGGAAAGAGTTTCAGTTGTTAAAGTTGAAAATGAGCCTTCACATGAACAAATTAATGAAATGGTTAAAAAAGCGGTAGATCTAGTTGGAGGCCTTGACTCACTAATTAAAAATGGAGATACTGTTGCTTTAAAGCCTAATGTTGTTACAGGCCGTATAACTGCTCCAGGGGTAACAACAGATAAACGCGTTGTTGGAGCCATGATCCAGCAATGCTATGAAGCAGGCGCAGGTGAAGTCATAGTTGTTGAGGGTGCTGGCTACTTCACAGAAACGAGGGTCGCTCTCGAGCTTAGTGGAATTAAAGAAATGGCGGAGCGTCTAAATGCGAAAGTTGTAGATGTTGATTTAGAAGAGACAATTGAGTTGGATGTTCCAGATCCTTTGATTATTGAAAAAGTTCAGGTAAATAAGGCGTTTATGGATGCAGACGTAAGAATAAACTTGCCAGTAATGAAAACACATGATCAGCTTCTCGTAACTCTTGGTGCAAAAAATTTGAAAGGCATTATACCCAAGCCTGTAAAACGTCATTTCCATAAAATAGGAGTTGTTAAAGGGGTAGTTGACTTAAATAAGGCAGTCCAAATTGATCTAACTATCCTTGACGCTATAGTAGCAATGGAAGGTTTAGGTCCAAGCTTCGGGCCTAAGGTGAAACTTAACTCTATACTAGCTAGTCGTGATGTTTGGGCACTTGATAGAGTAGCCTCCAAAATAATGGGTTTTGAAGCTGATGAGTTGGATTATCTTTTAGAAGCACATAGCTCGGGCTTAACTGACCTCGAGGAAGCTATCGATATAGTTGGTGAGCCTCTAAACAGTTTTCCTTACAAATTTGAGCGACCACCCACAGACATGAATTTCGCTGAGGGTATTACTGTGATAAGTGATGGAGCCTGTAGTGCATGCCGGGGGACTATCCATAGCGTCCTTTATGATATAGAGCAGATGCAAATGATGGGCGAGATCCGTAACCTTTTCATAGTTGTGGGTAATAACGCTGAGCCTCCTGAAGATTTACCAAATACCCCAATAATAATGGGAACATGTCTGAAAAAATTCGAGGGAGAAGGCTGCTATGTAGAAGGGTGCCCACCTAATAATGATAAGATGATGGCTGCAATAAAGGAAGTCTGTGGAATCGATTAACTATTTATTTTCTATTACGTTTATTTGTTGCGAGTATTTTACTATGGTATATGATTATTAAAGTCAGGCTCTTCGGTGATGTCGCTGAGGAAGTTGGGAAAAAACACGAAATAGAGATCGAAGATAATGCCACAGTAATTTCACTCACCAATAAGATACAAGAAAAAAATGGATACAATAGACATGGATACCTTGGTAATTTCAAGGTTGGGGGAGCTGACCTAGCTGTAATGGTTAACGGAAAAAATATCGCCCTATTGGATGATATAAAAACCAAGCTAAAACCTAATGATGATGTTGTGATTATACCATTCGTTGTTGGTGGTTAAGACATTATTATTCCATACTTATTACTATCGCCTCAATGGGACACCCATTTTGGCAAGCTAGACATTGAATACATTCGTCCTCTCTTGCGGGGAAGGCTTTTCTCTCAGATTTTGGGTGATCTGGTGTATCATACCAGTCATAGATTTGAACGGGACAGACGTCAACACAAACTCCGTGGGCTTCACATATATCCCAATCAACAGCAACTGTTGTACCTATTATTCCAAGTTTTTCTGGAGGATCTTTAGGACCCCAAACATCTATTCCGTCAATCTCATCTACTTTTTCCCTTTTCTCTCTAAAATCTTGATCAATCGGCATCTTTACTAAAAATTGGTTCTCAGGATATTTGATAAAGATTTACTTCCAGGATCTTGAAGAATAAATCGAATGGCATGAGTTTACATTTCGATGATAAAAAGCTTAAGGGGGAACGCTTCTCTTCATATTGATCTAAATGAAAGGGTGGAACGGTAAGATTCTTAGAGTAAATTTAACAGAGAAAATGACTGAGATATCTCCATACTCTGAAGAAATAGCCAAAAAATTCATAGGTGGCAGAGGACTGGCAGTAAAACTTCTATGGGACGACCTGCCCAAAGGAACAGATCCTCTTGGACCTGAGAACATGCTAATTTTTGCTACAGGACCTTATACAGCATTTAACGTGCCTAATAGCGGGAAGATGGTAATCGCTTCGAAAAGTCCATTGACAGGCGGATACGGAGATGGAAACATAGGTACTAGAGCAGCGACGAACCTCCGAAAATGCGGTATTGATGCAGTGGTTGTTAAAGGGAAAGCTGAGAAACCGGTCTATCTATACATGGAGAATGACAATGTAGAGATACATGATGCTATGGAGATATGGGGAAAGTCAAGTTATGAAGCAGAAGACTGGTTGGATGATAAGCATGGAAAATCCGTTGGTGCACTATTAACAGGTCAGAGTGGGGAAAACTTGTGCTTGCTCTCTACGGTAGTAAGTCAGAAAGGTAGAGCTGGAGGTAGACCAGGAATGGGAGCTGTAATGGGGAGTAAAAACCTGAAAGCAGCCGTATTTAAGGGAAATAAAGAGCTCCTAGCAGAGTCTCCAGAAGAACTTAAAGATCTTGGGAGAAAAGGCTTTCGAAAAATACCCAACTATGATGCATATAATTATTGGAAGAAGGTGGGAACCATGATGGCAGCGGATATGATGCAAACAGCTAGTGCTTTACCAACAAGGAACTTCAGTGAGGGGGTATTTGAGCAAATAGAGAACGTCAACGGGGATGCCGTGCATCAGGCTACAGTTACGCAAAGAGGATGTCCAAACTGTAACATGATTTGTGGTAATACAATTCTGGACGCTGAAGGCGAAGAATCAGAACTAGACTATGAGAATGTAACTATGCTTGGCCCCAATATTGGACTAGGAGACCTTGAGAAAATTGGAGTCTTAAACAGGGTTTGTGATGAACTGGGACTTGATACTATTGGGGCAGGGAATGCCATAGGTTTCGCTATGGATTGCGCAGAAAGGGGACTATATGATATAGACTTGACATGGGGCGATTATGAAGGAGCCAAGAAACTTATTTATGATATGGCGATGATGGAGGGAGACGGGGCGGTATTCGGGTTAGGAACCAGAAAAGCTGCTGAAATAATTGGCGGTGAGGCTCCAAGCATCGCGGTTCAAGTAAAGGGTCTAGAAGTTAGTGCCTATGATTGTCACTTTTGCCCAGGAATGGCTCTTAGCTTTGGAACTAGTCCCATTGGTGCCCATCATAAGGATGCTTGGGTGATAAGCTGGGAGATTAGCAGTGGAATCCGTGGCGAGTATGGACCGGAGAAGGCGGATAAGGTAATCGAGTTCCAGAGAATAAGAGGAGGATTATTTGAGACTCTTGTTGGATGCAGGTTCCCCTGGATTGAACTAGGATATGAGCTGGAAGACTACCCAAAGTACTTAGAGGCTGCCACAGGTATAGAAATGACCTTAGATGATCTATGGAAAATGGGTGATAGAGTCTACGCACTTGTAAGGGCCTTCTGGGTTAGAGAGTATGGAGAGGATTGGGATAGGCATATGGATTACCCACCTGAGAAATGGTTCAAATATCCGTTGACTGAAGGAGAGCTGGCAGGAAAGAAGCTTGACAAAGAAAAATATGACCAATTACTTACCTACTATTATGATAAAAGAGGATGGGATAAAAGAGGCATCCCTACAACTGAAACTATGAAAAAACTAGGATTATCCGATGAAACAAAGAAACTATCACAACATATAAAAATAGAGTGAATACAATTTCTCCAATTTATTATAAATTCTCTAGATTATCTTAACTTGGTTTGCCTAGGCTTAGGTTTGTATTCTGGTATTACAACCCGAAAATATACTAATCTCTCTAAATAACCACTAAACTCATCTAGAAACTTAGGTAATGCGTGTACTGACACACTTGGCATTCTACGGTATATTTTCATCCTTGTAGGACTCAGAGTTAAAGTAATTGGGATAATGAATGAATGGGTCCACCTATGCACATTTATTCTCCTTGATAGATCCTTGATATGTTCGCTAAAGACTTTAACTTTCTCAAGGTGTATTTCTACAATATTTCGAGCTGCACTATTTCCCATACCACTCGTCCAGTGTTTACACTCAGCACAGATAATGTAAGGATAAGAGGTTGCAAGGATGTCAATTTCCCAGCGACGTCCTTCAGCTTGGAATCTAAATCTTTTCTTTACATTGAACCCATTTTTTTGAAAGACACTCCCTGCAAATTCCTCAAACTCTAACCAATCAAGATTATTACTTATGTTTCTTAAATCGCCACCCAGTTCAACCAGTTTTATTGCTAGTTTAAGCCTTTGTCCAATTTCAATTTTGATTTCATCCCCATTTCTTGATATAAGTTTCATTGATTTTAAGCTTGAAAGAATATTTTCAAGTGACTCATTTGTAATATTACTTTCCTTCTTGATTATGTCCAAACTTGTTGAATTATCCTTTAAAGTTAAAGATAATAATTTTTGGTAAATATTTTTCTGGGTTAGATTATTCAAGTCTTTTAATAAAATCGTTCATTCACTAAAATGTTTATCCTAGAACGATTGAGTGGGTAAATTAATGTGGAAACTCTGGGATTCATTGACTTTAAAAAATACTACTATATTCAAAGATAACAATAGAAAACCCTATTATATTTAGTAGATATCACCAAACTGGTGTTTATAATGTTAGCAGTAAAAGGTGAAAAGATTCTTACAATTTCTAATGGTGTCATTGAGGATGGAGTAATCCTTATTGAAAAAGGGAAAATTAGGGATGTTGGTTCTGATATCCATATACCAGATGGTGTAAAGGTTCTGGAATCAAAGGTAGTCATGCCAGGGCTAGTTGAAGCTCATTGTCACATTGGAATATGGGAAGAAAAAATTGGATGGGCTGGAAGTGATGGAAATGAGATGACTGAACCTGCTACACCTCATATGAGGGCTATTGATGCTATAAAGGCTAATGCTGAGGAGGGTGGACTTGAAGCTGCTCTCTATGAAGGCATAACAACTGCACAAGTTCTTCCAGGTAGTGCCAATGTAATAGGTGGAACAGGTTTGGTGCTGAAAACAGCCCACAAACAAACTATTGACCAGATGGTTATTAGAAATCCAAGTGGAATGAAGATAGCATTCGGTGAGAACCCCATGAGAGTCTATGGTAAGGAAAAGAATGTATTGCCTAGTACTCGAATGGGCGTAGCTGGAACACTAAGAGACTGGTTATTAAAAACACAAAACTACATGGAAAAAAAGGAGAAATTCAAGGATGATCCAGATAAGCTCCCGGAGAAAGATATAAAATTAGAATCTCTAGAACCCGTCCTGAAACGAGAGATACCATTCAGAGCTCATGCACATAGAGCCGATGATTTTGCCACCGCAGTTAGAATATGTGAAGAATTTGGGGTCGATATGAGTTGGGAACATGCTACAGAAGGACATAGAATAGCTGAATGGATAGCAGATAAGAAGATTCCAGCTGTCTGGGGACCCAGTCTCACTGCTAGGGGAAAATGGGAGATGAGAGAACTTAGTTTTGAGACTCCCATAGCACTCTATAAAGCGGGTGCAAAGTTTGCTATACAGACTGATGCAGTAGGTAGTACTATAAGATTCCTTCCGATATGTGCAGCGTTATCAGTAAAAGCGGGACTACCCTACGAATATGCTCTAAAGGCAATCACAATTATACCAGCTGAGATTATTGGAGTAGCTGATCGTGTTGGGAGTGTCGAGAGGGGAAAAGATGCTGATTTACGGTTGCTTGATGGAGAACCTCTTGAATACATGACTAAGTGTGAGAAAGTAATCATCGATGGAAAACTAGTGAAAAGTAATTATAAAGGATAAGAAATGGATTTAAACCGAAATATACTACAAAATTGATTGAAAAATTTCATCTAATTTTTCAAAATAACAGAAAGATGAGCTGGAAAATAAAATATCTTGAAAATGATTTATCATTGTTTTAAATATGCTTCAATTATTATGATATTTTCTTTTGGCCAATCCGGTATTTTCCCATATGGTGTATTTTTATCGCCTGTAGGTACAGATTCTATGTCTTCAACTACATTTATCCCTTCGATTACTTTCCCAAATACAGCATACCCATAACCGTCTGGATTTGGATAATCCAAACCTTGATTATCCACAGTATTTATGAAAAACTGAGTTGTTGCCGAATTGGGGTCACTTGTTCGAGCCATTGCTATAGTTCCTTTGATATTTTTCAACCCATTTTTTGCTTCATTCTCTATAGGTGCATAGGAAGGCTCCTTATACGTTCCATCAGGGTAGAATCCACCAGCTTGAATCATAAAGCCATCAATAACTCTGTGGAATACAAGACCATCATAGAAACCTTCTTCTAAATATTTCTTGAAATTTTCAACAGTTTTCGGTGCTTTTTCCTCATACAATTCAATTTCTATTGTTCCTTTACTAGTTTCTATCACTACTATGTTTGACATGTTTCCTTCATCCCTTTGGAAAAAGGTCCTTGCGGCTAGTGAAATTATTGATCCTGAGAAAAGCAATAAGACGAATATGGTTAATATTGTTTTTCGATTGACTTTCATTGGTAAACACCTTTTGATAAAGATGATTTATAAAAATTGTTAAAACTATTAGCCCAATGTTCCCAGTAGATCTGCCTTTGTAACTATGCCAATTAATTCGCCTTGTCTTTGAACAAGCACTGCTTGATAGTATTTCAATAGGTTTGTTAGCAGGCTCAGTGGAGCGTCTTCTGCTACCTGGGGGAATGACTCATCCATAATCTCCTTTACTTTTACTTTGCTTGGATTGATGTCTTCGGAAGGGTTTAGGATCTGTTCTAAAACGGTTCTCTCTGATAACCCTCCTATTGGTTTGTCCCCTTGCATTACAGGTAGCTGGCTATATCCATGGTCTCTCATAATCTCTACAGCGTCATTTATCGTAGCAGAGGAATTTATCCCGACTATATTCTTATTCATTATTTCTGAGGCTGTAACTTCCTTCTTTCTTTCTAATTTATCAAGTGACTCAAAAATTGCTTTCACTTTAATATAACTGGGCTCTATTTTTCCTGCCTCAAGCTTTGCTATGTAACTTTGACTGACTCCAGCCATATTAGCCAGCTGGCTCTGTGTTAGACCTAGTTTTCTTCTTCTACTCGGGATTATCTCTAATGCAGGTAACATGGCACATGTGAAAAAACACAGCAATATATTCTTTTCGTAATTAAATGACAGATATATAAGTAGTTAGAGCATATATTAATACTTGAAAAACAATTAAAATTAATCCAGAATTAAATATTTAGAGTTAATGTAACAAACAGGTTATCTATTTTATATTTAAAACGTTATTATCAAATTATGAGCGAACTTGTTGAATTTTGTAAAAAGAGGATGACCAACCTAAAAGAACAGATGGATAAATATGAATTAGATCTAGTTTATTTAATTAATAATTCAAGGGGAGGATTACTTTTTAAACGAATAGCTGAAACCTCAAGTGGAAACAGTATAATAATCCCGCGTGAAGGAGACTCCTTACTATTTGTTTACTCTGTAGATTACATAAGTACAAATGAAGAATCGTGGTTAAACGTTAAACAAGTTAAGGATAGAGAGAAAGCTAGAAAACAAATATGTGAATATGCAAATAATTTCCTAGAAGCTGATTCAAAAGTAGGAGTACAGGTTAATAGTCTTACCAAAGATGATTATGAATTTTTTAATAAAATTTTGAAAGGCGGACTTGTAAATATTAATGATAGTCTGATTCCTGAGGTTTTCTATGGGCTTTTTCCAAAGGAAATAAAATATCAGCGAAAGGTTAGTAAAATTGCGGATTATGCTTGTATTGCAGTTAGGGAGGCAATGGAGGAGCATATATCCGAGTACGAGTTAGCAGCCGTAGCAGAGTATGAAATGAGAAGAAGGGGAATAGAAGTCACAAGCTTCAATACAATCATTTCAACAGGACCAAGATCAGCTTATAGCCATGGCTATCCTACCGAGAGAAAACTGAAAAAGAATGAATTATTGCTTGTTGACCTTGGTCCGCAAATTAAGGGATACGCTGCAGATGAGACTAGAACCTATCTCTTCGGGAAGAATTCAAAAAAGGAAAAAATGTTGAATGCGGTTAACGAATCTGTTGAGAAAGTTATTCAAAATATTCAACCAGGAGTTCCCTGTAAAGAGTTGGATGCCATAAGTAGAAAAGTATTAAAGAATAAGGGGTTTCCTGATTACCCTCACAGTCTCGGACATCCTATTAGTGGGTTCTTAGTCCCAAATATATCAAAGAATAGTGAACACATTCTTAAACCAGGAATGCTATTTACCGTTGAGCCTGGAATTTATCTCCCTGGATACGGTGGGGTTAGAATGGAAGAGAATATTGTTGTTACTGAGGAGGGGTTTGAACAACTGACTGAAAGCCCTCGAATGCTTGAATTTTAACTACGTTTATTTATCTCAAAAATTTTCTTATCTTGCTTTTGAATAATTGATTATTTCAAACTGAGATTATCAATGATAGTGTTTGCGCAAATAACATTCCGAGTAAAAGGCCTGTTGATATAATGTGTTTATGAGTTAAGCTACAGTACTGGTGAGCTACAGGTATTAATTCATCGATAGTGACATAAGTCATAACACCAGCTGCAAATGCTAAACCCCATCCAATTATCAAGTTACTGCCGCCCAGGGCTTGTATTACTACCATACCAATTATCGCACCAATGGGTTCCACTATTCCTGATAATACTGAGAGACCTAAAGCCCTCCACTTATTGGCTCCTGCCCTTAGTAAAGGGGTCACAGTCGCTATACCTTCGGGTATGTTATGTAAACATATCATAATGGCGACGAGGATCCCTAGTTCAGGTAAATGAGTAAAACCTGTGCTAATTACAATCCCTTCGGGAAGATTATGAAGACTCATTCCCAAGGCAATAATTATACCCCTATTGAAAAGATCCCTATCTATTACCCCCTCCTCCCAGAACCCCAGTTCGATGTGCGGAAGGGTAAGGTCCATAACCATCATTAAAATGGCACCAAATGCAAACGCGATTACTGTGTTTACCGTTGAAATAATTTGAAGAGCTTCGTTATATAGATTAGGAGTTACGCAGTTGAAATCTTTATTTTCTCATGTGTTTTAATGGTTCTGGT
>CAZLHX010000028.1:0-24293 GCA_964559475.1 uncultured Candidatus Bathyarchaeia archaeon | reverse complement strand
TGTAAGTGATGGATTAATTTGACTGAAATTAAAATTAACGTGAAAAAAGAAAATTTAGATAGCTTAAAAGATGGGGGATGCAACCTGATGAGTTTCTTCAAGAATTTTAACAACATCCATTCGGTTCCAACCCAGTTTATAGGGCAGATAGAAAAAAGTGAGCCAATAACTAAAGTATTAAACATATGTTCGACGCAGCGAAGATAGGAAATTGCATCGGCAGAAAAGTCCGTGATTACTTTATTCTGACAGATTTCACAGTCGAAGATTGCTCAAGTAATCTAGATGAAAGATACCTTTGGTTACATTATGCAGCTATCACCTCTGAAAGATAGAAGTATACTCTGTCTCGTTCTGGTGGGAAATAGGAGAAGTCATAAAAACCTTTGAAAGAATATTAGGTAAAGTGAAGAAGCTAGACGAGATCAAGAAATCATTCAATCGTATAGAAGAAGAAATACTTGATTTAGAGTGCGATTATACATTAGAACTTGACGAAGAAGACCCTGAATGGATCAGACTAGAATTAATAGCTTGGGAAGAAGCAATGGATTATTTACACGATGTTGCTTATGCATCGAATCTTTTCCAAAAAATCGGAAACATTCTAGGTAATAAGTTCATGAAGCAAGGACAAAAAATTTACAATGATTATAGAATGAATGTGTTTTTATTAGATTACTCTGATAGTCTTATATCTAGTAGACTTTGTTCCCCTTTTTCTAAAGATTTTAATGCTCTAGCGAGAGCAGGTTTTACCTCTGATGGCTCAACAACAGTCTTACCATATCCACCATAAGCTTTAACCAGCATCGAGTAATCTGGCGAAGAACAGGCAACACCATAATACTTTTCTTGGCTAACTGAAAATCCATCAGGATAATACCTCTGATGACCCTTCATTGCGGCATAACATTGGTTATTAAAAATCACAGTCATTATGGGAAGATTATACTCCTTTGATACGCCAAAAGCAGCGAGAACAGGATTATAGTTAAACGTACCATCACCAAGAAGAGCAATAACATTCTTGTTCGGTCTTGCAAGCTTAACTCCTAGCGCTATGCCTAGTCCCTGTCCAAGCCCCGTGTGGGCTATAGGACCACTTGACTCAAACCGGGTACCCGGTTTTACCCTGTTGGACTCAATGTACCTATGAATCAGACCTCCGTGGGTAATAGTCTCATGTACAATTATCGTCTCATTATCAATAACTTGGTCAATACAGAAACAAAGCCACCTAGGATCAATAGGCGACTTATCCTTAAGATCTAACGCTTTTTCTCTTAGCTCTTTTCTTATCCTTCTGTGCTCCTCACCCCAAAGAGACCTCCGCATTATTACCTCTTCAAAATCCATCTTTTCTTTTTCAAGCAGGGTGTTCAGTTGATGTAGGGCTACGTTGGAGTCTGCTTTTATTGTTAGATCTGAGGGGTAACCATATACTGGGTATTTCAACTGTAAAGGATCAGGGTCCAAAAATACTATTTTTGCATCAGTCTTTTCCTTTAAACTCCCAGGTGGATACCATGGAGGCCACCCACTGCTATCTATAATTAAAACTAGATCTGTATCGGTTAGATATGGTCCGATCTCAATACTCATGTGAAGGGGATTATCTGTGGGAAAGTTAGTGTAACCTGGAGTCTCGAAGACTGGTGCAGCAATTGTCTCTGCTAGTTTTACCAGTTCGTGTACTGATTTCATGTTTCTCCCCAGGTACCTAGTGTATATGAGGGGGTTTTTGGAGCCGGTGAGTAGATCTTTAAGTTTCAGCAGTGAACTTATTTTGCATGTAACTGGTTCAGGCGGCTGGAATCTGGCTGGAAGCCTCATCTTTGAGGTTTTCTCAAATATTAGTTCACGTGATATGTTCAACAGGGTTGGTCCTTTCACCTCGGTGGAGGCTATGATGTATGCTCTCTGGATAGTGCTGAGGATGTTTGCATTGGTCTCTGGGCTATCTCCCCATTTTATGTAATGATTCACAAGCCTCTCCAAGCCGCCTACTTCTGTGAAGCTGAGGTAGTGGGGGCCAGGTGTCCCTCCGTGTATTTCTCCTTCGTGGGTTCGGTTCTGGCCCACTATTAATAGTAGGGGTATTTGATCTGTGTACGCTGCTTTCAGCTCCATTGCCCCGTGGAGGAGGCCGGTTACTACGTGGGTTATCACTGTCTGGGGTCTTCCTGTGGCCATGTAGTAGCCTTTGGCCATTGATAGGGCTGTGCCTTCGTGTCTGAGGTTTATGTAGAATGGTTTTTTGTTTTCTGAGTTGTAGCGTGCGAGGTGTTCCCAGAGGGGTACGTATTCTGATCCTGGTGACCCGAAGACATAGTCTACCCCAAGTCTGTGGAGCATCTCTACGTATCCGTGAGCGGCATCCTGAACATTTAGCTCATGCATAATGCTAATAGAATTTTACAAAATAAATCATTGTTGATAAAAATAATCTATAACAGAACACGGGTGCAATTATCAGGGTTTTACATTCAAGATATTGGAAGTAAGCCTTTATTTTAAACAGGGAAAGATGTTCAGCCAGAAAATGGATACGACTATTGTAGTCGTAAGAGATCCTGAGTCTTGGGGTAACTGTAGTAATTATAATGAAGCCAGTCTCCTAGTAGCCTATCCGATCTTGTTGTGGACGTGACGCGAAATAATAGGTGGCTTATTATTTCGGAAAAATCAAGATATTTTGTACGTAATTACGTACAATATTTTTATTCAGCAAAAACATTATACGATAGTTTATTGGCTTGTGCTGAAAAAATAAATTCATCTTTATTCTATGATTTACTATGTTGAAAGAGAAAATTGATCAGATTGGAGGCGTAAGGATAAATTATGCTTACACTGACGAGGATGCACCGGTACTGGTTCTGCTTCACGGCACTGCTAATAGATGGCAGGCTTTTCTACCAATAATTCCCATCTTGGCTACTCGCTGGAAGATCTTTGCACCGGACTTTAGGGGTCATGGCTCCTCAGAGCATACTGGAGTATACGGGTTCGGTTATTACGTAGATGACACCGTAAGTTTCCTCGAAGAAGTTGTTTGTGAGAAGGCGGTTATTTTTGGGCATAGCCTCGGTGGAAGAATTGCCACTAAGATTGCTTCGGAGTACCCGGAGCTGGTTAAGGCAATTATACTAGGGGATAGCAGTCTCAAGGATCCTGAGCCCTCTGAAAGAATGGGACAGGTGTTCGGTGGCTTAATCAAGATATTAGGGGAACAGAAGACGGTAGGTGGAATATTTCAATCATTACGAGAGAATGGTGGTTCCGAGTTTGATGTAGTCTCAGGGTTATTAAGGGCTAAGAGTCTGAGTCAACTGGATATAGAACTGCTCAGGAGTATTATTGAGTATGGCATGGATCTCAGTGCTCTAGGTAACCACTTTCACGGTTACCAACCGGAGACCCATATGCGTAAGATAAAGTGCCCAGTCTTGATCCTGCAAGCAGAGTACGGTATGCTTAGTGACTCCGAGGTAGAGAACGCCCTTAATATGTTACCCGAAGCCTATCCTGTTCTGCTAAAAGGTGTGCCTCATGAGTTCCTATCAAAACCTTCTGTATCTTTAATGAGTGCTTTGCATGCTTTCCTGGAGTTGATTAGAGATTAGTGTCTGTATTTGGCATGTTAAATTATTTCAACTACTATTCCTTCCAATGTTTCTGTACGTTCTTACCTGAAAATGACTGTGGATAACATCCTTCATCCAATACCTGTTTATCTCAATGAGGTTGGATATAAACAAATTTTTATTCTCTCATTCTACGTGAGATGAGAGAGGAAATGTCTGGATCGAATAAGAAAATTAAGGGATGTGGATTTCACCATCTATCAATGAGTGTAAGGGACCTAGAAAAGTCAATAAAATTCTATGTGGAAGGACTAGGCTTTGAAGAACGTATATCCTGGGGAGAACCCTCGAAACGAACCGTACTGTTGGATACCGGTGACGGGAACTATTTTGAAATATCACAGGGTGACTCGGACAAGGTCTTCGAAGAGGGTGTTTTCAAACACATCGCTTTAAGGGTTGATGATTGCGAGGCAGCCATTGAACTCGTAAGGAAAGCTGGAGCCGAAGTTACTATTGATACAAGGGATATTAATCTGTCTAGTGATCCACCTATACCAATACGGATAGCCTTCTTCAAAGGACCTGACGGTGAGTTGGTGGAGTTTTTCCAGAACGAAGAAACATAAGAAAAAATATTAATCCATCCACCAAGGAGGATCTAAGTCATTATCGTTTAAAGACTATTTTACCATCTAATATCGTATAGTCCACAAGAAGACTCTCTGCGCCTTCCAGTAATGGGTTTTTATTTAATATGACTAGGTCAGCTAATTTTTCCTTCTCAATGGATCCTTTGTATTCTTCCTCAGATGCAAGATAAGCTGCGTTATAGGTGAACATTTTAAGCCCGTCAAGGAATCCAATTGCTTCGCCCGAACCCATCAATATGCCCTTTTCTGTTCTTCTATTCATCGCTATACCAATATCTCTTAAGGGATCAGCTGGCTCAAGATCCGGTCCATCGGATCCACTCACAAGTAAGAAGCCTTCCTCTAACATACTTTTCAACGGGAAAAAATCGTTTTTTATCCTGTACTCTCCAAGAGTTACATGCAAGGCGTCACCGAAAGTATACAGAAAATTAATGTTAGGTACAGGAATTAGGTCGAGTTCCTTGAAAGCTAAACGGCGTTCGGGGGTAAAACACCAGTTACCAGCGTGCTCTACTCTATGTCGAAGCCCACTATTGGAGTGTTTTAATGCTGCTTGGAAGGCATGTATAACCATATCCAGATCCCTGTCTCCGAGGGCGTGTACCGCACATTGAAGGTTCGAATGATCCGAGTCCTTAATGAGGCCTACCAGATCCGGGTAGGGAATCCTTATAACACCAAAGTTACCAGGCTCATCACAATACTCTTCGTAGAAAGCAGCGTTGCTTCCTGAGATTCCACCACCTACACTCATCTTAACTCCGCCTATCTTTAGCCAGTTATCTCCGAATCCAGACTCGATACCTGTATCTAGTAAGTTTTTTAGGCTAATCTCTGATTCCCAGACTCGTATCAACAGGATTACTCGAATTGGTAGCTTTTTCTCCCGGCGTAGAGTTATATACGCCCTTACCTCTTCAGGTGAAGTTACTATATCATGGATTGTGGTGACGCCCCTCTCTAGGCATCTCCTAGACATAAGTTGTATCGCTGAAAGTTTATCCTCAAAGCTATGTGGGGGGAAGATCTTGGAAACTAGATGACCCGCTGTCTCTCTTAATACCCCGGTGACACCTCGATGATCTTTTACTATCGTCCCTCCAAGAGGGTCAGTGGTATTTTCGTCTATTCCAGCTTTTTCGAGTGCTAGGCTATTTACTACTTTAATATGTGGACCCATACGTAGAAAGACTGGGTTCTGAGGAGCAGCCTCATCCAGCTCCCATCTATCAGGGAATCTTCTTTCCTTTAACTTAATATGAGCGTGTCGTATGTCTCCGCCTATAAGCCATTCTCCCGGCTGTTTTTTCCCTGCTTCTTCTTTCACCTTTTTCTGGATATCCTTGATGGAGGTTGGAGGAATTCTAAACTCATGGAGGGCTGCAAGTCCAGCTCCTATTAAGTGAAGATGGGGATCAGTTAATCCAGGAACTACAGCACGCCCATCTAGGTCGATAACATCAGTATCTGGACCTATGAGTGGTTTAATCTCCTCTGATTTTCCTACTCGGAGAATTTTATTTCCAAGTATAGCAAGAGACTCTGCGATCCTCTGCTTTTGGTCCATTGTAATGACGATGCCATTCTCTAAAACTAATTCCGGGTACAATACATATACAAGAGAACTTTTCATGTAGATAATAGTATGCACGTACTTTTTCGATCTAAATACACGTATCCTATATACGTAAATGAATTAGTAGGTAAATTTAGATTACATATCTCGAAAATAGTTGGAGAAAAACCCAGATTTTAAATGTGTTTATTAATAATTAGAAGATTTAATAGATTCTCTTTGTTTCCATTTCTCTAGTGAGAAATCTGGTTGCTTGAAGAACGCCGCTCTTTCGGCTTCTTCCTCTAAGAGCTTTTTGGCACGTTCTAGAATCTCCCCACATTTATCTGAAGGGAACTTCACTACGCCGTGCATATCCATGTGTGCCATATCCCCTGGCATCACAGTCATTCCCCCAACAGAAACAGGTTCACCTACAGCTTTAATCATCATATCACCATGAGCTGGAGTTAAACCAGTAGCAAAATACTGGACACCCAGAGGCTCAATCGCGTCAACATCCCTCATGGGGCCATTGGTGACGACACCCGCCACATTGAGGGCTTTATATTGCGTCGTCATCATCTCCCCGAAAAGCCCCACTCTATTAGACAACTCAGGGGGAAACTGCTGCTCCGCAACCAGAACAACGGGTTTCCTAGTCTCATTAATATGTTCGAATAGCTTCCACCGTCCAACTCCAGTGTACTTCTCAGACTCTTTACAGTATACGACTGTGGCGACATACCCCACAACAGGACCCATATTGGGATATATACACTTTATCGTCGTATCGGTATACCAGTTTCCATACCAAGCATCATAGAGTTTAAGACAGATATCTGATTTCGGATAGGTAGCAACAATATTAGAGATGGTGGGAGTGTCAATCTTCCTTAATTCCCTTATAATCTCATCTTCGGATAAACCTGACAAGTCAATCAACTCTGAAAAATAACTCTCAGTCACCTATAAAATTTGAGATATAGTTTTATCACTCAGGTTTAGGTCTCCATTCGTACTTATCCTTTAGAGTGTATGAGGGATGTGTTATCTCTAGTTTTCCTGCTTTCCCTTCGTATCTTGACACGTCAACACCTAATCCCTTAGCTGTGTCTAGTATTCTTTGATATATCTCGTCGTCCAGAAAGATTCCTTCTTCTCTTCGCTTATCCATCTGCCGCCACTCAGGCTCCCCAGGTACAAGGATCTCATCGAATCCCTTAGCGAGCTTGGAGGATTTCAGATAATCTATTAACCCGTCCACTCCTTCCATGTAGATATCAAGGGTTGTAAACGCCTCTGGGTCAATAGCTCCAAGAAATACGCCCCGCCTTCTGAAGGGTTGATCTTCCATTATTACGTATCCCATTAGTGGACCAGCTAGGATATCAACGATCATGGATAAGGCCATTCCTTTATAGCCGAGCCCAGTCTGACCCAAAGGAAGCTGAGCTCCCTCACCTTTATGAAATATTTTCGGATCATTGATAGGCTCACCCTCATCACCAATATACCACCCATAAGGTACCTTTTGCCCCCTCGAAGCAAGAATAGCGGTTCTCCCACCAGCTATAGGTCCAAGAGACATATCAATAACAATGGGTCGATGCTCTTCAGCTGGAAACGCCACCGCTATAGGGCCTATAGGAAGCTTACGTTCCAAGCCACCCCAGGGAGCTATATAGACTCCACCAGGTTGACTGGCAACCCCGATTAAGTTTTCCTCTAGCGCCATTTCTGCCCATTTCCCAACCCTACCAATGTGATGTATATTTCTTATGCCAGAGAAAGCTACTCCCGCTTTTTTGGCCTTATCCATTGTATATCTCATGGCGTCCCTGGCTATTGTGTAGCCGTACCCCCAGTTTCCCTCGAATAAGGTTGAGGCAGGGAGTTCCTTGATCACCTCTATTTTTTGCCCAGGTTTTAGATAGCCTTCTTCTATGGCTTTTACGTAGCCTGGTATAAGTTGTACACCATGGGAATCCACGCCTTTGAGGTTGGATAAAACTAGGCAGTCTGCTACCCACTCTGCCTCAGCCTCAGGGGTACCAGCAGCCATCAAAATAACTTTAGCAAACTCTTTTAGGTTCGCATCATTGACGATAACCATTCTCGTTCAAATTAATTTGTTATTAGAAGTAATATAATTAACCTTAGAAAAAGAATGGAATCTCTTATCGAAATGGGTTTTGATATAAATTGTATTATTATACCAATTCACGTACATGCATACATAATTGCTAGAGGTTCCTAGGCTTAGCTATTATCTCTTTCACAACCATGTCAAAGATGTTGCGGCTATTCGCCGGTTTTATAACAACAGCTGTATCAGCACCTCGGTGAGACCCCGCTATAACCAGAATATCCTTATCAACCGGTACAGTCCCAGCGTCCATTGCCATAGTTGTAACCTCCACGACTACTTTCATTCCCTGCCCGAACATCCTAAGAGTCTGAGCAATGATCCCCGCAGGGTACATCGTGTTCCATTTATTATATATGGCTATGTTAACGCCACTGAAAGAATGGGCGGCAACTACTATCTTGCCTCCAACCTCCTCAATTTTTGCCTTGTTCTCATCAGTGAGTTCCTGTTCTCCTGGATTTTTATAACCTGTAACGTGTGGAACCACCACCAAGTTATAGCCCTTGAAGTACTCTGCTGCCTTAACGCCAGTATTTCCTCTTGTACTCGCTACTATAACGTCCTTGATACCAAGTTCATCAGCACGTTCCTTCGCCATTTTAAGAGTCTCATCAGAGTGCTCCTCTCCAGGCTCAACAAAATATAAAATCTCTTTCTTTACCATCATTTTCTACATCGTTAAATTTGTATGAATATTAATATATGTTCCTGATGAAGCAAATTTATGCCTGATTGATTGGCAAAACTAAAATCCTTCCTTAAAGATTGTTCTAATAATGTGAGGAATCAAACATGAGTTTGCCTTCCCCAAAGGAATTCTACGGAAAATACTGTGGAGACCCAGAAGAAGGAAAAAGAGCAGCCTTCAGGTACGGTATCGAACTTGGCAATTTATTGAAGAAAAAAATAGATGACCCCAAGCAAGATCTTGAAACAGTTGCAGCGTTACTTAATCTTTTCCAGGATACTGTACAAGGTGAACCAAACGCAAAAGTCGAAAAAGGCAAAGTATTGATGACTTGCTCGGGGTTTTGCCCAGTTATGAGAGCAGCGATGACCTTAAACTTGCCTTGGATATGGCTAGACGAAAACTTAGCATGGCCTATGACTAGAGGTTTAGCCTCTGTAATAATTCCTGGAATAAAACTAACCGTCCCATTAACTAAAAGCCGAGGTGACTCCAAATGCATCTACATATTCGAAACCTAACGAGGTAAACTCAATGTCAGAAACCCAAAAATATCGTACAAAAATAGTCAAATTATTTGTATTTAAATCGGATGATGAAATTACGGATAATCTAAAAGAAAAGATAAGTCATAACTTAGCAGAATATTTAACGAACTCAAAAAAAGACCTGTTTAATATTTACTTAAAAAAGAGAGACGATTTCCATATTCTTAGATTAGATACTGAACATGAGCAGGAAGTTGATGTAAATATATTCCATAGAGAAGATTCAGGTTACCATGATCTTTTAGCTAATCTACAAGATGCACTTCCTTCTGAGCCCTATACAATCTTTACCATATTAATAATCCCATCAGAAAACCAAGGGAAGGCTGAGTTAATTATAAGGGATTATTCAGATAAACTATCCTTGTCTGTGGAAAGCATTAATAGACTTGGAGACCTCACAGTCTCATCCCTTGATACCTTTGAGGGAGATATAACTAAACAATATTATCTACTCTCACCACACATCAGTACAGAGTACAAAATATCTGAACCTCTAATGATAATTGAGCAACTTGCTTTTCACACAGCGGAACTCATAGAAGTAGAAAACCATTCCAGAAATCTTTTCTCAGTTTTGGATGTTGGTGAAGGTGAGATTGGTGAAAGGGTTGAAGGTTACTTATGGAAGTTATTGGGACTTGAACGTGTAGAACTAGAGACTCTCGAGTCTTGGTTAAGTTACATCATGGAAAGGGAGAACACCCTCTCTGCCATGATAGGTAATATGGAGATAAACCTCTCTAAAGCTAAGATGATTATATTCGATATTGATGGCCAATTTATGAAGTTGAATAATCTCGGATTCGATGAAACTACTCAAAAACCCAATTTAATGTCGCACAAATATCGAAGGACAATTATGAATTTTGAAGCTTATATTACCCGGGCTAAGGCATTGAAGTCACGGTTGGTGGCTGTGATGGATGAGGTAAGGACGTATCTAAGTTTGCAGCAGCAGAAGCTGGGTATGGAAGAGCAAAAGTCCTCTAAGGAGCAGCTTGTTAGGCTTGTTAATCTTCAGGAGATCTTTCATAAGGTTGAGATATTCATTGTAGCTGTCTATATCACAGAAATGGCCCATATAGTCTTTGAAGTCCTATCTCATGACCGTGCATCTCTATACACAGCTATTTCAATTCCTTTTGCATTATTACTAGCAATAATAGTAAGTCGTTTACTTCACAAAGAATGACACATACATTCTCTAATTTTGTTTTTTCAAACTTCCGAATATTAAGTCTATTAGGTTTTTCATGAATCTTCAATATTTTGGCTTGATGAGGTACTGGTCATTATAGAAATATGATCCTATAGAACACAGGGAAATACCTTTTGAAAGAATTTGGTTTCTGAGAACAGAAGTAGATACAAATAGCCATGAATATTGATCAATATACCGCTTCATTCAAATTTCTAAATCCGTCTTTCAAACGTTCATTTAGGATAGTCTCATATAGGCTAATGTTTGATAGGTTTTCTGGTATCCTGTGAGGAATGTTATCTTATCCTTAGATGAGGGCACGACAAGTGCACGAGCAATACTCTACGACGAGGAATTGAGCACCATCGCTAAGGGGCAGCATAAGTTTAAACAGATTTATCCTGAACCGGGGTGGGTTGAGCATAACCCAGAGGAATTGTGGCATGCTCAATTAGTGGCTGTGGAGGACGCATTAAGAAATACAAATATGGACGCCTCCAGTATCTCCTGTATTGGCTTAACTAATCAAAGGGAAACAACCATAGTATGGGATAAGGAAACCGGCAAACCAGTCTATAATGCAATAGTCTGGCAGTGCAGAAGAACCTCAGATATGGTTGAGGAAATAAGAAAACATCATTATTCGACAATTAAGGAGAAGACGGGTCTTATACCTGATAGCTATTTTTCTGCCCCTAAGATAAAGTGGATATTAGACAACGTTAACGGTGCACGTAATCGAGCAGAGTCAGGAGAACTTCTCTTTGGTACTGTGGACTCTTACCTCATCTACAGACTCACAGGTGGAAAAGAACACGTAACTGACCCCAGCAATGCATCTCGTACTCTCCTCTATAATATTCAAAAACGTGAGTGGGACCAGGAGCTCTTAGAAATTTTCGATGTACCTGAGTCATTACTTCCATCCGTCCAAGAATCCAGTGGATTATTCGGATATACAGATAGCGAAGTGTTCGGTCATGAAATACCAATTACAGGATGCTCAGGTGATCAGCAGGCAGCATTATTCGGACATAAAGCACATGAACCAGGCGATTCAAAGTGTACCTATGGAACAGGAAACTTTTTGTTGATGAATACCGGGGACCATTATGTTGAGAGCGAGAAACTACTGACGACAATAGCTTGGAGAATAGGCGATAAAACAACATATGCTTTGGAGGGGAGCATCTTCACAACTGGTGCTGCAGTAGAGTGGCTAAGAGAAGGATTAGGAATCATAGATTCAGCTATTGAAACAGATGAAATAGCCTTATCAATCAAAGACAATGGTGGAGTCTACGTTGTACCAGCCTTCACTGGGCTAGGAGCGCCGTACTGGGACCAATATGTTAGAGGCACAATCACTGGTTTAACCCGTGGATCAACTCGAGCTCATATTGTACGTGCGGTACTAGAGTCCATTGCCTACCAGACAATGGATGTAATCGATACCATGCAATATGATAGTGGGTTCAATGTAAACATACTTAGGGTTGATGGAGGAGCATCAAAGAACGAATTCTTGATGCAGTTCCAAGCAGATATTCTCAATGTACCTGTTTACAGGAGCACAATCATCGAGGCAACTGCTCGGGGTGTTGCCATGTTAGCAGGCTTGGGCTCAGGCGTATTTAGAAACCTGGATGATCTGAAGAACAAAGGTGAAGGCACATTATTCGAGCCAGATATGATTGAAATGGAGAGAAAGAGGTTAAAGAAAGGCTGGAGAGCTGCAATAGGGAAACCTCTATTTCATTGATAGCCGCTTTAATTGTTATGAGCGATATTTCCTGGGTGCCATTTAGTATCCTTAAACCATTTGTCTATGATGTTTTCAGATCAATTGGAGTCCCATCAAGCGAGGCTGAGACCTGTAGAGATGTGTTACTGGATGCTGACCTCAAAGGGTTAGATACACATGGCGTTAACCGCCTCAAACCAGTTTACTATGATCGTGTATTATCGGGAATGCAGAAGCCAATAACTGATCTAAGAGTGATAAAGGAGGGCCCAACTACCTGTGTGATTGATGCATGTAACGGTATGGGTATGGTTGCAGCGTATAAGAGCATGGAAAAGACGATCAACAAAGCTAGAGACTATGGCATGGGAATGATTGTTGTAAGGAACAGCACCCACTATGGGATAGCAGGATACTACGCTGAGATGGCTTCAAAGAAAGGACTCATCGGGATAACAGGAACAAACGCGAGACCAGCAATAGCACCAACCTTCTCCGTAGAACCAATGCTAGGGACAAATCCATTAACCTTCAGTATACCAAGTGACGAGGAATTCCCATTTACCCTAGACTGCGCAACCAGTATCATCCAAAGAGGAAAGGTGGAGGTTCATGCCCGCTCAGGAAAACCACTCCCCGAGGGCTTAGTCATCGACGACCATGGAAACTATATGACTGATCCTGCGAAGACTCTTGAAGCACTCCTAAAACGCAAAGCATCACTGCTCCCACTTGGTGGGGCTGGTGAGGAAACGGGGGGATACAAGGGTTATGGATACTCGACAGTGGTTGAGATATTGAGCTCCTCCCTCCAACAAGGCTTCTTCCTCAGAGCCATAAATGGTGTTAATCTTGGACACTTTTTCATAGCTATAGATGTTGAAGCGTTCACCGAATTAAGCGACTTTAAGCATACCACAGGTGAGATCCTCCATGAGCTACGATCTGCTAAAAAAGCCCCGGGACAGTCGCGGATCTATACCGCGGGAGAGAAAGAATACCTAACAAGCTTAGAACGCAGCGTAAAAGGAGTGCCAGTTCCTAAAGGTATCCAAGAGGAACTCGTAAAGATGCGCGATGAACAGGACCTACCATATAGATTCCCCTACGAGTAGAATACATGCAAAACTTTTCGTAAGTAACTACGTATAGAGTAAATGAAAGCCGTCTAAAAGAACAAGGAAGAGTTCTTCATTAGCCTCAGGAAACAACATTAACTAATTCTTCTCAATATTCTTAATTTATGAATGAACGATAGCTGATTATTCAACGATTTCTCATAAGGGTTATTAAGAAAATTGTATACAGAAGGAAAACGTTAGAGAGGGTAATAAGTGGAGTATCGTATTTTAGGTCCTACTGGGGTTAAAGTCGCGCCACTGGCGTTGGGAACTGCAAACTTTGCTGATCCTACACCAGAAGATGAGGCAGCTAAGATTATTGATAGAGCTATTGATGCGGGTATTAACCTAATTGATACAGGTAATACTTACGCTAATGGTGAGAGTGAACGCATTATAGGTCGAGCCTTGAAGAAAAGTGGGAAACGAGAGCAGGTTCTTATCTCGACCAAGGTACATTATCCTGTAGGTCCGGGCCCTAATGAACGTGGAAACTCGAGGCTACACATAGTTAGAGCCTGCCTTGATAGTCTTGAACGCCTCCAGGTTGATTTCATAGATCTTTTCCAGCTTCACAGGCCCTCAGATGATACCAGTATCGTTGAGACTCTCGGAGCCTTGAATGATCTGGTGCATTGGGGTATGGTTACCTACATAGGATCCTCTACACATCCAGCCTGGAAGATTCAGGAAGCAATCATGGTAAGCGAGTTAAAGGGATATGACCGCTTTGTATCCGAGCAACCACCTTACAATCTGCTGGATAGGCGTATAGAAAACGAGTTAGTGCCAATGTGCCAAGCCAATAACCTTAGCATTTTTCCCTGGTCACCAATGGCCATGGGGGTCCTAGCTGGGCGCTACAGCTCGATGGATTTCCCTGAGGACTCCCGAGCTGCTTTAAGGGGTGGTATCTATGCAGAAAGGGTCACGCCCAGAGGAATAGAGGTTGGACGAAGCTTTGTAAAGCTAGCAGAGGAAAAAGGGTTAACTTCTTCACAACTGGCCCTCCTTTGGGTCAAAGATCAGCCAGGTATAACCGCTCCATTGATGGGTCCACGTACATTGGAGCAACTTGAGGAGTTTCTACCGATATTAGAAATGAGTCTCGATAATGAGACAAGGAAAGTGTGCGACAAATTAGTTCCTCCAGGTACTGCAGTAGCTGACTTCCACAACTCGGCTAACTGGATGAAGATGAAAATTCAAAGAACTTGAGGTGAATATAATGAATAGTATTAAAATAGAGTTTGAGAAGGGCGGAGTCTTTAAAGCTAGGTTACTTGAAAAAGAAGCACCAAAAACCTGTTCAACCATCAATATGCATCTTCCTTTCAAATATAGATTCCACCACAGTATAGTATCAGGACAAGCACTGGTCACATTACCCCCTGACTTATGGGTGGAAAGAGAAAACCAGCGAGTAGCAGGCATACCACCAGGCGCCTTATGTTTCCTAGTAAAAGATGAGCCAGTTCTAGTCCCCGATGAGATCTACATAGTATACGGATTGTTTATTTCGAGAGGACTAACCGTGGATATGAAGCAACCCGTTAATGTTTTTGCACAAATAGAAGATAAATTAGATGAACTAAGGGAGATTGGTAGACGGGTACTTATGGAGGGAGCTGAGGAAGTAAAATTTTCATACCAACATGAATGATTAGGTTGGAGAAAGGTATCTCTAGTACTATTCTCCAAAAATTCTTGCCCGCCAAATCAGTATTTGATTTTATTAAAATCGGTTCCTATTTTCTCAAATTCGAAGTTATCTATTTTTATAGATAGCAAGTTACAAATTATTAGTGTGAGCTAGTTTAACCGGGAGAACGACACCTTGATTGGTGTATACGTGGAGGTTCAAATCCTCTTCTCTCCACCAACAATTTTTTGATTCTGAGTGTTTATTTGAGAAAGATTGTATATAATGTCAAGTCATTTGATGAGGTAAATAAACGGACTTACGAGTCTTACAGATTAAAATAATATCCATCCGATATAATTCAATGCTATGAAGGAAATACTCCAGGAAGTAAACCAGGCGAACAAAAACAGAAAAATTATTCTCAAAATGAATCCCGACGAGATTAACCAGTTCCTCTTTTGTGCGAGGGTTGGAAGAATAGGGATCTCTCTCGAAGAAGGACCGTATATTATACCAGTAGGATATGGTTACGAAAATAATGAGATCTTTTTCCATGCCTGCTATAATGGATTAAAGATGGATGGGATAAGACGGAATCCTAACATCTTTTTCCAGGTGGATGAATCTATCTCCGATGTCTCGATGTATAAAAGCGTAAACATCAGAGGTGTTGCTAGAATAATTGACGATGAGGAGAAAATGATACCATACCTTCAAACACTTATTGATAAGTACAGGGTACCAGTGAGCTTTGATGAGTATATTGGTAGACCAGGTCGAAGTCGAGAAAAGGAGATGGCAGTGGTTAGAATAGTAGTTATAACTCCCAAAGAGGTGACAGGGAGAAGCATGATACGGGTGGATCCCGGTAGAATCAAGTAGGCTCTCTATTCTTCTTCTTGAACCGGGAAAAGTCTAACGGCTTCTCTCATGAGTTTTCTGATAGGTAGTTCCTGTGGGCATTTTTCCTCACATTCCCCACATGCTATACAGTTGGAGGCGTGATTCTCGGGCTCGATTTCCTCCCAGTACCTACCCTTTACCTCTTCGTCACCTCCACTAATGTAGTATTCATTATAGAGCCCAAGTATCGTTGGTATCTCAACTTCTTCAGGACAAGGCATACAGTATTGACAAGCAGTGCATCCAACGAAGCCAAGTCTAGTATATGCCTGCCTAACCTTCTCATAAAGTTCCAAATCATCCTCGGTAAGAGTCCCCGGTCCACTCCTGTCAGCATATATCAGATTTTCCTTCACATGCCACATCTCACTCATACCACTAAGAACAACACTCACCTCTGGCAGATTCCAAACCCACTGAAGAGCCCATTCCGCTGGAGTACGTTTGATGTCAGCCTTATCCCAGATCTCCTTGACTTCTTCCGGTGGAGAAACTGCTAATTTACCTCCCTTTATTGGCTCCATCACCACTACAGCTAGTCCTTTTTCTGATGCGTACTTTAACCCCTCAAGCCCAGCCTGGTAATTAACATCCATATAGTTAAGCTGAATCTGGCAGAACGTCCAATCATGAGCATCAACTATCTCTTTGAACAGATCCAAATCATCGTGAAAACTGAAGCCAAGATACTTTATCTCGCCACTATCAAGTTTTTCTTCTGCCCATTCCAGGACCTCGAACTCTTTAACCTTGGACCATCTCTCCTCTCTTAAACCGTGTAATAGATAAAAATCGATGTAATCCGTCTGCAGTCTTTCTAAGTGCGTGTAGAAAAACTCATCCAAGTTCTCTTCTTTTTCAACGAGCCTCATGGGCATCTTGGTAGCTATCCTAACTTTTTCTCTGTAACCATCTTTTAATGCTTTTCCAACTAACACCTCTGAGTTTCCTCTGTGGTAAACATAGGCTGTATCAAGGTAATTAACTCCGTTATCGATAGCATATCTGATCATGTCAATCGATTTTTTTGTATCAATGTTAGAAACGTCCCCTCCAATTACTGGAAGTCTCATCGCTCCGAACCCAAGAGCCGAAACCCTCCAGTCTAATTTCCCAAATTTCCTATATTGCATTTTCTTCACACTAAAGAATGTAATAGAAATGATTCAATTCTTAATAGAGCTTATGTTTTCTCGTATAGTATTGCCTTCATGTATTATGCAAATAAATATTAAATTTTAGACTTTGAAGTTCCTATCATACTTTTTCCTTATTGATTCTTTCAATGAGCGGACCATCCAGCGTCTACCATAAGAATGTGACCTGTGACCAAGGAGGATGCAGGTGAAGCTAGATAAAGGACGGCTCCTAAGACGTCCTCAGGTTTACCTATCCGTTTAAGTAGGTTTTTTGATAAGGCATATTTGCGGAATTGGGGATCAGCTAAAAATTTCTCAGAAAGATCTGTCTCAATAAATGTGGGCGCCACAGCATTGACCAAAATTCCATGAGAAGCCCACTCAAGTGCTAATACCTTTGTAATTAGGTTGAGCCCTGCCTTGCTGGCACAGTAAGCTGCACGTTTAATTAACGCGACTGACCCTGTCTGTGAGGAGATGTTGATGATTCTTCCACCACGTCCTTGCTGGATCATTATTTTTCCCGCTGCCTGTGCTGTGAAGAAACTTGCTTTTAGATTAATATCCATGATCTGGTCCCATGCTTCGATAGTAACATCTAGCGCATCCTGTGGAATGTTTATTCCAGCATTATTAACAAGAATATCAAGTCCTCCAAGTTGATCTGTAAACTCCTCTACCAATGATTGAATGTCATCTGTTTTCGTTAAATCATAAGAAATGGGAACTGCTTGACGACCAAGTTCCCTAATCTTTCTAGCTACCGCCTCCAAACCCGCACTTGATCTCGCAACTAACCCTACATCTGCTCCTGCTTTTGCTAAACCAAGAGCGATAGTTTTACCGATCCCCCTACTCGATCCTGTCACAATGGCTCCCTTATCCGTTAGATCGAACATTTTCACATTTATAGAAAAACTTCTTGTACATAATACTCTTGAGGTCTGATTTTAAAAATGCGAGTATTTCTAGAAATATATGGATTTCAGTTACCTATCAAATCAATATTTTCTTCATTTATTGAGACCGTAGCTAAATGTACATAATTCACGTAACATCTTTAAATCTATAATTGAGTAATTGAGTGACTTTGTCTAAAGGCTATATAATAATATGTCTTGATGGAATAACATGGGAATATATTAAAAACTCAAAAACACCTTTCATAGACTCATTAGGTACTAGTACAATTTGTCATGCGATGGTCCCAACAGTAACAAACGTGAATAACGCATCCATAATAACATGTAACTATCCAGAAAAACATGGAATAACAAGCAACTGGTATTATGATAGAGAATCCGGAAAAGAAGTCTATATGGATTCAAACCATTTTTTAACCTGTGACACTTTCCTCGAAAATGAAGCAAGAAAAGGGAAAAAAGTAATTCTCCTCACGGCGAAAGATAAACTAAGAAGACTCCTCAAGACGGAAGGAGTCTATTCATATAGTGTAGAAAAACCTGATAGAAAGATACTGGATAAGATCGGACCAGTTCCAAGTATATATGAGCTGTCTGCTAGTCCTTGGCTACTCCAAGTAGCCTGTAAAGAGATCTCTAAGACAAAATGGGATATCATTTACATCTCAACCACTGATTACATACCTCACAAATATGAACCAAAACATCATTTTGCGAGAGAATATATGTCAAGAATTGATGAAGGGTTAGAGTTCATTTATAATTATGGTTACGAGATAGGAATAGTATCAGACCATGGAATGAACAATAAATCAATTAATTTTGATCCAGTCACCTACCTCCAAGAGTATGGGTTAGATTCAAAGATAGTGGCATCAATCAAAGATGAGCATATAATTCATCATATGAACTTAGGCGGTTCAGCTTACCTTTATACCGATATGCCCGAGAAGGCGAAAACTATTCTATCAGACTGTGAAGGTGTTGAAGCCATCTATAATCGCAAAGAAGCTGCAAAAGAATACAGATTAATGCCAGAGAGGATAGGAGATCTTTTGGTATTAGCTGAAGAAAAATATACGTTTGGAAGAAACCAGAAGGAAAACTACAGAAAAATCGATATTAGAAGTCACGGCTCTCTTCATGAAAGAGAGGTACCATTTATAACCAGTAGAAAAATGAAAATAAAAAAAGAATTATATAACAAGGATTTAGTACCATATTTATTAAAATAAATGTATATTGTTAGGGATATTTTTAGAAAAAACATGTGGAAATGGCTTGTATATACGCAGTTCAGTAAAATTCATTTATAAATGAAACTAACAAATTGTTTCCAAGGAGAAAATATGGATGCATATACATTTACCGCATAGACTAATTTCTAGTTAAAATTATACTAAACTTATACATCAGTAAAAAAAGGGGAAGTTTTTTTAGTGGATCCTATCCAGATAAGAGAAATTCCAAGTACTAGACCTATTGTTATAGAATAGACCGTGAACCCAGGGATACCTTCATTAGATTCTGCTACAGGTTCTGGTTCAGGTGTGGGTTCTGACCACGCCCTCGCATTTTGAATATCATATGTATCAAGAACAACTACATTATCAATCTCAGGTCCAGAGGGTGTCTCGAACCTGAATGTAGAAAATACATCGAACTCAGGTTCTTTATCCTCAACATGTATAATTAGCTCATCATCTAGATAAACATCAAAGACACCATCAGGGTCTCTTGTAACAATAATATTATGTTCTCCAACTATTTCCTCGTTTGTAGCCCATTCACCAATAATATCCCATTTAACACGATATCCATTGCGTTTGAATAATGCTATAGCTCCCTTTGAGTCAGCGTCAGGGTAGCCTGGCTCCGTGCTGAAGACAAGATCATAACTATAGGCCTTATCCGGGTAATCTGTCCAGTCATCAGTCATTAAGAACACGTAGAAGTGCTCCCAAGGAGTATCTAAGATGTTTATGTCAAACATCCATGTACCAGTATCTTGCCTACTTTCGTAAGTGGCTAGGTACCATATATTTCCAGGTGTTTCACCGGGAGCTTTTAAGGAGCCATAGGACATGTCGAACTCAGCGATTTCTCCTGTGAAGGGGTCGTCAAGGTCCCAGTCCAGTATCTCTGTTTCCCATCCATCAGCTTCTTTATCATCGAAATTATCATACCAGACAGTATCAGCATCAACCAAATTTATGGTTAAAAAGGCAAGAGCAATAATCATCAAACCTAGAATGTGCATTTTTATTTTATTCATTTTTTCATCACCTTTTATGGGGGCTCGTTAGAGCTTTGGCATAACTGTCAGGCGTCAAGAACTTCAGATAGATTTGTTCTAGTTAATTCTACTCGGAGAACCCCGTTGGTTCCCTGTATTTCCAGCAGCTTATCTTCATGGAGTGATAATTGTATCAAGTCTCCGATATCTCCCTCTATTAGCACTCCATTCCGACCGTCTAGGATAGAGATTTTATCAAGGTAATCCTTTGATTTTATCTCTAATGAGAAAGATTTTCCCAAAGTTCTATGTCTCCCTGAGAGTATACCTCAAGCAAGGGTACTCCTCAGGATGACTTATAGGTTACTGTAGAATGATCTCTAAGATTATAGATGCTTCTAAATAATTATAGATTAAATAACAAAGGCAATTTTTGTGAATTTAGGGATTTAATTATAAAACTATATTGTTTAGTAATATTTTATTTTATGTTAATGTTGTTGTTTTTTCCTTCATCGATGATTATTTTATCTCCTTCTAGCATGATGTTGTTATTACTTGTATGAGTGTTTAGCCATATGTGTGCTGTTTTAGAGTTTCCTTTTTCTCCTGTAAACGTGTATCCGTTAATATTTGCATCACTGTAGTCGTCTTTTTCTTTAATAATTAATTCATCTAAATTGTTTTCTCGGATAATGTTATAGTTTGCTGATAGATCTATTTCTCCACGTTTTTTAGAACCGCTTATCTGGAAACCATAATAGGCTCTTCCAGAAATTATGTTATCCTCGATTATTGTAGAATCGGTTTTACGTACCTGAATTCCTATATAACCCTTCTTTATCTCGATAATATTGCCTTTAACTAGGCATTTCTCAAGTTTACCTACTCCCTGATAAAATGAAGGACCGTGAATAGCTATCCCACAATAATTTATCTTCTCGCAGATAATATTATTGTCTGTTACTTCGACTCTTGATCCTGAGACTGGTTCTGACCAGGCGCTTTGAACTAGAATCCCAACACCCGACATTGGGCTATTATAGGGATATGCACCAAAAACATCAGACTGAATAATATTATCATGTATCTTAACTTCTGCTGTACCTCTGTTATCACATACCAGTATTCCTCTTGAGTTCATGTTTTTAATTATATTATTTCTAACGATAACTTTCCCTTTGTTACTTGATATTTTAAGCCCTACACAAACTGGAGCTTCGTGGTTCAATAAGTCAGGTCTGTAACTAGGATCCCTTTCTCGCCCGTCATGAGATATAAATCCCCCAGATTCATAGGATAGTGCGAAATCCAAGTAGTTATCCTCAATTATTATTCCACCAGGGAATCCACCTTCTAGATATGTTTCTCCTGCAACTATCCCAACAACGTGGTCACCCCATTTACCGAAACTTATTCCTCTACCCCACCCTGTATGTAACGTGATCCTATTTTTCCTGATAATTAGACTGTTTCCTGTGACCGTACCAATGCAGGTTCCGTTAAAATTCTCTATGTGGATATTTTCAATTGCTACGTCTATGTCGTCTCCTCGAATCCGAAAAATTCCCACTTGGGATGGATCAACGAAGGGGAAATTCCAGCCACTCTTGTAAATTTTTGTATCAGGTATGCTGATAGTTCTCCCCTCTCCTCTAATTACCACACTTTGTTTTATGATAATATTATTTGTGCCAAGGTTAAATCTGCCTTTTAGTACTACCTCATTATAATGATCTACAGCAACTTGTATGGCTTGGGCGTCATATTCAGGTCTCTCGCGACCAGTAATTACGACTTTACCATTAGAGCCTTCATCTTCAAGGTATTCCCTATCGGTGCTTATTTTAGATGTGGAAGGAGTTCTTTGGGACGCTATATCCCAGTAGTGCTGAAATAAATCCCTACTCCATTTTTTGGATTTTTCTCCATCTAAACTGAATCCCTTATAATCATTTTCTCCCCGTAATGTTGGGAAGGCCAATACACCATCTTTTTCAGATAAGTACAAGAATCCGCCAACTTCGTCAAGAGTCTTTTGTTGTACTAATGGGGTAATTTTCATATGATCTAATGCCAAGTTTACGTTTGCTGTTAGTGCTTCAATATCGGGATTAATCTCTCTGTTGTAAGGTTCAATAATCTTGAATGTTACCCCTCGCTCTAGTGCCTCTGTTATCGCGGATAAAAGATTGAGTGGAAACTGTTCGACAAGCATCCATACCTCATTCTCAGCTTCCCTAATTACCTGCTCAATCCTATGAATAAAACCAATAATATTTTCCAAATATTTACTCTCAGAAAGATTACTGAACCTCCCTTGGAACTCCGGAGGAATATTTTTCACAGTATGCGTCTCAAAATATTTAGTGTTTTCAGTCAAGAACTTTATATTCTCAATCTGAATTAATATTTGAACCCCAAAATTTGTTAGACGATAAGACCCGTCTGGATTTCTAATCACAATACCTACGCCTGTTAATCTTGAGAGATGCCTTCTAGTCTCAGATATTTTTAATCCTAAAGAATTAGAAATCTGAGTTAGATTAGCATCGTCACTGAGAAGTTGTTTGAGAATATTATACCGATCTTCATTTGATATCTCGAAAAGGAGATCAAATAGTTTATCCGAGCATTCAGTCATCAATCGTTCTAAAAAACTATTGATCAAACTATTACTTTAAAGATCGGTGCACAGTAAAGTAAAAACGATGGAAACGGTTTATTAAATTGCTTGTCGCGCGTAACATGAGTTTCCTTTCATTTCCAAGTTATACGCGCAAGCCTCATTTGAATGCGTGCACTCAATCCTCCCAAGAGTATATCAGTTCACAGTTGGGTGCATCAATCTTCCGGTGTTAAAATAATAATCCAGATATCTTTCTTAATCATGACGTATAAAAAGCAAGGTTACAGGTTCGAAAATGACTGGACTCTGGAGCATTTTGAAAAACGAACTTTTCAGTCAATTCAGAAAGCCATAATTATACCAGTCGATATGGAAATCAAATCAGATCACTTTATACTTAACCTAGAGAAGAACAGGAAGCTTCTCAGTAAAGCCAGCACAATCTCTGTTATGGACTGTACTTGCAAGGTGAAACTTGGAAACTGTGATGCTCCAGTAAAAACTTGCATAGACCTAAACGAGATGGCGGAACGGAACATAAGAAACGGTATCTCCCGAGAAATAGATCTAGATGAGCTCTTAGTATCCTCAAGAAAAGTCATGAGGCAGGGCTTGTTTATATGGCTCTTGAGCAAGGTGAATTCTATGAACCTGGAGTAATCGACTCTATATGTAGCAGCTGCTCCTGTTGCTGCATGGTATTTTCTGGTATTCTAAGATTTGGGTTAGCTCCTCACTTGCTAACTAGTTCTATTTCAGTCACTGATAAATAAGCTTGCAATGCATGCGGTATATGTGAAACAAGATGTCAGTTCGGAGCAAGAGAAATCCTCAATGGAGAACTAGTTTTCAAATCTGAGCTATGTTTAGGATGTGGAGTATGTGACAGCACATGTCCTACAAATGCAATAACACTGGTGGCAAAATAAATTAGCTGTTATACCAGTGAAGTTGATTTTTTGCAAGCTCGTAACAATATAACATTGAAGTTCCCACCATTTCAAATGTCATTTTGAGACATAACCAAGTATGTATACATTTAGCAAATAATTAAAAATAAATTAGAGATTAATGTTGTAGTATAATGAAGATCAATACAAAAAGACTCTTAATTAGAGAAATCACTCAAGAGGATTTTCAGGGAGTTCATGAGTATGCAAGTGATCCTGAAACTGTAAAATACATGCCTTTCGGGCCAAACACAGAGGAAGAAACCAGAGAATTTATAAGAAGAAACATGAAAAGACGACAGGAAGAACCCAGAACTGATTATGGGTTTGGTATAATTCTCAAAGAAGAAGATAGGTTCATTGGAGCATGTGGTATACATGGTATCTCAGAAATACAAGCCAGTATCGGATACATCTTAAATCGAGGATACTTGGGAAAGGGATATGCCACGGAGGCTGCAAAGGCACTCGTAGACTTTCTTTTCAGTAAACTGGATGTTCACCGTGTTTATGCTACATGTGACCCAGATAACTATGCATCTATTAGGGTTCTTGAGAAGGTTGGTATGCGTCTCGAAGGTAGAATGCGAGAAAATGTGATTATTCATGG
>CAZLHX010000027.1:0-25540 GCA_964559475.1 uncultured Candidatus Bathyarchaeia archaeon | reverse complement strand
GGTTTTTAATGAAGTCATATTTTTAAGGTACTTGGACTTCCTTCTAAGGAACCTACCTCTTAACTATTTGTATAGGAGAATATCTAATGTTAAATGAATCAGGAATACTGAAAGGCACAACAACAGTGGGATTAGTTTGCAGTGATGGTGTAATCTTAGGAACTGACACAAGGGCGACCATGGGTAATTTTGTTGCTAGCAAAAGGGCAAAGAAGATTTACCAGATTACAGACAACCTGGCAATGACTATAGCAGGTGGTGTAGCTGTGGCTCAAAGGATAGTCGAAATACTGAAAGTAAACGCAAGTCTATATGAACTTGAGAAAAATAGACCTATTCCCGTAAAATCTGCTGCTAGGCTTGTATCAAATCTATTATTATCAAACCGGGAAGTAGGAGCACCTCTTCCTTTACAGGCTCTAGTGGGCGGCTTCGATGAGACTGGTCCCCATGTATTCAATCTTGATCCTTACGGAAGCCTCATTGAAGAGAAAGTAGTTTCAACGGGTTCCGGCTCTCCTTTCGCTTACGGTGTACTTGAGGCTCAGTTCGAGGAAGATAAGACGATTGAGGAGATGCTTCCTACTGTTGTTAAGGCTGTTGATGCTGCTATGAAGAGAGATGTAGCCAGTGGAGACAGTTTCGATATAGCTGTGATAAATAAAGAAGGCTATAGAGCACTTTCAGAAGAAGAAAAACTATCCATACTTAAGAAATGAGTAGATATAGATGGACAATGCACAAGGACTAAGCTACCAGGAAATTAGACAGACAATTCTCGAGAAGATCCCCCCAGAAGTGGGGATAACCCGTATAGAGTTTGAGGGTCCCCGACTCGCTATTTACTGTCAAAAACCAGAGATCTTACAAGAAAGAAGCTACATTGTGGGGGAAATCGCTGGTATAATCAAGAAGCGTATAGTAATTCGCAGCGATCCAAGTGTACGGGCTCCTGAGCTGCAGTCCGAAGCAATAATAACGGATATCTTGGAGGAAGCGGGGCTCGTTCAGGCATATTTTGATCCAGCTCTTGGTGAGGTTGTTCTCGAAGTAGAGAAACCAGGTGTGGCTATAGGCAAGAACGGGGATAACATCTTAGAGATCGTCAAGCGTACCCACTGGAGCCCAAATTTTGTGCGCTCTCCCCCCATTCCATCTATGACTATTAAACAGATCCGAGGATTTCTCTACAGTAGAAGTAAGGAACGTGAAAAGGTCCTGAGAGAGACTGGGGAAGTTATCTTCAGACCCAGCTACCAGCAAGCAGGAGACGTTAGGGTAACCTTCCTCGGTAGTACCCGAGAGGTGGGGAGATCGGCTATACTCGTGAAGACTCGAGAAAGCCAGATGCTTCTGGACTGTGGAATAAACCCGGGTACAACTAATCCTATCAACGCATACCCTCGTTTAGATGTTGAGGAATTTGATATTAGCAGGCTTGATGCTGTTGTAGTAACTCACGCTCATCTTGATCACTGTGGTTTTCTGCCTTATCTGTACAAGTATGGTTATGAGGGTCCTGTTTATTGTAGCGAGCCAACTGCGAGTGTTATGACCCTTCTGCAGAGTGATTATATCGATGTGACCAGGAAGGAGGGTCGTGCCCCTCCTTATAGCCCTGAGGATATCTTTGAGGTGATTCTCCACACTATACCTCTAAGTTATGGAGAGGTTACGGATGTTAGCCCGGATGTCCGGTTGACTTTGCATAATGCAGGGCATATTCTTGGATCGAGCATAGTGCATCTTCACATAGGTAAAGGTCTGCATAATATTGTTTATACAGGGGATTTCAAGTATGGTCCCACCGCATTACTCCAGCCGGCTTCTACTTACTTCCCTCGGGTTGAGACTCTGATTATGGAGTCCACTTATGGTGCCCCGGATAATGTTACTCCCAGCAGGGAGGAGACTGAATCCTTGTTTGTTGATGTAGCTAATAATATACTGAAGAAGGGTAAAGTCTTGATGCCTGTTCCAGCGGTTGGGCGTGCTCAGGAGATCCTTATGGTGATTAACCAGTATATGAATCAGGGAGATTTACTCGAGGTTCCCGTTTATATCGAGGGGATGATTAGTGAGGCTACGGGTATTCATACTGCTTATCCTGGTTATCTCAGTCATGATATAAGGGATCAGATCCTAGAACAGGGCGTGAATCCCTTTGAGAGTGATTACTTCACTGTTGTTAAGCAGCAGGATAGTAGGGACGAGATTACTGAGGGGGGGCCCTGTATCATAATCGCTACTGCGGGTATGATGGAGGGGGGGCCCGTGTTGGAGTACTTTAAACGCCTTGCTCCTGATGATAATAATGGTATAATGTTTGTGAGCTATCAGGTGGCAGGTACCATGGGTCAGCGGGTTCAGTCTGGGATGGGTAGCGCTCAACTTTATAATCAGGAGGGAAAGATGGAGGTAATAAACATCGCTTTGAGCACTTATTCCATCCCAGGGTTCAGTGGGCATAGTGATAGGAGGCAGCTCATTAATTATGTGAAACGTCTGCGCCCTCAACCAAGGAAGGTCTTTGTTGTTCATGGTGAAGAGTCTAAGTGTGAGCATCTATCTCGGTCTATATCTCGTAGAAGGGGGACTAGAGGTTACGCTCCTAGGCTGCTGGATACTTTTGCCTTGACCTAGGTCTTGTTTCTCCATATTCGGATGTCTTTGGGGGTTATTATCACTCTTTCTTCTCCAAGTCTTGCTATGTCTCCGTTGTGTTGTTGTACGTAGTCGTTTAGTTCGTTTATGCCTCTTTTGACGTCCTCGATGTTTGTTTTGGCTAGTGGTGATACGTTGCAGATTACGACGTTTCCTGCTCTTACTTCGGCTTTGATTAGGTCAACGTCCTCGTAGGATCGTAGAGGTATTGCCTTGACGTATCTTACCAGGTCTTTCTGGTTTTCCTCTTCTTTTCCAGCCAACCGTTCGAGCATTCCTTTCATTTAAACCACTTCTGTTAATTTATTATTATAGTTGATGGAGTTTGTTTCTAGTATCTGTGTGTATGCTTAAATGCTTATCTAAGAAGATCGATATTTACTTACAATAAAGTTTTGCTATTAGATAATCGTATTTCTGGTCTTCTAGAAACTTTGTATTAACTGTGGTTAGATTTACTTTCACTTCTAGACCTGTTTAATTCTTGCATTTTTGTATATGATTCACGGCTTTCGCGTACAGAGTCGATGATGAACGGCTCTGTTTTAGGGGTTCTTTGTTTTGATTCTTTGTTATTTCTCTTTTCCGAACGGAAAAATTTTTTCCAGGGGTTTTACCCATCTCCCCGAGGGTGCTTTTCCCTAATATGACCCTCTTTTTGCAGTGAAATCTCTGAATTCCCCTGTGGCTTCGGTTTTTTCGACTTTTACGTCAGTAACTCTTGCCATGCTAGGTCCACAGTGGCACCATCGGATTAACTCGTTTATGGCTTCTTTTTTTCCCTCTGCTACTGCTTCTACTCTTCCATCTCTCAGGTTTCTGACCCATCCTTTTATTCCCAGTTGGTAGGCTTTTCTTCGGGTATTGGCTCTGAATCCGACTCCTTGGACCCTTCCTTTTATGAGGATGTGGGCTCTGATCATAGGTCTTGGACTCCGTATCGGGAGGCGATGTAGCAGCTTCCTTCGTGGCTTACCATGCAGGGTCCTACTGGGCTGTCTGGGGTGCAGGTTTTGTTGAAGAGGGGGCACTCCCATGGGTATATTATGGCTCTGAGGACGTCTCCGCATCGGCAGCCTTGGGGCATCTCGTAGTTCGTCTCGGTCTCGATATCGAATATCTTGGAGGCGTCGTGGGCCTCGTACTCCCGTCTGAGCTTCAGCCCCGATAGGGGTATGGTGCCTATGCCCCTCCACGGAGCATCCTCTTCCTTGAACACCTCTTCCAGCATCTCGAGAGCCCGGGGTGTCCCATCAGGCTTGACTGCCCTGGTGTAACTGTTCTCTATCTCGCCCCTCCCCTTTTTGATCTGCCTGAGTATCATAGCCACGCTGAATAAGACGTCAAGGGGCTCGAAGCCCGCTATGATCTGGGGGACCCGGTAGTTCTCCGATATTACCCTGTACCCCTTTTCTCCTATGATGGTGGAGACGTGTCCAGGGTTTATGAAACCGTCTACCTTTGTTATCCCCATATCCATTAGCGCTTTCATGGCTGGGGGTATAAGGAGGTGGGCACTGTAGACGCTGAAGTTCTCTGGGGGTCCTGCTAGCAGCTCGCTGGCTGTGGTGGGTGCGGTGGTCTCGAACCCCACGGCGAAGTGGATGACGGACTTATCGGTTTTCTCAGCTATCTTGACGGAGTCATGGATGCTGTATACTATCCTCACGTCGTGGCCTTCCGCCTTGGCGTCGGAGAGGCTTCCTAACCCGGCTGGTACCCTCATCATATCGCCATAGCTTGTGACTGTTGCTCCTTCCTTTGCGAGCTTGATGGTGTAGTCTATCCTGTTGGGTGGGACTGTGCAGACGGGGCACCCGGGTCCCATCAGGACCTCCACGTTCTTGGGGAGCACGCTCCTGATGCCACTCTTCATTATGGCGTCCTCGTGGGTTCCGCAGACGTGGACGATCCTGTAACGTCTGTCTGGCTCCGCTAACTCTTTAATGTACTCTGTTACTTTTCTCGCCGTCTCGTTGTCCCTGAAAGCCTCCACGAAGCTATACATCAATGTTTCCTATCAAGGATATGATATAAACAAAACTAATACACCTGTGAAGTAACCTTAGTTCATGAAGACTGGATTCAAGCTTAATTATGCGTTAGAGGAGATGGAGAAGCAGGAAATTGACTTGATGGTCGCTACGAGCCACGATAACGTCTACTACTCCAGCTACAGTGATATAATGACCATAAGTCTCTTGAAACGCTTGGCAGCTGTGTTCCTCCCGTCTGAGGGAGATCCCGTTTTTGGGGTTCATGCCAATGAAGAGGTGACTGCAAGGGAGACGACTTGGATTGAGGATCTCAGAGTTTATGAGGGTGGTGAATGGGAGCCCCTAAAGCCCATAAGTTTCATGGCTGAGACAGTCCGTGAGTTAGGTTATGAAGATAAGAGAATCGGAGTAGAAACTCTTGATCTTCCAGGCATGTGTTATGATTATCTCCGTGAACTGCTCCCCAATGCAGAATTCGTGGACTGTCAAGGCATCTTCGACTCCATGAGGTCGGTAAAGTCCCCTGAGGAAATTGATCACATGTGCAAAATAAACATGGCAACTGCTAAAGCCATCACTATTGCTTACGAGATGGCAGAGCCCGGGGACACAGAGAAGGAGATAGCCAAGAACATGATCGAACTATGCCTTAGATACGGGGCTGACAGCGTAGCCTTCATGACCATGGGGGCCGGTCGTAACATCTTTGAGACGCATCATATTCCAGGAAGTTACAGGATCAGGGAGGGAGATTTCATTCACGTTGACTTTGGATGTTACTTCGATGGCTACCTCAGTGACATAAGCAGGACTGCTGTAGTCAAAAAGCCAGATAGGGATCAACTCCGAGCTTACGAGTTCGCTGTATACGCTGAGAGGGCGGTAGGTGAGGCTCTTGTCCCTGGTTCCACCGTCTTGGATATTCATGAAGTCACCGAGAGGTTCTACGAGGACGGAGGACATAGATATAACCGGGCTTTCATAGGGCACGGGTTGGGAATCGGGTGCCATGAGTACCCCTTTCTGGGGCCAAGCCATGGAGACTGGTTTATCGAGCCAGGTATGTTTTTCCAGGTGGAACCAAGTATCGTGATGGATGGTACAAGGGTGCACACGGAAAATAGTTACTTGGTGACACAGAGTGGTGGGGAAAATGTTTCTGAGTACCTTGATCTAACCAATTTACAGGTGATCAGGTAACCCTCTTTTTAACTAGTTTTAAATAACATGCGACTGCTCTATATTTTCTCTATAGGTGTATATATGAGTAGGAGTGTGGAGAAGGGGACGAGGCTTCTTACTTATGGGCTTTTAGTCATGGTGGTATCCCACACCCTTACTCATGTTTTTGGTGGTATCCATACAGCAATATTCGGTATACTTCGGGACGAGTTCAGTCTTACACTAAAGCAGCTGGGCTTGATAGCCGCCATACCTCCTTTATGTCAAGCTCTCCTAGCGATACCTACAGGTCTTCTGAGTGATAGAGTCGGCAGTAAGAAGATGCTTTTGCTGAGCTTTATTTTTGCTGCGGCTGGTGCTATCTTGGCTGGGCTTGCTAGAAACCCTTTAATGCTGGTCATTGCAGTCAGTCTAGTTTACATTAATACTACTATCTATCATCCTGCCAGTTATAGTTATACAACTAAGATGTTTACTTTGGGAAATAGAAGCAAGGCTCTAGGTCTCCACGGTGCTGGGGGGAACCTAGGTCACGCAACTGGTCCCCTAGCTGTAAGTCTCCTTGTAGGTGTTTTAGCTTGGCAATGGAGAAGGGTATACTTGGCTTTAGCTGTACCGATGATAATAGGCATTATAATGGTTCTATTCCTGAAGAGTGAGGAGGATGAAGAAGACGAGGAAAGGACTCCTGTTAAGGGGGAGGCAACAAAGTTCCTGACTACCAGCTTGGTGATGTTTCTTGTCTACACCGCTCTAAGGAGTATGGGAGGTAGCATGATCAGCAGTTTCCTAGTACTTTACCTTCAGGATGTAAGAGGTATGGAGATAGCCCTTGCCAGCTTTTTAGCAAGCTCAACGAACTTAACGGGGTTAATCGCTGCCCCCGCAGGAGGATACCTGGCATCGAAGTTCGGTGATAAACGATGGCTTCAAGTAAGTATATTCATTGCATACTCTTTCCTTGCCTTATGTTTTAACATCCCGGGAAATACTGCGTTTATCATATTTTATGTCCTCTATGGCTTCTCAAACACCCTGGGAATGGCACCAAGAAATTCACTCATAGCCCAACTAACCCCTCGAAAACAGCGTGGACTAGGGTATGCGTTATTATTCCTCCCCGGCAGTATCATGGGTGCCATTGCCCCAGTAGTCGCAGGTTATCTGGCTGAAATAATTGGATTCGGTAGTATTTTCAATATAGCCGTAGTGATTAATTTTCTATCTCTTGCTATACTTCATTTCATGGTAAAAGTAGAGTAATCAGCTATATTTTCCTCCAATTGGATATAGATTCCAGGGGATATACTTGTAGTTCAGAAGGCTTAGATTAGCTGGTCCCAGCCCAGGAGGGTCAACGGGGTAATCAACATCACTCCAAGTATCCAAGCCCTATGATGAACCCTGTCCTTCAGTACAACGATATTGAAATTATCCAGATCAAGACCTAAGGCTTTCAAAGGATCAGAACTCATAGGCGCCATCAAACTTTCCGTAATCAAAACATATCTGTTATCGCCCAAATCAAGAAGAGAGATCAAATCAAAATGCTTCTCAGCTCCCCTGCCCATGGGTCCAGTCTCAGTCCAGTCCAAGCTTCCAATATACTCTATTCTACCCTTAACTTCTACAGGGTCTCCACTTATTGGGTCTAACCATCCTCCAATGGAGACTGTTACTTCATCTCCCACCTCATTTTCTTCCCTTAATTTATGGAGTACCGCTGGATCAGCCATACAGGTGCTTATCCAGTTTCTAGCACTCTGGTCAATTAGTTCCCTAAGGACATGAGTCCCGTCTCCCAAACGGTCATCGTGGTAACTAATCACAATATGATCAATGCCTTCCTTAACCATCTTGATAACCTCAGAAACCCCCTTCTTGGCATCTGGCAGTTCTTTTGTGAGGTCCTCTTTCAGGCTCCACATCAGGCCGTGGATATCTTGTGCAGTTTCCTCAGCCAGCTTCATGTCGTCATTTGTTACGACGAAAACTGAGGCACCTACGTCAGGCACATCAGCATAAGCAAATCCAGGTGCTACACTCGCACAGTAGACTCCCTTTTGCTCCCATTCCCTGCATCGATCGTACACTTTTTTCATAGGATGGAACTCTGATGCTTGGAAAACGCTGGCTGAAACTATCTTTGGTTTTCTGAATGCCATAGTAGGTATAAAATTTCCCTGAATAGTCTCAATGATGCATTTTGCAGCTTTAAGCCCTATCTCGTGGCTATCTAGGTGAGGATAAGTCTTAAGTATGAAAACCCCATCAGCGGCGTGAGCCATCTCGATGTCCTCGTTGGCATGAAGGTCAAAAGTCACCATTATGGGTAGGTCTCCCACAACACTCCTGACTCTGCGGACTATCTCCGCCTCAGGTCTAGGTACATTCTGTACAGCCATGGCTCCATGTAGAGCCAGTAGAACTCCATCTAATCCCTCTGGTTTACTGATTTGTTCCTCTATTCGGCTGGTTATCCTGGCGGTAATAACATCAAATGCTTCCCTAGTCACCCAGCTACCATAACCAGTCAGCTTTGGCCAGCTGGTACGTAGTATTCCAATAAGTTCAACATCGGTATATTCTTTCGCTGCTTCCTTGTAACCAGTAATGTATCCTTTCCCTTCTCCCTCTGTATTTAGGGTTTCATCCCCATATCTGATTCCTCCCTCTTCCCATGCCTTCAGGGTGCTGATTTCTGGGCAGAAGGTTAAGGTCTCATGACTGAAACTCGCTACTGCTATTCTCATATTAATCGTTAAGACGAATACGCTCTGAAGATAAAAGGGCAACCCTTGACTAGTTGGTTTAAATTAGATGATTTCAAAGTAGATCGACATGAATGTAATCGAAGCCATTCAGACTAGAAGAAGTATCCGAAAGTACAAGGATGAGCCTGTTCCAGATGAGGACCTTAAACAGATACTCGAGGCAGCAAGGAAAGCTCCCAGTGCTGGAAATAAGCAGCCCTGGCGTTTCGTCGTCGTAAGAGATGCTATCAAACGTAATAAACTTGGGGAGATTGCACGTAGGCAAACTTGGATAAGTGATGCTAACGTGATAGTTGCAGCTTTATCGATGGACCCTAATGATCCAAGTGTTTATGAGAGATGGGTTGAACGCGATGTTATGACTGCAGTGGAACACATGGTTCTTTCCGCTTGGGAATTAGGTTATGGGACCTGCTGGATAGGAGCCTTTACCGAAGAAAAGGTGAAACGGTTACTTGAGATTCCTGATGAGATGAAAGTCATATGTCTTTTGCCTATCGGCGTACCAGATGCTGAACCAAAGGATCGTAAAAGAGAAGATTTCCATGAGATCTTTTATGGTGAAGAGTATGGTAAGCCCTTGAAAATTAAATAAAAAAATTTTTTATATATTTAATCTATCCTCGAGCGATTTGAAGGGGATTAAAGTCTGGCTCATCGACTTCAATTAGTCCCTTGGCACGCTCAAAGTATCTAATAACGCTTTCTCCTTTATTCGTGATGTCGTATATAGTATTGGTACGCTTATCCCTCGACTCTGAGGTATCAATCTCTAAAATTAAACTCTGATCGACTAGAGAAGACAGGATGTTCTGTAGAAGCTTCCAGGAGAGGTTAGCTCCATACATAATTCGTGTAGGTTTATTTGTGCCTTGTTTTATTACTTTAAGTACATCAAGATAGATTTCGAGTTTTGAACGTCTGCTTTTCAATTTTGAACCCCTGTTGTGTTTTATAGTCCTCGGATATCACCTATAACATCGAGTGTGTGGAAATCCACTACAAACATGTGTTACTATTCCAGATGAATATCCTGTAACCATTTTACTCAGCAGTGACTCATAATATTGTATTAAAAAGGAATATGGATCAGTAATCTATTTCTTTTGCAGGGGAATAAGACAGAGAAAAACGAAGTCCTCGTCACCGATATTCCTGAAGTTATGCTTCTCGTTAGGTTCAACTAGGACAACGTCCCCCGTGCCAAGTGGGACTTCTGAGCCGTCTGCTTTCGTGGCTACGGCTTTTCCTTCTAGGATATAGACCTCATGTTCCCAGTCGTGAGTATGATAAGGGGTGTTTCCACTAGGTGCTACTTCAAACCGTCTCATGGCAAAATTTGGGGCTCCAGTCTTTTCATCTATTAGCCATCTTATCTTTACCTTGTTTGCTGGAGAAGGCACGTCTTGGTTCTCAATTTCAGTATAATGAAAGTGCTTCATATCACGAATAGACTGGCACCATATTTATAATATTACCTAGAACCAGCATATTCTATTCCTAAAAACATAAGCAAAACTTTTGTTCTTGAGTAAGAAAACAAGGGACGTTAGTGTATTTTCCATCTAGTTTAGATTAAAATTTAGGAGATCTCCAACGACTCAATGTTTCTAAGAGTTGTTTATGAGTTGGTCCACCTCTTGTTTCTCTACGAGTTGCTTTAAACCCACCAGCTGCATTCGCATATCTTAGAGCCTCAATATCGTCCATTCCCTCCACCTTGGCTGCAGAAAACCCTCCTATGAAGGCATCCCCACATCCAACCGTATTTACGATCTGCGCCCCCATTTTCTTTAAGGGTAAAGCCTCTATCGTAACAGTCGTTCCTGAGCTGTCTATGAGTGTGGAGCCCTCCGATCCTTGTTTAATAATGGCACTAATTTCCTTTATCTCTTTCTGTAAAAGTTCGATTACTCTTTTAGGCTCGCTTGTACCAAGGAGATTCTCATACTCAAGATGGTTAAGAATAAAGTAGTCAGTATTCCTCAGTACTGGCATTAATTTATCTAATCCTTCTTCAGCATAAACCCCGGGATCCCACATTACCTTGACGTTATTATCTTGACAAAGAGAAGCCAGGGATTCAGCCGTCTTAAGGGGAGGATCCATAATTACACAGTATTTTGATTGTTTTATCAACTCTAGGCGTTCCCTATCTCTCATATGTCCGCTCGTAATTTTGAGGTTCGCCCCAAAATATGTGTGAATCTCATTCTCTCCCTTCGAGTTTATACTAATGTAAGCCTGTCCACTTTCTTCTCCCGGAACTATCAGGATTCCGCTAAAATCAACGCCCTCATCACGTAAAATATTAATCTGCTCTTCAGCAACTGGATCTTCTCCCAATGCACCAATAAAGGCAACTCTTCCCGGTCCTAGAATCCTAGCTGCTGAGACTGAGACGTTAGCAGCAGTCCCCCCACTCACCCTTTCTATCTTATTAACGGGTACCTCCTCACCTGTTCTAGGCAGTCTCTCAACAAAGAGGTTAATATCCCAGTTGATTGCCCCGCAGCATGTTAGATCAATCAGTATCAAGTCACCCCATCAATTATTAGATTATGAAACTTTTCTGCATCCACTTCTAAAATTATCTCAGCATTCGTATCATTAATTCGATGGGTTCTTCGCTCCACCACGGTCATACCTCGTGTCAACTCACCCTGCGTCTCAACATCAATGCTAAACGTTCCAGTCCTGAAGATGCTTTGATTGATTAAATACGCTATTGCCATGGGATCATGTAGACTGAAAGCATTGAACCTTTCCATAATGTCATTGCAAAGATCGACTACAAGCCCAGCTTTTTCAGTCTTTTTTTCACATATTTTATTAAACATATATGGACTCATCTTGTAATCTGGGTTTGTAGTGGTATCGAGACCAGCACAGGTAAGAGGTATACCACTGTTAAAGACAATCTTTGCGGCTTCCGGGTCGTACCAGACGTTAAACTCTGCAACCGCGTTTGCATTACCATACCCATAAGGAGTTAAATAAAATGCTCCTCCCATTATTACCAATCCATTGACTTTCTCAGGTAGTCCTGGGTTTGCCAGAATTGCTGATGCAATGTTAGTTAATGGCCCTATTGCAACGATTGTCAGATTCTTTCCTAGATCTTCAGCTTTTTTAAGTATCATTTCAACTGCATTAAAGGGACTGGTCTCCATTTTTGGGACTGGGAGCACTGCATTTCCCAATCCGGTTTTACCATGAAATTCCTCTGCATTGCCAATAGTTCTTATTAAGGGTTTAGGGGCTCCTCCACATAAAGGAACGTCTGTCTCTCCGAGGAACCCTAGAAGCTTCTTTGCGTTAAGGTGTGCTTTTGCGTGATTTACATTTCCTGCGACAGTTGTTACTGCTTCAACATTTATCTTTGGGCTATTGAATGCAAGTAGAAAAGCCAGTGCATCGTCCACTCCAGGATCAGTATCCAGTATTATTCGTTTCATAGGAAGTCTGTCTGGAGTTTTGTATTATCGAACGTAAAAATTTTCCTAGGTATCTTAAGTATCCTTAATTTGGTTTAGATAGTTAGTTTTCTCCCAGAAGGGCATATTTGATAAGAGCCTCATCTCATTTTTATTTATCTCTTTTAGTATGTTTGGTTCCTTTCTGAATTTATTCTCAGCATTTACTCTATGTTCCACTATTTTAATTAGAAGATCGTCAGCTATAGGGCATATCTTTGGATAGTTTTCTCCCTTTTTTATAAATTCCAGTATTTCATTGGCTGGATAACTTTTACATGTTAATGGTCTGACATTGTAAATTGCACATAGTTTATTTTCCAGGAAAGGACAGGGGTTTCTCCTAATATTAAAGGTTCCATCTTGATTTGGTCTTGCTCTTATCTCTTTCTTAATTTTTTTATAACTTGTATTTTGTTTCTTTGCTATCTCCTTTAATTGAGACTTCGATATCTTCATTGGGATGTTTTTACTACAACAGTCTCCACATTTTCTACAAATAGTCTGCTGAAGCTTGTAAATCATGATAAAATCATCCTCTGTGATTAAGCCTAGACTGGAAATTGCTTTTAGGGCGTCTCCTTTATTGTAGGTAGTCTTTTTTTCCCTATTTTCCAGTTTTTTAAGGATCTCTAATGCTTTCCTTCCACTGAATGGCTTAAAGTTTGGGTTTTGCAGTATCTGATCTAGAGGTGAGAGAGCCTTAGCCATAATGAAATCCGCGTCATCTTTTATTATTAAGGGCTTTGGATACCCTTTAAGTTATACATTCTGCCTCCACATTATATTTATGATTAAATTAAGTCAGATATTTGATGCCCAGAAAAGAGTTCGGAAATGGGCTAGAAGAACACCTATGGAAAAGAGTATAGGTTTAAGTCAAACTAGTCGAGGAGAAGTCTGGTTAAAGCTTGAGAACTATCAAATAACAGGTAGTTTTAAGATCAGAGGAGCAGCAAATAAAATTCTTTCACTTTCTAAGGAAGAGTTGGAAAAAGGGGTTATTACCAGCAGCTCAGGCAACCACGCTCAGGGAGTTGGATACGTCTCAAATAATCTAGGTATAAAGGCGACAGTAGTTGTTCCAGAGAACACTCCTTCAGTAAAGATTGAGGCTATCGAGAAGTATGGTGTTGACTTGATCGTACATGGCGATGAGTATATGGATGCTGAACGTTTAGCCAGAAAGATGGAAAAAGAGAAGGGTATGACCTTCATCTCTCCCTATAATGATCTGGATCTTATTAGGGGTCAAGGAACATTAGGCTTAGAGATGCTTGAGGCTCATCCTGATCTTGATGTAGTTTTGGTGCCGGTAGGCGGAGGAGGTTTAGCCAGTGGAGTTGCAAGTGTCTTTAAGAATGCAACAGATACTAGAATAATAGGTGTTCAGAGCGTCGCAAGTCCAGTTATGTACGAATGTATCAGAAAAGGCGAGATTCACGATCTGCCTTTGAGTGGGTCTTATGCAGAAGGCCTTCATGGTGGATTAGAGCCCGCTTCCGTTTCCTTTGATATATGCCGTAAGAAGATTGATGAATGGATAATTTTGGAGGAGGAGGAAATTTTAGACGCGATCCGGTTCATGCTTCATGAGCATCACATGTTAGTAGAGGGTGCAGGTGCAGTAGGAGTAGGTGCTATAATGTCTAAACCGGGGCACTTTGATGGTAAAAAGGTCGGCGTGGTTATAAGTGGGGGAAACCTATCAATGGAAATATTAAAGCTAGTTACTTGAAATATTCAAATTTAGCATTTCTTTTATTTTATTAAGGTTATTGAAGGTTCATATTGAAACACCTAGTTGCTGTATCAGAGCATTGTGCGGGTTGCAAGCAATGTGAGATGGTATGCAGCTTTCACCACTCAGGAAGATTCAGTCCCTCTTTTAGTAGGATAACTGTATTAAAAAATGACAGATATGGTCTTGACTATCCTATAGTATGTCGACAGTGTGATAGATGCCCTCCTTTAGAAAACTGTCCAGTTAAAGCTATGTCTCGTATGAATGGTATAATAAAAGTAGATCTTGAACTTTGTATTGGGTGCGAAAAATGTGTTGATCTCTGTAAGTTTGGTGCCGTCAAAGTATCTGAAGGAAAAGCTATTATCTGCGACCTATGCCATGGAGAACCTGAATGTGTAAAAAGATGCCCAACACATGCCTTGAATTATATTGAAACAGAAAGTAACCAAGAGATGCCCGGTGAAGCTTTTAACGAGCAAAAAAAGAGGTGGGGAATGATTGAGTAAATTCTATGGCTACGCTGGGAAAATACTCAGGATCAACCTATCAGAAAAAGAAACACAAACTGAGGCTCTAGATTTAGATACAGCAAAAAAGTATCTAGGTGGAAGAGGGCTTAACGCAGAAAAGCTATACAAAGAGGTACCAGGTGGCATAGATCCTCTAGGATTAGATAATAAGCTAATGTTCGCAACTGGCCCCCTCGTAGGAACAATGTTTCCAACAGCCAGTAGATTCAACGTCTCAGCAAAAAGCCCTCAGACAGGAATATTCGGAGATAGTAATGCTGGGGGTCACTTTGCCCCTGAGATGAAATTTGCAGGATATGACCAGATAATAATCGAAGGCATCGCAGAAAAGCCATCATACATCCATATCCATGATGAGGAAGTTCAAATAAAATCTTCAAAAAAACTACTATATGATACTGTTTACACTACGGATGATAAAATAAAGAAAGAGTTGAGAGACCCCCATATACAGACGATCATCTGTGGACCTGCTGCTGAGAGAGGAGTCAAAATTGCAGGTTTATTCTCAAACCAAGTCAGAGCCGCGAGCAGAACCGGTATGGGCACTGTAATGGCCAGTAAAAATTTAAAAGCAATAGCCGTTCGTGGAACTGGATCTATCGATGTATCAGAACAAGAGAGTTTTGAAGAAGCAGTATTAAAGCTGGAGAAAGAAATAAGGGAACATGAACAGTATCAGGGAAGGCGACTTATGGGAACAACCAGAATCCTGATGATGGCTAATCAAGCCGGATTTCTACCGACAAGAAACTATCAGGAGGGCATCTTCGAATTTGCATCGGAAGTAAGCGGAGAGAGACTTGCAGAAGAATACAACGTAAAAACCAGAGGATGTTTTGCCTGTACAATTCCCTGTAGTAGAATCTACTCCGTTAGAAAAGGACCATTTAAAGGGTTGCATGGTGAAGGACCGGAGTATGAATCCTTGGGTAGTTTTTCAAGTAGAATAGGCAACCCCGATATCGAGCTGGCTCTTAAGGCTAATGATCTGTGCAATCAGTATGGTTTGGATATCCTTTCAGTTGGAGGAAGTATAGGATGGGCGATGGAGCTATACGAAAAAGGCGTTTTAACAAAAGAGGATACAGGCGGTATCGAGTATACTTGGGGAAACCTTGAAGCCATTCTTACTACAATACACCTGATTGCCCAAAGGAAAGGTTTCGGAGAGGTGCTCTCGGAAGGCACTAGGGCTGCAGCTGAAAAAATGGGTAAAGGCTACGATGAGGCAATACAAGTAAAGGGCTTAGATCTAATAATGGCCGATCCTAGAGGGTTGAAAGGCTTCGGCCTAGGATACGCTGTGGCTTCAAGAGGTGGAGATCACCTTCGCAGTGAGCCCTTCATAGAACTTAGTGATGATCCCAAAATAGGGAGGGAGATGTTCGGGGAACCTGGAGCGACCCTGAGGAGATCAGACAAAGGGAAAGGTAAGCTAATAAACTACTTTGAGGACTGGTGCGCGGTAATAGATGCACTCGAAGTCTGTAAGAATATCATGCAAAACATGATGCTCCTTCCTTTTAATAGGGCGTCAAAGATCATGAAGATAACTACAGGCTTAAAAATCTCTCCTGAAGAGATACGCCAAGCGGGGTCCCGAATAATTACTCTTGAGAGATTATTTGGTGCCCGTGAGGGAATCAGACGGCAAGATGATGACCTTCCCAGCCGATTCAAGGAAAAGTCCTTGAACAATCCAGGAAGCGGTGGGGTAACTGTTGACTTGGAATTGATGCTGGACGAGTATTATAGTGAGAGAGGCTGGGATAAGGAAACTGGTCTGCCTACAAAGGAATCACTAAAGAATCTAGGTTTAGAAAATCTAATCCCTTTTTAGAAAAATTCTTTCTAAGATGTTCTCAATATACTTATAAGACGAAGAAGACGACCGGTTTACTAGATTCATTATGCCTATATGTGAGATTTGTGGAATGGAAGTTCCAGAGGTTTATGAATGTGTTGAGTGTAATTCAAATTTTTGCGACGAATGTGGGGATATTAAAAACAAGCTATGTTATGATTGTTTAGGCTGGGAAGAAGAACCAATAGATGATTGGTCCGAGGACCCACTAAATTAAGTATCTAACCATTGATTTTTAATACAACATAGATAAGTGAAATCCTGTGAAACGCTACAGAGCCCTTTACCTTCCTATTTTAGCGTTAATTTTCATAACTTTATTTATACCAATATCAAAATCTGTGGAACAGATTAATTATACCGGTACTGTAGTAGATAATGAAATAGGTTCTCCCCTGGAAGATGTTGAGGTATCTGTACAATATCAAAGGTACTGGAGACGTTATACTTCAAGATGGGAACCCTTCCAGACATTAAAAACGGATAAATTGGGACAGTTTTCGATAAAACTGGATAGTAACGAAAATTACAGAATAATTATATGCCACTTTGGGGAGAACAAAGAAATAGACTATGTCCCTTTTGGGGAATATATTAGAACTAGTAAGGATGAAAATATTACCGTCTCGCTCATTAGAGCTGCTTCAATTAAAATTAATGGGCAAGCATACTTTATTGAGACCTCCGGTATCCCCTCGAATACATATAAAGTATTGAATTCAAGCTCAGAGAGTACAATCAAATCAGGGAGTCTTTCACTTATGTATGGAACGCATAGTGAGAGTTTTTCTGAATTATTAAATATTCCTCGTGAGATTGTAATTGTCCCGGGGAATACTGGAGTATTAATTGAGATTATTTCCAATATCAAGTTAGGTGAAAAAACTACTCAACGAAAATTGACCATATACGATTTTCAAGAAGGAATTAGTCCCGGAAATAGAAGTGAGATCGACTTAAGGAGTAAAGTACTTCCCACAAGCTTTCAAAATATTAAAAATGAGACCAATAGTCTTCGTAGACTCATTAATGAGAAAGAGCAAGAAGGATTCTATTTAGCCGTTGAAAGACAGAGATTAGGGGAAATAGACAAATTAATTCAAGAAGCTGAAAACTTGAATGAGATAGAATCATATGAACTTTCTTTCACAAAACTAAGAGAGGCTTACATTCTGTACCGTAATCTTAGTGGATTAATCTCTGGAATGGTTAATGATGCAGCAAGATCCACCTATATGCTAATAGTATTCATAACAATATCTAGTTTTATTCTAGGGTCTCTTTTTCACGAGTCAGCTTTTTACAAAATATTTTTTAGTGCAATATTCAACATAATTTTACTAATTTCACTATGGTTATTACATCCTGGAGTAAAATTAGTCAGTTTATCAAATTTTTATAGATTTAGTATCCTATCTTTTGTAGCAATTACGGGTATCTGGCTTTTTCTTCCTCGGTTGATGTCCATTAGTGGGGGCGAAGATGCTTCAATAGTTAATATGATTATTCCCATAATGAGTATTGCTAAAAGAAGCCTTCGTCGAAGATGGATTAGGTTTGGGCTAACAATATTCAGTGTGCTCATTCTAGTTGGAAGTTTTATTTCCCTCACAAGTTTTACAACAGGTTATGGCTTAGATGTAAAAAAAACAAGTACTAATCTTAACAATAAGATGGGAGTCCTCATACGTGCACCCAACCCGCCACCTGAAAAGGCTACAGCACCTTTCTCTGGTGGGGTTGGAGCTGCTGGGGCAGTCCCTCTTGATGATAATTTACCTGTATGGTTAGAAGAGGATATTAACCCTACATTAATCTCCCCTAAGTATAGTACACAACCCCTACGGCAATACAGAGAAGCATATAATCCCATTGGAAAGTTTGCCAGTGTACATATTTTTGGAGTCTTAGGAATAGTTCCAAGTGTTGAAAGTTCCTTAACAGATTTTAATTCAATTCTTTTGGAAGGTAATTATCTTGCTGATGAAGGCATCAATGAGGTTCTAGTTAGTAAGAATCTATTGTCTAAAATTCAAGGCAATCTTGGGGATAAGGTCTCAATGGAATGCTTTGATACAGAGTTGAATGTAACTATTGTAGGTGTATTAGATGATGATGCCTTTTCTAAATTAAAGGATCTAGATGGTGACCCTATGATCCCACAAAAGATAATCGAACTTATGCGAATTGAGATGGATGGACCAGATTATGTTGTGGAAGGCTTGGCTTATTGTGAACCAGAGGAAGTAATAGTAGTAAATCATCTTACTGTTGAAAATTTGGGTGGTATATGGATAAATAGAATAGCATTATCTCTATCACCTGAGATTAATCTTGTTGAATTTGCCCAGAGGATTGCGATTAACCGTGGTTTTCGCGTCTGGGCATCAACTGAGACCGGGGTTTATCTGTGCCAGTTGGCCGGGTATTTCGAGGGTAAGGGTCTGCCTGTAATTATCCCTTGGGTTATTGTAATGCTTAATGTGGTCATTACCATGTTGAATAGTTACTATGAGAGAAGCAGTGAGATAATGGTATATTCAAGTATAGGTATGAATCCTCGACAGATTTCGTCAATATTTCTTGCGGAGACTGGAGTAATTGGCATAATCGGGGGGTCACTTGGATATATCTTAGGTTTATCTGCTTACAAGTTCATTTACTTAGTTACACCAAGTTTACAGGTACAACAGAAAGTCTCATCAACATGGAGTTTAGCGGCTATAGGAATAAGTCTTACAGCTGTACTGGTTGGTGGAATAGTAGCGTTGCTAAATAGTACAAGTATTACTCCAAGTTTAACTCGTCGCTGGAGGGCTAGTAAAGTAGAAAAAAATACTGACCCATTCATCATTACTTTACCAGTTAAAGTGTTTGAGGAAGAATTGGATGAATACGTCTCATTTGTAGATGAACAGCTAAGAAAAGCAAGTCATGGATATAACTTTTCGACAAAAATGATAAAGAAACGAAAAGAGGATGATAGAATAGTCTTTGACTTTGTTTATAGAAATACTGGAACAAGCATCAGTACTGTTTACGCAAAAAACGTATTATATATTGAAAAAAATAAAGATGAGGTCTATTCAACAACATTGGAATGCCTTGGGGATGAAAACGGCGCCCAGGCTGTGGGCAGTCTTATGAGAAAAATTGGAATTGAATGGAGTCTTTCTCGTTCTGGTAGGGTAAAAACATCTATAATTCAGCATAGCGGTGATATTGTAAAATGAAATCAATTCCCCCAGAACACAAGGTCGTATTTACCTTAGTGGATGCAATTCGTTTAGGGGTTGGATATATCAGGAGAAGAATACAACGTACAGCAATTAACGTAGCGAGCGTTGCGCTGGCGATAAGTTTCTTCACATCTTTAATCATTACTGATTTATTCTATCAAACATTCTCAAGAATAGGGGGAGCCAGTTTACAGGTTGATGTTTACCAGTTTTGGTTGGTGGTGGTAGCTCTGATAGTCTCTATAGTAGGAATAACCAATGCCATGCTGATCTCAGTCTATGAGCGTTACAAAGAGATCGGTACTATGAAGTGCATTGGAGCCTTGGATCAACACATTCTTATGCTCTTTCTAGTAGAGTCAGCGATACAAGGTTTATCGGGTGGGGTACTAGGATACATTCTGGGAGTAATCACTGCTCTAATTTCAGCAGGATTTACTACAGGATTTGATATTATTCTCAAGACTCCCCCATCTCAGTTGTTATTATATTTTTTCGGAGCTACCTTCTTGTCGATTTTTCTCAGCATAGGAGCATCCCTTTATCCAGCATGGAGAGCTTCAAGATTAAACCCAGTGGAGGCATTACGATATGAGTTATGATACAGTAATTGAACTCAGAGAACTTAATAGACATTACAAGATGGGAACAGAGATAGTAAAAGCCCTTGATGGTGTAGACCTCAATATTGGGCGAGGTGAATATCTTTCCATTGTAGGTCCCAGTGGTAGCGGCAAAACTACATTGTTCAACTTAATTGGAGGCTTAGATAAACCTACCCAGGGCAGCGTTTACATCGACGGCGTCGATATAAGCCAGTTAGATGCCTACGAGCTCGCATGGCTAAGGTGTAGAAAAATAGGTTATATATTCCAGAGCTTTAACCTCATACAGGTTCTGACTGCATTGGAAAACGTAGCATTACCCACAGTATTCGCTGGTATCCCTAGGGATGATGGCTTAAAAAAAGCAACAAGTTTACTCGAATCAGTTGGTCTCGCAGACAGAATCGATCACAGACCTGGAGAATTATCAGCCGGACAACAACAAAGAGTAGCAATAGCCAGAGCTCTGGCGAACGATCCCTCAATTATTCTTGCAGATGAGCCCACAGGAAACCTCGACCTCAATACAGGAATGGAAATAATTGATCTTCTACACGGCTTGAACAGAACCAGGGGGCTTACCCTCGTTGCTGCTACTCACGATCTTAAAATGATCAAAGCTAGCGATCGAATTGTTTGGATGCGAGACGGTCAGATTGAGAAGATCGAACGTGGTTAACTTTTTCTTCTGTACTGAAATCAATTGTTAACTGGCGAACCAGGGAACCAGCAACATGAACCCATTCTGGGTCACCCATGGATTCTAATCTTGCCCCGTATTCGTTATCTTCTAAAGGTTCGACAAATAATTCATTAATAGTATAAAAATTACCCGTTGAGGCTTGCTGTGACTTATATATGAAAGAGATTTTCTTTCCATCCTCCAGATCCGCAGTTTTTATTGAGCTTGTCATGTGAACTGGGTGGTTCTCAAGTCTCTTTAGGCGATTGAATATGTAATCGATATAATGTTCTATTTCCTCTTTCTCCATTTTTATTGGAACAGTTATCCTCCAAGGTTCTTGGTATCCTCCAGCGTCTCTATCGATCTTCCATCGACGTGTTAGGCTTGGTGTAATTATTACAGAGTTCTTGAGAGCTGCAAAAGCTCCTGTGAGAACTGCTGAAATAGCGAGACCTATACTAGCCAGACTCCATACTGCCGAGACTTTCTGGTGAACCTGTAACCCTAGATTAAGTATGGACATTCCCTTGTAGAGAGATAGACCGAGTAAATAGCCTAATCCCCCTGAGATGAAACCTATGATGCTTGCCTCAGATACGAATATTGCTGAGACTTGTGCTGGGTTTAATCCTACTGAGGAGAGGATCTCTATTTCGTTTCTTCTCTCAAATAGACTGTTTAGCATAGTAACAATGACATTCAGTACAACTATAGCCCAGGGTATTGCTAGGGTAAATCCTCTTCCCTCAAAATAGTTGCCCAATCTCAATATTATATAATCCGTGGAAGTAGATGCGTATGATCTATATCCTCTTTCAAGTGCCAATCGCTCTGCGAAAACGTATGGATCTGTATCTTGAACAAGTGAAAATGCTACTCGCTGTATACCTGTGGAAGGAAGTTTTTCTGCGTTCTCTAGATTAATAAACAGCACCTCGCTGGGTTCGCATGATTCCAGTATATAGTTAGGAGTTTCTCCGTCAGGGTTTGTATTTACCCATTTATCTGGGAGATATATCTCACCATCTAAATCTTTGATACTTCTTAGCTGTGAATCATCAAATACGCCTTGAATAATAAGTGACTGTAATCCAATTTTGATGGTGTCACCTATTTTCATTTCAATTTGTTCAATTAAGTTTTTACTAATAGCTACGCCTTTTTCATCGGGTATTGACCCTTCGATAAGAGCCGTTTCTAAGTTGATTAGATCGAGTTCTTTTGGTGTTATACCTATTACTCCAATTATCGGAGCCTCCTCTATTCTCAAGAAAGGTATTCTCTGGGGGGTGTTCTGTGCTTTAGGAGAGATCATAGAAATTTCTGGCTGGCTATTCAGCCAATCGGTTTCTTTATCTGTTAAGAATATAAATGTGGGTTCGCTCTCCGTCCAACCCCCTTCTCTTATGAAGACTCCTTTCCATTCAACCTTTTTACTCTGTCTAGCCTCAATGATGCCATAACCCTCTGAAAAACTAGTCAGTGTTACAAAGCTCATAACTAACAAAGTTATGCTTGTGAGGGTTAGCATAAATCTGAGGCTTCTTCTTCTCTGACTTCTTTTGGCTATATTGAATATTGGTAAGATCAGATTCCTTGTGTGTACTCTTCCATGGGATGAGCCAACACTTAGTATCCTGGGAATTATGGTACTTAATATTAAAAAACCAATGAAACTTAAGGTAGCGGTTCCTATGAAGTAATTTAAAGTTATTATCTTACTCCCAGGATAAGTATAATAAAATATAGAAAGACTTAGACCTGTAATAATCAAGTCTGCTATCAATTGTAGATTTTTCTCCTCTGTTAATAGATATCCTGTTGTCAGGGACGCGGCGACAAGAAAGCCTATGAGCAGATGTACTGAGACGCTTGCATCCTTGTACATCAATCGGAGTTCACTCAGTGTGTGGTCAGCCTTTATGTAACCTCGTTTAAGGCTGTCAAAGCTTTCACTATATGCTTCTTGCTGGTAAAGAATTTTAGCTTCTTGAACCAGTTTACTTGATGTTATTTCGGCTCCTTCTTGCTTTGATAAATAGAAACCATATGCATCCATTTCTTTGAGTTCATCATTTAGTTCTTTTAGAGTATTGTTGGCTATCTCCATGTTAACGGGGATACTATATTCTCTTACATCGAACTGAATAACCTCCCCCTTATCTGGTGTATTAATCAAAGATGTGCTGAATTCTCGAGTACTTACATCTGAGCCAACTAAAATGCTTGAATTGATACTTAGTATTACCTTGGAGTTACTTGGAACAATTATTTGATCTTCAGGTGCTTCATGAATCTTGATAATGCCTTTCTGAGTAAAAACCAGTTCCATGCCAGACGGATTCAGGGTATTATTATCTGTATCTCTTACAATGTAATGTTCTTGAAGTGGAAGTTTCTCCGAGTCGATAAACTGAAGTGAACCTTGAATAATTATTGAGGCTGCGGGCTTTAATTCGATTAGAACATTTTCACCTAAAAGTTTTCTACTTCTATAAGGAAGATAGTCTACTCCTGGAGTGGATTCTAAGTCAGCGAATACAATTACTTCAAAGCTTTCCGACAAGTTGTTAAAACTGAATTCTCCGTTTTCATTGGTGGAACTGGTTCCTAACTGGGTTCCATCATCATAGATATAGATTGTAGCATTATCAACTGGATTCCCTCTCTCGTTTTCAACTATGCCTGTTAACGTTGCTGCTTTTACACCAGAAACTAATAGGCTGCTAAGAAGCATCAGTAAAAGGATTTGGCGAGTCACTAGTTTCATCTGTATTGATCCAACAAGTATATCCGAACTATAGTAAAAACCTTAAGAAATGCCCCATATTCTTAGTTTTGATAGAGGATGAAGATTAAAATCTCTTCAGATTTAACAGGACCTGTAGAAGCAGTTTTGACTGATGAAAACCCTGAAACTGCAAAGGCGATATACGAAGCTTTACCAATTGAAGCGAGAGCCAGTACTTGGGGTGATGAAATTTATTTCAGCATACCCGTTGATATAAAGTCAGAGAATTCTAAGGAAGTTGTTGATCTAGGAGACCTTGCTTATTGGCCACCGGGTAATGCTTTTTGCATATTTTTCGGTAAGACCCCTGCAAGTAGAGGAAATGAGATCCGACCTGCAAGTGCAGTAAACGTCTTTGGCAAAATCGAAGGGGATCCTAAAGTTTTCCAGAAAGTTAGAAGCGGGGATAGTATTCACATAGACAAAATTTAATGCTTAAAGGAAAGATCACAAAAAAAGTCATATTCTATCTATTTTTTAAACTGATGAGATAAGAGTATTCGTAATGAGTAAGCTCGCTTCCTACTGGCAAATTATTAGACCAGTTAACAGCATTATGCTGGGACTATCAATTGTCGTAGGTGCTTTGTTCACCGGGGGAGCCAGTGTACTTAATGAACCAGTTTACCTATTGTTAGCTTTTATTACTGGTTTTAGCCTCACAGGAGCCTCCATGGCAATAAATGACTATTTCGATATAGAGATTGATAAAATCAATGAACCGGAAAGACCGCTCCCGAGTGGAAAAATGGAGCCAAGAGAAGCACTGGCACTAACAGCGTTACTCAGTTTAACTGGCCTAGTTTCTTCATATCTAGTATCAGTAACAGCTCTACTGGTTTCTTTTCTAGGATGGTTTCTTATGATGTTATATTCAGCATGGGGGAAAAAAACTGGTTTTCTAGGAAATCTTATTGTTAGTACGTGTATTGGGCTACCCTTCATATATGGAGGACTATTATCGAGTAACATTCTAACCGCCTTCCATTTCAGTTTAATAGCTTTCCTAAGCAATACTGGAAGAGAAATTACCAAAGGTATCGTAGACGTTGAGGGAGATAAGAAATCTGGTGTTAGAACAGTCGCTGTTGCAAAAGGATCGGATTTTGCAGCTAAAGCTTCTGCACTATTTTACTTGGGGGCAGTACTATCTTCTTTTATTCCCATAATAAGAAACTTGGTTTCTATTTGGTATATCCCCTTCGTATCGATAACGGACATTGGTTTAATTTATGTTGCATATAGCTTGGTAAGAAATACCAGCCGTGAAAACGCCAGACTAATTAAAAATTGGGTTCTTTATTTGATGCTAATAGGCTTAATAGGCTTCGCAACAGGGGGTCTATTGTAGAATGAGATTATCTACTTGATAGGGCTATCCGCTCTATCTCTTGTTTACGTCTTATGGCGAAGTTGTTTCCATCGTTATTGGCTGCCCCTGTAAGCTGATCAGCGATAATCTCCTCTAGAGTTTTAACATTATTGAACGTTTGTTCGCTTATTCCTTTTACGATAAATCTGAGTGCCAAGTCGATTCTTCTCTGAGGACTTATATCAACAGCTAATCGGTATACTACTCCACCATATCCTATCCGGGTTGTGTCCTCGTTAGGAGATGCATTCTCAATTGCCCGTACTAGTACCTCAACTGGGTTTCTTCCCGTCTTTAGATTGATTATCTTAAATGCTGTACGGACGGTATCTGTGATCCTGATTTTATCTCCCCCGCTAGAACCTGGCTTCATTAGTCCGTTTATGAAGCGTTCAACTATGTTCAGGTTGCTTTTTCGGAATCTTCTGGCTTCATGCCTTCCACCGCTATGGGGCAAGTATACTGGGTCTAGGTTCAGGTAGCGTTTTAAACCAATGTCTCTAACGTCTATGCCGTCGTAACTCCATTCACCGAATAGTCTTACTCCTTCTTCTTGTTGTACCTGAACTTCTTCTTCGCTCATTCGACCACTTCTTAGGTGCAGTGTCTTT
>CAZLHX010000026.1:0-26113 GCA_964559475.1 uncultured Candidatus Bathyarchaeia archaeon | reverse complement strand
GATGCGGGGGGAGGGATTCGAACCCTCGAAAGCCTAACACTACAGGATCTTGAGTCCCGCCCCTTTGGCCACTCGGGTACCCCCGCGCATCTACAGATACATTTCACACTTCCTTAAAATCGTTCCCCAAAAACATTTAACATCAGAAATCAATTCTTGCGAAGATGAAGATATCTCTAAGTCTTGGTGGAAGCCTACTCACAGGAAAAAGCGCAGAATCAACTCCAGTATTAAATCCAGATTTATTCAAAAAATACGCAAAAATCTTGAAAAAAATACATGAAGAAGGGCATGAAATCATGGTTGTTTGTGGGGGAGGTCAACCTGCACGTTATTTTATTGAGCTAGCTACAAAACTTGGGGGTAACAGGGATCTTCAAGATTATTTGGGTATAAAAGCAACTCATATCAATGCATTATTATTAATGGCAGCCCTTGGTGAGATTGCTGATCAGAGTAGAATATATCAAAGAGGCTCAGATCTCAAATACAAAAAAGAAGGGAAAATACTTGTTGGAGGAGGCTACAAACCTGGTACTAGTACAGATTATAGGGCTGTAGTTTTTGCTAAAAAAATGAAGGCTGATCTTATCATTAATGCTACTGATGTAGATGGAATTTATGATAAAAACCCTAAGACTGAACCCAGTGCAAGAAAAATCCCTGAGCTTACATTTAAGCAGCTTAAGGAGATCATAATCGAGAACACGAAACAATTACCCGGTGACTATGGATTATTTGATCTAAGAGCGGTAAGACTAGCCTCAAAACTAAATATACCGGTTGTTTTCATAGATGGAGGAGATTCTCAGGAAATAATTAACGCAATTACAGGAGGGCACTCTGGTTCAGTGGTAAAGAATAAGATATGATAATTTTCCAAAGCTTCATATATCCTCCTCTGATTAGAGAGAATACTCAGTGAATTACTATGTCGAAATCAGGTGACACGACCCTAGACCGTTTCAGGTTTCAAAGATCATTGGAAAGGCTGCAAGAGTTAGAAGGTCGTGGAACCGAACTGGTATCTGTATACATACCACCTAACAAACAGATACACGATGTGATGACTGACCTTAGAAACGAGTATGGAACAGCAGAGAATATAAAATCAAAGACTACGAAGAAAAACGTCCAGGATGCTTTGACTAGAGCTATGGAACGTCTGAAGCTATTCAGGGAAGTACCTGAGAACGGTCTCGCCATCTTTAGTGGTAATATTAAGGGGGAAAGTGAACGCGATGAGGAGATGGTCACTTACGTAATAGAGCCACCAGATCCCATCAATATTTACTACTACAGATGTGAGCACCGTTTCATGTTAGATCCTCTCTTTCAAATACTGGAAACAGAGGATATTTATGGAGTAGTTGTGCTGGACTCCAAGGATGCTACCTTTGCTACTCTTAAAGGAGAGAGAGCTGACATAATCAAAGAAGTGTCCAGCGGTGTTCCAGGAAAAACTAGGGCTGGTGGCCAGAGCGCAAGACGTTATGAACGCTTAAGAAATATGCACCTCAATGAATATTTTAATAGACTTGGAGATTATTTTACCGATATCTTCCTAAATCAAGAAAATCTACGAGGTATTATAGTCGGGGGGCCTGGTCCAACAAAGGAAGATTTCTTGAAAGGTAACTACCTACATCACGAAGTTAAAGACATGATACTAACTACTGTGGACACAGGATATACTGGACCAGAAGGCGTCAAAGAGGTAGTAAACAGATCCCGTAGTTTCCTCCAGAAAGTAAGATACATGCAGGAACGTAGTGTAGTTCAGGAGTTTCTACAACATTTGGGAGAGGACGATGGACTTGCTACATATGGAGAACAGGAGGTTCTGAGACAGCTCAAGAACGTTAATGTTTACAAACTTTTGATATCGCAGGAGGTTAGACGTTGGCATGTCAAACTCGTATGTTCAACATGTGGCTTTGAGGAAGTCCGTATAGTTGACTTCGGTGAATGGGAAGATTTTGAGGAAAAGGTTGAGAACCTGAACTGCCTGCAATGTGAAGAAGGCCAGTATTCAATTGAAGAAAGAGAAGACTTTATTGAGAAACTGGTAACGCTAGGACAAGAGGCAGAGGCAGAAATAGAGGTTATCTCCACTCATACCGAAGAAGGAGAGATGCTTTACAGGAGCTTCGGTGGAGTGGCTGCCATCACTAAATATAGGACTTATTAATTCTTTTTCTTGAGATATTCATCAATTAAGGGATCTACATAGGCCCAGTCACGGTCTTTCTCAAAGTCTTCAATCTCTTCCTCAGTAGTTGGGACGGTATCGAACTTACATTCATCATGACCAAGAATCATGCATCTTTTATGAATCATTTTTTTGTCTGGATTAGCAGCCATAGTTTTCGCTGGATCAATAAGGCAATACATGCTTCCTAATTCAGGTTCACCCATTTCCAACATTATCTTTCCCAACTCACACAAGTCTGGCTTTCCTTCTCTGCGTTCCCAGAAACCATATTTGGGTAAACCTTGATGACCTTGTTTTGTCCTTTCAGCAACATATTGACCATAACGTTTTATGCTGTTCAATATCAGTTGTTTTCCCTCATCCCACCCAAACTTATCTACTATCGTCTTAGAGAAGGCAATATGAAGAAGTGCCAACCTTTGTGTAACTACTTTCACCTCGTTTTCCGCTTCCTCTAAAGGAACCATTGTTTCATTTGACATAGAAAATATTAGAAAGCGGGAGGCTTTAGGGTTTTTTCTCCAGATATATTGAAAAGCCAACCGAAGGGTATTCCTCAAGATAGGATTTATTTCCCCTGCCCGGTTGGAAGACTATTTTTTGTACTTTCAATGTGTCTTTAATATCTTTTTCACCCTGACGAAGGTCATCTAATAACTCATTTGGTGCATGTATGTCCAATTGATCTATTGGAGCATTTAGGCTTACTCCTTTCCTGTTTTTCTCTCGACGGATATCACTTATGGCAGATATAATCAGGTCCCCGATTTTCTCAGCATCGTGATCTATTAATTGCTCCTCAACTTTTGGCCATGATGAGATATGTATGCTTTTATCTGGAATGTACATTATACGCCATATCTCCTCTGCGAGATGGGGGATTATTGGAGCGATCAGTTTCAACATAACCTCAATAGACTTGAACAAAGTATATTGTGCACTATTCTTACCTTCACCATCGCCATATAACCTGGTTTTTGCTGCTTCAAGATAGTGATCACAGAATATATGCCAGATAAAGTTACGAGCCTCTTCTGTGGCATTCATGAAATCACAATTTTCCATCGCTTCAGTGCACTTAGAAATAGTATCCTGCAATTTACTTAGGATCCAACGATCAATAAGTTGAAGATCGGGTACTTTACCTGCTTCGTAATTTTCAAGTCTCATTGATGCGAATCTGCAGGCATTCCATATCTTTTTCTGGAATCTCCACCCATATTCTACATCTTCCCACCTGTATGGTATATCGGTTCCTGTACTTCCTCCCGCGGCAGCCCACTGTCGAGATGCATCGGAACCATATTTTCCAAACACCTCTGGTGAGCTTACAAAGTTACCAAGGCTCTTACTCATCTTTCGACCATCTCCACCAAGCACCATCCCGTTGATAAGTACACTATCGTATGGAGTCTCATCAAAGAGGGCCAAATGCCTAACCATTAGATAATAAGCCCATGTTCGTATAATGTCCTGACCGCTTGGATGAACAGATGCAGGAAACTGTTTTCTCCAGTTAGGTCTATCTGGCCATCCCGCATGAATAGCGCACGTTAGGCTACTGTCGAACCATGTGTCCATTACATCTGTATCAGGAACAAACTCGGTAGAGCCACATTTGCATCTGTCATTGATCTCGGTTACTTTCGGATCAACTGGCAATTCGTCAGGTTTTGCTAGTCTTATGAGACCACATCTTTTACAGTACCATGCAGGGACAGGTGTTGCGAAGACCCGCTGCCGACTTAAAACCCAATCCCAGTCAAGACCCGTAGCCCAATCTATGAGTCGTTGCCTCATCCACTCTGGATACCATGTTATCTCCTTTGCAGTCTCGACGACTTTATCAGTAAGGGATATGGTCTTCATAAACCACTGCTTAGCTGTAACTACCTCAATAGGAGTATCACACCGCCAGCACAACCCCACTTCTTGATCCAGCTCTTTCTCGTCTCTTATCAGATCTTTCTCACGAAGGTCCTGTACTATAGCTCTCTGAGCTTCCGCTATTTGCATTCCTGAGTATTTACCTGCTACGTCCTGTAAAATTCCACTTCCATCGATTAAATTCACTACTGGGAGATTAAATCTAGCAACGGCTACGACATCAGCTTTGTCTCCATAAGTACAAATCATCATCGCACCTGTCCCAAAATTTGGATCAACCTCATCGTTGGCGATTATGGGAACTTTTTGGTTAAATAATGGTACATTGGCTTCTTTTCCAATGAGATGATTATATCTATCATCGATAGGGTTCACACCCACAGCCACACAGGCAGGAAGATACACTGGTCGTGTTGTGGCAATGAGTAATTCTCCTTGCTCTGTCTCAAAGGGAATTGTGTAAATTTTCCCCTTTTTCTCATTGTGTTCCACCTCTGCATCAGCTATTGCTGTCTCACAGCGGGGACACCAGTTGATAGGATGTTCTCCTTTGTATATCATATCCTTTTCATATAGCTTGAGAAAGCTAAGCTGGATCTTTCTCATATACTCTGGTTCCATTGTACGATATTCTGTTGTCCAGTCTACACTGCAACCTAATTCTATTACCGCGGTCTTCATTATCTGGATATATTCCTCTATCCATTCTTCACACATTTTACGGAAAACATCAGGAGGCACATCACTTTTCCTTATACCTTTAGCTTTTTCCACAGCTACTTCTGTAGGTAAGCCATGGCAGTCCCATCCTTGTGGAAAGAGTACATTATAGCCCCTCATACGTTTATAGCGAGCTCTTATATCGAAATATGTCCAGTTCAGAACGTTACCCATATGGAAGTCTCCACTAGGGTAGGGTGGTGGCGTATCGATACTATAAACGAGTCGCGATTCATCCTTCCAATCGTACTTGTATACCTTTTCTTCTTCCCATTTTTTCTGCCATTTTCCCTCTACCTCGAGGAAATCGATTTTTCGTGGTAGTATTTTCATTAGCTATCATCTCCTGTTAACTGCGGATCATATCCCTGAATACGGCAATGCATGTATAGGTCTCTTAAAAGGATGTCCGCTATTGTCTGTACTCTAGGCTTATACTCATGGTGGTTACATGATCCCTTTCTGGGGATCAACAAAACAATACCCCATATACCTCATCTCAGACTTTAACTACTGTTGTGGTGGGGTCTAATATATATTTTCACATCAAGAATTACATAAGTTAATGTTAATTATCTTCTTCACATTGTAATAACATGAGTTTATACGAAAAAATAGGGGTTAATAGAGTTATCAACTGTTTTGGCACATATACTCTGATAGGTGGACACACTTTCTCTGATAAAGTAAGGGCAGCAATGGATGAAGCGGACAGAAACTTTGCCTGGCTATGGGAATTAGAAGAGAAAGCAGGCAAAAGGATATGTGAGTTAACGGGAGCTGAAGCTACTTTCGTTACCCCGGGTGTCTTTGCAGCGCTCTCAATGAGCGCAGCAGCCTGCATGGCAGGGAAGAATCAGGAGTATATGAGTAAATTACCAGATACATCAGGTATGAATAACGAGTTTATAATCCAAAGAGCCCTCAGAGATTTCAAGTATGATAGAAGCATGACCGTCGCAGGAGGAAAACTCGTAGAGGTTGGGGATGAAAAGAAAGGATGTACACCAAAGATGATACAGGAAGCCATCACCGATAGAACTGCAGGATTTCATTATATGGCACATGGAACTACTGGTAACTTTGCGGCTGAAACAGCCAACATTGTTGATTTAGATACAGTAATAGAAATCGCTCACAGAAATGGTTTTCCAGTAATTGTCGATGCAGCCTTCCAGTGCTATCCGAAAGATGGCTTTACACGATATATAGAAAAAGATGCTGATCTTGTGGCATACTCATGCAAATATTTCGGAGGACCCAATACCGCAGGAATCCTCTTGGGCAAAAAAGAATTGGTGGAAATTGTAGCTCTCCATAGTTTCATTGGACAGGAAGGAGGGCCCGGTGGTAACTTATTCCTTCAAGCTGAGCCAGACAGACCCCATGGTAGTGTATTCCGGGGCTATAAGATGGATAGATCATCTATTACAGGTGCTGTTGCTTCTCTGGAGGAACATCTCGAGAAAGATTATGAGAGAATTTTCAATGCTGCTCGACGAAAAGCTGATAAAATGATGGATGCTTGGAAAGCTATTCCCGGAGTCAATACTAAACTGTATGATGTTGGCGAGGACCCAGAAGAACCTGGAAGGATCTCTGTTCATCTAATTCTAGATAGGGATCCAGATGAGGTTAATAATATTGTAAAGAGTTTGATGAGGAAGAATCCCTCTATTTGGGTCTCTGCTCAGTCAAATCATTTGGTAGTGAACATTACCAGCTTCAGGGGACTGATGCTTACAAGAGAAGAGGACACTTCAATAATAATCAACTACATAAGCAAGGAGCTAAAATAAGATCAGTTTATACTTCTAATGTAATTATATCATCACTTTTTCTTGGACCTTGTATTATAATATTATCTTCTATCGATATTTTCATCCCATCTTTAAGAGCAATCACAGGAACACCAGTATTTTCTTGTAAATAAACCGCTTCCTTTGTGGGATCTGCATTTAACATTCTCATACCAAAATGTGTAAGTAAGACCGCACTAGGCGCAGCTTCCTCAATAATAATCAAGGCATCATCCGTACATAGATGCTTCGAGATGGGATTATTTCTAGGCCAAATAACACACAGAGCTAAAAGCCTAAGATCTTCCAAATAACTAGATAATTCAGAAAAATAACCTGTGTCACTTGTATAACCAAAAGAACCTAGTTCTGGGACTTCTAGTCGTATACCGACACTTGTAGGATCAGAGTGCCTTGCCTCAATAGCCTTAAACTTCATATTGTCTATTTTGAACTCAGTTCCCTTTTTCAGTTCCACAACTTGCTCAGGGAGTCTTTGATGGTATTGGCTTATACTGGGGCCTACCCCTTCAAACCCATGTAATACGCTTCTAGTAGCTGCAAGTAATCCTTGACTTCTTCTGGTCCCAAGAGTCATAGATTCGATAAAAACCTCAGCATCAGTATAATGATCTGGGTGACAATGGGTTACAATTAATCCGCTAAGTTTACTAGGAGGTAATCCAGCCCAATTAGAGAAGACTAGGGCTCCAGGACCTGGATCTACATGAACCTGAGTTTCGTTATTAGTTATTCTAAAACCTGCTGTTCTTCTCTTTTGTGTGCTCATTACGAATCTTCCTCCCCCTGTTCCAAGGAAATATAGCTCTAGTTTTTGCTGATTTCCTCCCATTCTAAGATTCTTACTCCTTAATGCTCCCGTCTTTTCTCAAACTATGTACACATAACATACTTGTTTAGCTATTAAATAATTGATAGAAGAAAAAATAGAAATAAGGAATAAAGAAAAAGAATACTTATCCAACGAATTTAGGCCGCTCTTGTAGATATTTTGGAAGGGGTACAGGTCTGAAGGGTTTACCAACAGTTGCTTCATGTATCTCAGCTTCAACTTCTTCGACGCTCATTTTCCTTGATTTTTCTCCACGTATTCTTATTGGTAGTTTCTCTTTACCAATTTCACGTTCCCCTACTACTATTATGTAGGGTATCCATTCCTTTTCAGCGTCTCTGATCTTTTTACCTACCGTCTCTTCTCTGTTATCTATATCGACACGGACATAATCCAGCTCTCCATTGATCTGATCTGCTAGTTCTAAGTATTCTTCACTTACGGGTATGATTCTGACTTGTGTTGGTGCAAGCCAGAGGGGTAGGCTGGGCTTTTTTCCTTCCTGCCTCATGAAGTCTGCTTTTTCAAGTAAGGCATAGATATCACGTTCAATTGCTCCGCTTGGGCTGCAATGTAGAATGAATGGATGTTTCTGGCTTCCATCTTCATCCATATATTTTATGTCATATCTTTCTCCATTCTCAACGTCTATCTGATCGGTGCTAAGTGCGCTTGCTTTTCCCATTGTATCTACGAAATTCATCTCCCATTTTAATACGAAATAGAAGAACCGATCACGCCACATCTCCACTAAGACTGGTTTACCATGTTCCTGTACTAACTGGTTTACGAATTCCTTGTTCTCTTCATAAAAATCTTCTACTAGCCTTACCCCTAATTCGTAGTCTTCCTTGCTTAATCCGATACCTTTTAAGACATCCTGGCTAAGTTTGAACCTTCGCATAAACTCCACTTTTACTTGATTCATATCCTTACAAAATGCATGGACGTCAGGCATTGTGAAGGCTCTTAATCTTCTCAGACCAGTGAGTTCTCCTCTTTGCTCCCTTCTAAAACTATACCTGGTCATCTCGTAGATTCTCATAGGCAAATTTTTGTAGCTTATGGTAGCATCATGACTGATCAGGAACTGTCCGAAGCATGCTGCGAATCTCATAAAATAGGGAGTATCATCTGATTCTATAGTGTATTGCCTTGCAGGGAATCTGTCCAAATATCCCTTGAGGGTTGGATGTAGCATGCTGTACATTAAAGGGGTTTCAACTTCCATTCCACCGTACTCTAGAACTTTTTGAGTCACGTATTCTTCTAAGAGTGCTTTAATCATTCTACCTTTGGGATAAAATCTCATATTTCCGGGATCAGAAGCGGGTTCATAATCCACCAGTTCTAAATTTCTCATGAGCTCCACATGAGGTGGTGTTCTATCTACTTCCCGAACCTTCTCATATTCATATCCGCTAAATATCTGTAGATTCTTGTGACCTGTGAAATCAAACTCATCCAGAGGATGGAGTTCACCCCCAAGATCCAATATATACCACTCACTATGTAACTTTTCTTCAGCTTTCAGGGCTTCTGAAACTACCTCTTCATCATTTTTACTCATATTCATTTTCTCCTGAGACTTTTTGGTGGTGCCATAGCTCATACTGTTTGAGATGATTTTTTAGAACAGCAGAGGAGTATCTAGGAAATTGTTGAAGGGCCAAAAGGCCTAAACTGTTTGGCGGGACATCACCGCATTCTCCTCTTCAACAAAATGGTTGAAGGGATTTTTTAATCTTTATGTATTTTTTTGACCAACCGCGCTTTTTTTACCTTATATCGACCACTTGTTCCACTCCACTTCTTCTCAGCATCGATGATCTCGATTCTTTTCTTAAACCAGGGAGCATCTAAGACTAGGCTCTCATACTCCCCTCCCTCACCAGAGATATCCACACCGAAGTCTTTATTCAACTGAACTAGGTTTTTCAATTTATTTTCATTCAATTCTTCGCCAAGCCAAGAATCGTCCAATCCATAAGCAGCGACTGCTGAGAAAATAATCAACATTTTGTTACTGAGCATTTCTCTGATTAGTGGCTCTCTTTCCTTACTCCATAAAGGGGAAATATGTACAATACCCAAGTCCTCGCAAATTCTATTCACTCTAGTTCTCTGATAATTGGATGCAATAGCACCAGATACAACCCCATCGATATCAAGCTTTGATAAGCCCTCTTTAAGATCATATATCTCATTCTCCTTCCTCCCGAGACTTTCAAGCCCAACATATGATATCCCCCATGACTTGGCTTGTAAAGGAGCTAGATGTAAGTTTACTGTGTGAAACATGTAACTATCAGGGTTTTTTGGATTAACAGATACAAGATAAGAGAGTTCCAAGCCCTTTTTCTGTGCTATTCTAGCTGCATAGGTGCTGTCTTTTCCTCCACTAAATAAACCTGCAACTCTCATTATACTACCTTTATATAACTACAGGGTTATCAGGTGTTTCTCCTCTCAAGGATTTGAGGACGCATTCAGCAACTTGTATGGCCATTCTTTCCATACCCTCTCGGTTACTGGCTCCAAGATGTGGTGTAAGAATCACATTATCAAGGCTACAAAGAGGATTCTCCGGATCCAAGGGCTCTTCCTCAAAAACATCAAGACCAGCTGAAGCAATTTTTCCCGAATCTAACGCTTTAACTAGTGCTGTCTCATCGATTACCCTGCCACGCGCTGTATTGATTATACGTACTCCTTTTTTCATTAATCCAATCTCTCTTTCACCAATCATGTGGTATGTATCAGGAGTCCCTGGAATATGCATGCTAATAATATCACTCTCCTCAAGTAATTTATCAAATTCTCTCCACTCGAATCCAAATATACTTTCTAGCTCAGTTTTTCTAGTTCGTGACCAGTATAATATCTTGGCTCCAAAAGCCTTTATTCGTTCAGCCGTAGCTTGACCAATCCTCCCCATCCCAATTATACCAACAGTCTTTCCAGCTAACTCAGTACCAATAAGATCACTGTATTTTCTGTTCCATTCTCCCTTTCTTACCGCTTTATCAGCACTTACAATATTTCTAAGAATTGCTAATAATAATCCAAGAGCCATCTCAGCCACTGTTACCGTTAAAGCATCAGGTGTATTACAAACCACAATGCCTTTTTCTCCAGCTGCTTGGAGATCAACATGATCACAACCAATTCCGTGAACCCCCACGACTTTAAGTTTAGGACTCTGATCCATGAGTTCCCTTGAAATCTTTATCCCGCCCCTAGTTATCAACCCATCATATTCTTTACTAATTTTAAACAAATCCATTTGAGTACTCCCAGGAGAGAGTTCAATAACCTCAACGTTCTTCTCTTCTAAGTACTCTATTCCTTTCCTATTAATTGGCTCAGTTATGACTATTCTAAATTTCATATCATCATCCACTAGTAATAATAATGAAAAGATCAAGGCTTCAGTTGAGGATTACGCCTTTTTCTTCCCCTTCTTGGTCCTTTTTGTGGCTCCTTTTTCGCTCTTCTCAAAGTCTTGTCTAAAGCATCGCATAAACCATCAAAAGTCTCCATTAGGCCCCAACCTTCATGTTTTGCTTGGAAACTAGTGGAAGGACCCAAAGCTCTTGCAGTTAGTTGATACCTTGCCCTTTCTCCTCCTGTACTCTGTTTCTTAACTTTTATTCTAATTTCGTTCAAATCTGGATATATCTTCAGGCTCTTACTCACAATTCTACGTACCTTTTCTTCTGCAATTGACTGTTCAAAGAAGTCTTCATCGGTAAGACCGACAATAAAAACTGGTAGCTTGGGTTCTAGTTTTAATGATGTAATTATGGAGAGAATCTCTCTCGGTGTGATTATTCCAATTAATTTTTCCTCGTCATCTATGATAAGACAGGCACTTTTCTGTATCTTATTAAATTCATGTACCAAATCATGAACATTTGAATTAATATTCAAAGTGAATGGTTGTTCATCCATTATAGCGTTGACCTGACCAGGGAATCTTGAAACTTTTTCTCCAGCTCTATCTCCTCTAGTGGTCTTTGATGCAGGAGTAATAAAACTATGTACTATTTGTTCGGCTGTAACCAAACCTTTGATCTTACCATTATTTATAACAGGTATATGGCTAATTCCTTCATCTAACATCTTACGTCTTGCTTGAGCTATCCCCTCATTAGGACGCATAGTAATTAGTTGTCTTTGCATGATGTCTTTACAGGAGATTTTTCGTAGTTCCGCAATTTTTGTCATTTCGTATATAATATTCATTTGGGATACGATCCCAACTACATCACCATTTTCTATTACTGGGAGTGCTCTAATATTATTTGAAAGCATAACATCAGCGATAACTAAGATTGAGTCCTCAGGATGAGCTGCCCCAATTTGGTCCCAAATACTTTCTATCTTGGTCATCTGAGGTTGATCAACTCCAAGGAGACTCCTTACAGTGATTATACCTACCTTGTTACCTGATGCTACAGCAACCTCATAATTCCCTGTATCTTTTAGATACCCAAGAGCTTTACTGGAGGTATCACTGGGATCAAAAATACTTTCTTTCCTTGATAATATTTGGGATATTTCAATTTGAGCTAATTCTTCGATCGTCTTAGTCAATTCTAGAAACCTAGATAATAATATCTGATCTTGGTTAAATAAATTGCACTAATAATTAGTAAAATTCAATGAAACAAAAATAAAGTTTGCTTATTGAAATTATATATTCATACAAAAACTATTGGAAGATTAAGCATTTTTAAAAAAATTGGAAAATTAGATTTCTTTCCCTACACCTTTCTCCTTAGCGAGTTGATAGACTTTATGAGCAGTTCCAACATCTTGTATGGCTAAACCAGTTGCTTTAAACATAGTAATTTCTTCTGGCGACTCTCTGCCTTTCTTCTTCCCGGCTACAATTTCTCCAAGCTCAGCATATATGTCATCTTCTGTGATAACTCCCTCTTCTTTTGGGGCTTTGAAATCTCCAACAACGAAAGCCTGTGGAACAAAGTCAACCACATGTTTATCACATTTCTTTATAACACTAGTCATAAGTTCACGTTTAGCACCTGTATCCGCGCCAATAGCTGATACATGAGCTCCTCTTTTCAACCAAACACCATCAATAAAGGGTTCAGGACTCGGAGTGCAAGTTATTACAATATCACTATTCTCCGTTGCTTCCTTTGCAGAATCCACACCAATAAATTCTACATCGGTGAACTCTTTACTATGTTGTTCTATAAAAGCTTCTCTAGCTTCAGGAACTATATCATATATTTTAATTTTCTTTATACTTGGTCGGACTTCCATTAATCCTAAGAGCTGACTCCTACCCTGCACTCCTGCTCCACATATACAGGCTACCTCGCTATCTTCTCTACTAAGATATTTTATTCCAGTAGCTCCTGCTGCACCTGTTCGAAGAGCTGTTACATATGTACCGTCCATTATTGCTAAGGGCACACCATTTTCTGGACTGTTAAGAATAATTCTAGCAATTACAGCCGGTAAATTATATTCCTTTCTATTATCAGGATGTACGGTTACAATTTTTGTACCCGCTGCGTTCAGACCTGGCATATATGCAGGCATGGCTATTAGTACTCCTTTGTCAAAGTGAAGGTATACCCTTGGAGGCATCTCTATATTCTCATTCCCCATTTCTTTGAAAGCATTTTCAACTGCTTCAAGGGTTGATTTCATATCTAGTACGTCTTCCACTTCATCTTGGGTTAGATAGAGCGTTTTTTGCATAATGATCAAGTTGAATATACGTTATGATGTTTTAATGATTTCGAGTGAAAAATTTCTTTGTCATTAAACTTACATGCATTTAATGCTTAAAGATCTAACCAATATATATTTCAAAATGCAAGATATTTAAAATTGATATTAGAAAAGTTCTGTAAAAATATTAGCCTATATTACATGCGCAAATATGAGAATGAATACGAGAGATATTACTTAATGATTTGTGTGAAAACTATTGTAACAGATTAAGGTGTAAACCTCCCCCCATCTGTAAAGACCCTCATAAGCTCAGCGTAAAGATAATCAAAGCCTTCAGTAGTAGAGCTGCTAACTGGGACTGGTGCAAAATCTATTCCAAGTCTGTTAATAACCTCTATCATATCTTGACTAATAGTCCTATTCATACCAGATAACTTCGCATCCACTGAATCCTCTAATAGGAAGGGGTCCTCACTCCATCCAACTATCTCATTAATTTGATTCTCTGTCAATAAGTCGATCTTAGAGATGACCTGAAACTGGGGTAATAGAAATTTTGTGTTTATCGCCGAAGCCAGAAACATGTTCATTACATAGTTCAAGGGATCTCTACAAAATACGCCATCAAAAAGATAGATTATACCTTTCTCCGCTGTGGTTAAATCATGTGCAATCTGCGCTCCAATATTACGAAAAGCAAATAACTCCATTTGACCGGGCGTATCAATTATGCATATGTCAGGAGTAAATCCCTCAATTTCGCGACTAAGATCTTCAACAATACCTGTGATCATATCATGGGCTAGCATAAGTCCGCCATTAGGACCCAGACCATATTCTTCCATTAGCTCCTCTACCTTAATGTATTCCCTGACATCTACATTGGCAACATATGGTAGAATTATTGATCCTGGGTCAAGGTTTACAGCCATGACATCCTCTCTATGAAATTCGAGAAAACGTGTAAACGAGGCAGTAAGTGTACTCTTACCAGATCCTGCTGTTCCTATTACAAAAATTAGATTCATTTATTTTTCCCTGATGAAGTTGTGAAATTGTCTATAAGCTTCTTTAAGAGTTAAATATTTTGGGGGGCGTTTAAACCCATATGCACAAATTGCTTCTATTGGGCCTCCTAGTCCACAGTCTTTAGCAATTTTTAATCCTCTGATAGTGTCAACAAGTATAGAACCTGCATTTGGAGCATCTTGTGTACTAAGCTTTACATCCATAGTAAACTCAGCTCCAGTGAAATACTTTCCCTTAAAATAAAAGAAGCTATCTCGACCATTTACAAGAAAGTCCACAAAATCAGCTGACCCAGAAATGAGGTCAAAATTGTAAGGGACTACACTTTTTACTACTTCTGTCTTAATCCGTCTCTTAATCTCTCTAGTTTTCTCCAAAGTGTTTATAGACTCTGATCCACCCCCAACATCTAGTTGAAAACTTTCATCAACTTGAACTCCACGGTCTTCCATGAATTCTAGCAACCCCATATGCAGGGCAGTTGCACCCATCTGACTCATAAGGTCGTCTCCAGCTAAGGGTAGTCCTTTTTTCTTGAAGTCAGATGCAAGAGCAAGATTGTTCACTATCCCTGAGGGTGTGGCGTTTATTAATCCACATCCCGCGTCCAAACATGCCTCTGCATAAACCTTGCTAGCTTTATCTGAGCCTCCTGAAATCAGGTTTACTAAGATATCTGCCTGTTTTTCTACAAGAACCTTTGTTACATCCACTGAGTTATTATCAGCTTTTATTAATTCAGTCATACTATCTTCTTGAACATTATCTGGAGCAGGACCCATCATGATACCTATTCCAGAATTTTTAACCTCAATGTATTTTGGTGCTTTGTTTGGTTCTGAGAATATAGCTACAGATAGGTCTTTTCCAATTTTATTTTTATCTATATCGAATCCTGCTACGATTTCTATATCGTTTACTGAATACTTCCCAATTTTTTGGTGTAATAAACCCATATTGGTACTATTATTTTGATAGTATTCGATACCTTGAACGAGAGCTGAGCAGCAATTTCCTATCCCTGCTATAGCAATTTTAATATCTCCCAAATTATTCACCTGAATCTCTTAGATTATACTCTGGGAGCTAATATAGAAGTATACCTGTTCATGCAAATCTTGAAATTGATCAGAACTATTCTAATTTTTTCGTCATCACGAAGGCGTCTTCGTCTCCATAATAATTCTCAATTTTTCGTAGAAATATGTATCCTCGGTTCTTATAGAGTTCTTGAGCTTTTACATTTGAAATTCTTACCTCGAGATAAGAAATCTCTGCACCATTTTCCTTTATACGTCTCTCAAGCTCATCTAGGAGACCGGATGCTATTCCTTGATTCCTAAACGATTTTTTAACAGCGACATTCATTATATGGCCTGTGTTTCTCTTTTTTCCTCTAGATTCAACCTCACCGACTGAATATCCTACAATTTTATTATCTTTGACAGCCACAAGAAAGAACTTCTTTTCCAATTTTGCCATAAGTGTAATGAAGCTACGGCTCCACGGTGTATCATATATATTTTCTTCTAATAAATGAATAATATCAAGTTCATCCTCTCTAACTTCTCGAATGTGAAAGTTCACTGTCTTATCACTTTCTGGCCCAATGATTTGAAAAGCTGGTATACACCACCAAAGGTAAATGCGCATCCTCTGAGTAAATCAAGTAAAGGATAAATCAAGGTTTTCCAAGCTTTTCTGGTTTTAATACTTATAGGAATATAATAAACACAAAATACAGTGAAAAATAATCCAAAGGAACCAAAGACTAGATTCCAAGGTAAAGGATGCTTGATCTTTAATCCAAGATAAATAAGAAAGATAAGCGTTGATAGAAAAGCTGTCGTAAATATCAAATATGAAGTGAACCAATGAGCAAGTATACTCGCACGTTTATTGATGAAAAGCAAAGTCCCCCCTCTACCATAATTGAAATGCTGTTTTAATAAACTAGCTAAAGTCGTTCGATGTTGATGTTGTACACGTACAGTTGGATCTAAGACTATTCTGAAACCTTTGAAACTCATCTCCTCAACAGGCTGAAGGTCATCAAAACCATATGTTATGTTTTCATCAAAGAACTTTATTCGGGCAAGAGCAGAACGTCTGAATGCCATGTTTGCTCCCGCTGGAAACTGCATTAGCTCTAGATCATTTGTTTCTATTCTTACTCTAAAACCAGGTGTTACATGAAAGAATGTTTCGTCCATATAGTTACCAAAAGGATTAGTTTTATCATAACCTTCCATAGTTCCTCCTACACATCCGACATTTAGGTCACTAAAATTTAATGCTATTCTTTTCGCCCAGTCGGGTGGTACAACACAATCAGCATCTGTGTAGGCTATTATATCCCCTTTACTATATTTGATACCTGTATTTCTTGCCGCGTTTAGGCCTTTTCCTTCCTGTTCAATTAGTTTTACGGGATATTCAGATATAATTTCCAGTGTTTTATCTGTGCTTCTTCCGTCTACAAATACGATCTCAAGTAAATTTTCGGGATAATCTAGTTGGGTAACGGAATCTAAGGTATCTCTCACGGTTCTAGCCATGTTTCTAACCGGAACTATAATGCTCAGGCTTGGAAACTCTTGAGCTTGAACCATGTTTACTTTTTAGTTGCTAAGAATTTAAAATTCACTAATGTTTTCATTTATGAATGATATTGATTCTTTGAGGCTGTATTCCCATACTCCTATATTTTTATAATATTTGTTTGGGTAGAGCCTTGTTTTTTTATCCATAATCTTGGCAAGTATTGCTACATGCAGTCGATCTGTATATACCTTGCCCGCGTTTGCTACCCAGGAAACGAAGTCTTCCAGTTGTTTAGTCATTGAGATATCCTTTTCAAGAGGGTTTATACATTCTCTTAGAACCTTTTTTTTGGTATTATTTGTTAGAATTGATTCTCTGTCTTTTCTAAATGCGATTAATTCATAGTATTCATCGCATGGTTTGATATATTTATCAAGATCTTTTTTTTCCAAATAGAGGGCGGTATCTTGACTTAGTTCAATTTCAATATTTGAGGAAAGTTTTTGCTCTTCTAGATGTTTTAAACTAAATTTTTCCCTGCAAAATAATTTTACATCTCTTCCATCTTTGAAGAAATCATTCGGGTCAGTTTTATCGAACAAGTAGCTTTGAGGGGCAATTGCAATCGGTTGGGGATTTCTTTTGGAGATCTGTTGGATCAAAGCTGGTCCATACCAGATATCGCTCATGTACCCTCCTCCTTCAAAAAGTATTAAATCAGTGTTTTCAGGTATCTCTATAAGCCTGAACCCTCTTGATGTTCCCAGCTTCCACAATGCTATATTAATTAAAAATTTTAGACCGATGATTGGGTGTGCGTTGTATTCTTTTTCAAGGTTTATTGAGTTATATTTTATATCTAATTCTCTTAGTTTTTTTATCAAGCCCATATGTATTAGTGTATCTCCATGGTTGCCTCCTGGTGTTACTGTAGTAATATTTTTCCGCCTGTTTTTTTCTAAGAATTCAATAAACCTATCCATCGGAATATGTAATACGATTAACATATTTATTGCTGTGTCGAAGTCATTCAGTTGGTAACTGCTTTGAAGAGAACAAAAGTGAGAATATTTTTCACTTTGGTAGGAATCATGCTCTTCTTAGCTTATCTAATTTATACCAATCCTTTCGAAGTCTTGTTTCAGGTAGGTAGATTTGATCTCATTACTTTTGGGTTGGCTGTTATTCTAAACTATATTGGGCTATTCTTTCTAGCTTTTTCTTGGTACATTATTTTGATGATTCTGAATGTCAACATTAGTTTATGGAAGTCCGTTCAGATTACCTTTGTGAGTATGTTTGTTGTGTGGATTCTTCCAATTCCTTCCGGGGTGGAGATTATTCGTGCTTTCCTTGTTAAAAGGGAATCAGGATCCGATACTGGAAAAATCGTCTCCAGTGTAGTTCTTAGCAAAGTCTATTATTTCCTAGCTTTTGGGGTGTTAATTACTTTTGGAGGATTCATGGTTACAATTGTCCAAGGAGGTTCTATACCTGTTAACATTTGGTATGTTAGGTTTGTTGTAATTTATGCGCTTTTTAATATCATGCTTTTTAGTTTAATTATGAGGCCAAAATCCTTAATTAAATTATATGAAAAAAGTCCCTTTTGGGTTAAGAGAAATATATTTAATAAATTGTACAAGTCTCAGACTGATTTAGGTGGATTTCAAAGATTTGTTAATGAGGTTGAAAAAGCACTTAAGATTCTTAGTAGTAACGTCAAGCTAAATCTGGTTTCAATATTTTTTGTTGCTTTTCATTGGAGTACTGGTAGTATAACCTCATATTTAGTTGCTCTGTCTCTTGGATATGATATCGATTTTTGGATTATAATATTAATCTATGCGGTTGTTGAGTTTATCCAGCAGCTAAACATTGTTATTCCAAGTGGACTGGGAATAGTCGATGCTGGTCTTACCGGTGCTCTTGTATTAGTGGGTATACCTTTGAACTCTGCTAGTGCTATCAGCTTGTTAACTAGATTAGCTACCTACTGGTTTGAGCTGCTTCTTTGTGCTCTTGTTAGTTTTCAGTATGGATACAGGGAAATTATGGGGATCTTTGAGACTAGAGTACGATAGACTTTTATTCTTTGCTTCATAGCGTATCGCTAGTGATATGATGGAGTTTCCCATAACTCAGATTCTTAGACTTGGATTAGCCATAGTAGGGTATCTGGTAGGAATGGCTTTCGCTGGTAGCTTTCTTGGAAGAAGATGGATGGGTACAGTTGATGTATGGATGCACCGTACATTTAACTTAGAAGTGACTATAGGCAAGTATCTTTACTGGAAGCATTTCTGTAACATCAGAGATCCACCAAAGCCTCCGAATTTGAATAACCCAAAAGGACTTACAGATATGCTATTTTGCAGGTTCCTAGAATAGTTACCCAACTCTTTTAATCCCAGTTCAGGAAATAAAAATATGCTCCAGCTTGGAATAATCGGGTGTGGAAGAGTCACCACAATGTTCCATCTAAGAGCTCTCAACATGCTGGATGATATAGAAATAGTTGCTCTTTCTGATATAAATAAAGCAAGATTAAATGACTTAACCAAAAAAACTGGGGTTCAGAAAGCTTTTACAGATTATAGGAAACTTATAAGGGATCCTGAGGTAGACTCGGTAGTAATTAACACGCCGCCACAATATCATAGCCAGATGGTATTAGACTCACTGGAAGGAGGCAAGCATGTCCTTTGTGAAAAACCACTGGCTCAAGATACTGAGGACCTTGAGAGAATTAAGAATCTCACAGAAAACTATAATCTTATAGTTCTTCCAGCTCATAACTATGCCTTCTCACCCTGTCTAGATTTAGTTCAAAATTTTTATGAAAATCTTGGTAAAGTTGAATCTATAGAAGTTTTATTTAAAAATAATTTAAGATCTTATAGGTCTTTGACAGACTTTAGGACCAGTAGTAATCGAGGAATCGTCGAGGATGTTTTACCTCATCTTTTATCAGTGATTATGCCTTTTGCTGGATATCCTGTCGATGTAATGGATACTTATTGGTGGTGTAGCTCTTATGATGTTTGTGATAATTTGGAAACATCTCTTCTAACCGAAGATGGAATAAATATTAGTTGTGGAATAAGCTGGACCAGTCTGATACCAAGATTTTCGGTTATTATTGAAGGATCTAAAGGACGGATGATAACTGATCTAATGTGGAATCCATATTCTATCAAAATGAAAACAAATGGATTAACTAAAATCTATCGTACTCGAGGTTTAAAATGGTATCTCGACTTGTTTAGATTAAGGCATCCTGGTTTTAAAAACTTGTATTTACACTTTGATAGAGTTATAAATGGCTTTGAGAGTCCTAGAATATCTCTGGATGATGAGATAGTAATTTTAAAAATCATGGAAAAAGTTTCCAACTGTTTTAATCAGGAGGTTAGTTAGATTGTATGAGGTATCTGTTGTTAAATCTGAAGGTGATGTTCGAAAGGCTGTCAGAACTTCTATTGATTTCATAGGTGGTATAGAAGTTAAGAAAGGTACGAATGTTGTTGTTAAACCAAATATCTGTAATTCAAAAAATCCTGGGGGTATGGTTAATACAGATTTAAGGGTAATTGAAGCTGTTATCGAGCTAATTCGAAAAAAGGATTGTAAAATTACTATTGTGGAATCTGATAATATCAGTGGGACCGCTGAAAAAAGGGTATATGAAACAGGTTATCTTGCTAAATTTAAAGAATGGAATATTGATTTCATTAATCTAAGTAATGACGATTATAGAGAATACCCTGTCGCTGGAACTAATCTTAGGCTTCCTTTAACTGTTTTAGATGCTGATTATTTTATTAATATACCAAAAATAAAGACCTGCGCTCATACTCTTGTAACCTTGGGTATTAAGAATCTTTATGGTGTTTTTCAAAGAAAGAATAAAAACAGACTTCACAGACATCTTGATTCAGTTCTCACATTTTTAGCTGAAAAAGTTCGAACAGACCTAATTGTTGTAGATGGGCTGACTTGTATGGAGGGTAATGGTCCTGTTGTTGGCAATCCAATTTGTCTCGAGATAATAGTATCAGGTAAAAATATCGTTAGTGTTGATAGTACTTGCAGTAGAATCATGGGATATGATCCTAGATTTATCTCCCATATTGCAAAATCTTCAGCCAGAGGAATTGGACCAATAAAAAATGAAGATATTGAGATACTAGGAGACGATATAGATGAAATTAGGACCTCTTTTACTCCCCCCTATAGTTTAAGAGCTAATCTTAGAAGTTTAAAATCAATTCGAGACATTTATTTCACCTAACACTCGTCTCATGTCGAATACAGGTTCGTCTTACGTCGTGTTGCTTAAATAGGTAGCATACATGATGTTTCTTTAATTCAAGTGATAAATTTGAGGACTATACGAGACGTAGGCATTATTGGCTATGGTGCCTATATACCATTCTACCGTCTGGAAGCCACTGAAGTTAACAGGATATGGGGAGGAACGGGTGTCCCAATTGAGGAAAAGTCGGTAGTTGCACCTGATGAGGATACTATAACCATCGCAGTTGAGTGCGCTAAACAAGCAGTAAAACGTGCCTCTATTAACCCTTCTGAAATCGGGGCGGTATATGTTGGTACGGAGAGCAAACCTTACGCTGTTAAACCAAGTGGCACTATTGTAGCGGAAGCTATTGGAGCGACACCAAATGTATCCACTGCTGATTATGAGTTTGCCTGTAAAGCGGGTACAGAAGCAATGCAGAACTGTATCGCGCTTGTTGGAAGTGGTATGCATAAATATGCAATGGCGATAGGTGCTGATACTGCCCAGGGCAGGCCCCAGGATGCATTAGAATATACAGCTGCCTGCGGAGGGGCTGCCTTTATCTTTGCTGAAAAGGGTGATGATACAATAGCTTACCTTGAGTCTAGTTATAGTTATGTAACTGATACCCCTGATTTCTGGAGAAGATCGAAGGAGATGTACCCACGTCATGGAAATAGGTTTACTGGGGAACCAGCTTACTTTAAGCACATCTTAGAGGCCGCTAAAGGGCTCATGGAAGATACTGGCTATAAGGCAGCTGATTTTAAGCACGCGGTTTTTCATCAACCCAACACGAAATTTCCTATCAAAGTTGCCCGGAGTCTTGGCTTTAATATGGACCAGATTAACCCTGGACTTCTTGTTCCGCGGATAGGGAACACTTACGCTGGTTCAACTCCTGTAGGTTTAGCTGCAACTTTTGATATTGCTGAACCGGGTGAAAAAATCTTCGTTGTAAGTTACGGCTCAGGAAGCGGTAGTGATGCATTTGTCTTCAGCGTTCAGAAAGCTATACAAAATAAACGAGCTGGACCTAATTTAGCTAGTTTTATCGATCGGAAAAGGTACGTCGATTATGCTACCTATCTGAAAAATAGAGGACAGATATTAAAATGAGAAAAGTAACTGTAAAGGGAGTGGGATTTACTCCAATTTCTGAGTGCTGGGAAAGAGGGGTAAAAGATCTATTTGTTAAAGCAGCTTTGAAGGCAGTGGATGACGCAGAAACAGAAGAGCTCGATTCTCTTTACGTAGCCAATATGGGTGGAGCATTGATGCAGGATCAGCTAAACATGGGTGCAATAATGGCTGATGTAATAGGTAAAGCTGGTTTACCAGCCACAAGAGTCGAAGCAGGATCTGCCAGCGGAGGTGTAGCTTTCCATGAGGCAGTGAAAGCTGTTGCATCCGGTTATAGTGACTGTGTACTTGTAGGAGGAGTAGAGAAAATGAGTGATGTACTTCCAGAAGTAGTGAACAGCAGCATGGTAATGACCGAAGAACAGGAATATACAGCATATACTGGAGTCACAAAGGCTGGACTCTCTGCTCTACTGCACCGTTTATACTTGGAACAATATGCAACACCAGCGGAAATTGGTATGATGGCGGTTAAGAGCCATGATCATGCAGTTGGTTGTCGGCATGCTCAATATCCCTTTAGGATGAGCATCGAGAGAGCGATGGATAGCCCCATGGAAGCTGACCCCATTCATATGATGGAGTGCAGTGGAATCGGAGACGGAGCTGCTGCTCTAATTCTTTGTCCCGGAGAAGATGGGGTTGTAGTAGATGCTTCTGTTGTTGCAACAGATCACTGTAGCCTGACTGATCGTGAAGATCCCCTTACTCTGATGGGTGTAAAGAAAGCTGCCGAGAGAGCCTACAGAATGGCACAAGTCAAGCCAAGTGATATTGACTTAGTAGAGGTTCATGATGACTTCACTATCAATGGGATACTAAGTCTTGAGAGTCTCGGCTTCGTTGACCGGGGTAAAGCTGCAAAATTAGTTACCAATGATGATACTGCTCGGGATGGAATAATTCCAACAAACACTTTTGGCGGCTTAAAAGCTCGTGGAAACCCACTGGGTTCAACGGGACTATACCAACTAGCAGAGGTAACTCTCCAGCTAAGAGGAGAGGCAGGAGACCATCAAGTGCAAGATGCTGAATATGGATTAGCCCAGAATATGGGTGGTACAGGCTCAATATGCAGCGTCAACATCCTTAGGGGGGGCTCTTAAATGAGTGTACCAAGATATTGGAGGGAACAACTACCTCGTTACCGATTAATTGGGAAAGAGTGTACAGAGTGTAACACTCGGTATTTCCCCGCACGCACAGTATGCAAATGTGGCAGCACAAGCTTCGTTGACTATAAACTCTCCGAGAAAGGAGAGGTGATCACTTGGACCGTGATACGAAACGCGCCTTTTGGATACGAAAAATATGCTCCATATGTAGTTGCACTAATAGAACTAGATGACGGGTTGAGAATATTGAGTCAGATTGTAGATGTTGAGCTTAATGAGGTTAAAACCGGTCTAAGGGTAGAAGCAGTATTTAGAAGGGTTAAAGAGGATGGGTCCTCAGGGATTCTTCAATATGGATACAAGTTCAGACCCATCATCGAGTAGCTTTTTCTCCTATCCATTTTTATAATCTGAATCACATTTTCGAGACTTGATATATATGGCTCCACGAACAAAATACGATATTATCACCGAAATAGCTAAGAGAAGGGGATTTTACTGGCCCAGTTTCGAGATCTATGGAGGCATGAGTGGCTTTATCACCTATGGAGATCTGGGAACAAAGCTTAAACATAACATTGAGTCCCTATGGAAAGAATATTTCATAAGAGAACAAGGCTTTTTAGAATTGGAAGCACCAGTAATCAATCCTGAAAGGGTCTTTGAAGCTTCTGGGCATCTGGAGAATTTTAAGGAGTATAGCAGCGAGTGCAGCCAATGTGGAGAGAGTTTCCGAGCTGACACTCTTATTGAAGAAAAGACAGGACTCGAGAATGTGGAAGCAATGGGTGGAGAGGCTATACAGAAGCTACTCATGGAGCATAAGATCCGCTGCCCCACATGCGGAGGAGAGTTGATGGAGCCAACTATGATATTAACTATGTTTAAGACGGAGATAGGTGCAACAGGCGGGGATGTAGGGTATGCCCGACCAGAGACAGCCCAATCTATGTTTCTAAACTATAAGAGGGGGTATTTACATGCTCGTGAAAAGATCCCTTTTGCTCTTGCCCAGTCAAGTAAGGTCATGAGGAATGAAATAAGCCCCCGTAGAGGTATGCTGAGGCTCAGAGAGTTTACCATCATGGAGTTAGAGCTCTTCTTTGATCCTGAGGAACCAGAATGTCCGTGGTTTGATAGCGTTTCAAATGAGGATATCTTACTAATTACTGAGGAGATGGAACTGGAAGAGACACTTGAGCCCATTAGGATTAATATTGGGGAAGCAGTTAAGGATGAGTTAATCCTCACAGAATGGCAAGGATACTTTATGGGTCTGAGCAAGAAATTTGTTACTGCCTTAGGAGTCGACGCCGCTAATCATAGATTCCGTGCTCATCTACCTGATGAAAGGGCTCATTATAGTAAACAGACTTTTGACCATGAAGTAAGGCTGGAAACTTGGGGTTGGACTGAAGTTTCAGGATGCGCATATCGTACAGACTTTGACTTAAAAAACCATATGAAATCCAGTGGAGAGGATATGACTGTACTTAGAGAAGATGGATCTAGATATGTTCCTCATGTTGTGGAGCCAAGTTATGGTCTAGACCGGCTCGTTTATGTAGCCCTTGAATCAAACTATGAAAGAAATAAGAAGAGGAACGTTTTCCACTTCTCTCGTAATCTTGCTCCCTATCAGGTGAGTATTTACCCATTAGTTACCAAAGATGGGTTACCTGTTAAAGCGGAGAAAATCTATCAAGATATAATAAATGCTGGGTTCTGGGCATTATACGATGACAGTGGTAGTGTAGGTAGGAGATATGCAAGGGGGGACGAGATAGGAGTCCCTCTAGCGGTTGTAGTTGATTATGATACTGTAAAGGAGGGTATATTGACCATAAGAGATAGGGATAGCTGGGCACAAGTCAGTCTTCAAGCTGAGGATCTTCCAAGAGTCCTTGATGAGTATTATAACCATGTCAAGAATTTCATAGATTTAGGAGAGCTTTTGGAGAGATAATCCCTTTTACCCTTACCATTAAACCGACTAAAATTAGGGAAAAAAGTAACATTGTGTGAATCGTAGAAAATGGAATACTGTACGTAATTACGCACGAAATTATTGTTCTAGTTTTTGGAATACTAGGAAGTAAGTGTGCATTATCACTGAGCACGGGCGATCTTAAACCTGGAAAGCAATAGGGTAAATTCTATAACAACCAAATTCCAGGATTCACCAAGATGGACAAGTTCAGCAGGGTTCAGGTGCACAGGTACTCACCTAAAATTTTATTCTATTGGTATTCGTTATTAATAATTGAAGTACAGCGGAAGGTATGAGCCCAAAATTTCTCCCACTTTCTATCCGTTATTATTTTTTCAATGTTAATTATAGTCTTGGTGCCAAATTTGTACGTATACATAGTTGAAGTGGAACCACAAAGGGTTTTACATATAATTATATACGAAAGTGATTTGTTATTATTTAGTGTCAAAAAATTATGCATTCATGCAAAATTTTATTCTAAATGTGTTCGTTATAGAATTTCTAAAGGTAGAATCAATGAGATATACATAGAAACTCATCCAAAAGGGGTTTGCTATACTTCTTGTGACACTATAATCAAGGCATACGCGCACACCCGAGAATTGTGCGTGCTCTTCACCTTCTTGAAGATATCTCATGTATTTCTGAGTTGGTTTAATGGATGCGTAACTTTTAACGCTGGTCGATGCCTTTTGATATAAATTGTCTGCGGAGAAGAAACTGGAGGAGTTCCTTGACCAGAGTAAGTCATGGGAGAGACTAGCCACAAGCATACCTGGAGTATTCGTCCTCAAACT
>CAZLHX010000025.1:0-26189 GCA_964559475.1 uncultured Candidatus Bathyarchaeia archaeon | reverse complement strand
AGAGGGGGAAATGTATAAACCTTTAAAGACGGGGTAACATTTCCGTCAAAATAATTAATGCTTTGTTAGTGGAATCAATGACTTTTTTTCATCAATTTTTTATCCCTTGACTCGCAGGGTTTAGATTCCTTCAAGTACATTCATTCACTATGCCTACATTATTAGATGCAGGGAATCTTTTTCTTTTCATATCTGGCTTCTTAATGTTTTACACTGCATATAAGGATCGAAGCGTCTTAAGAGGGTATGATCCCCTTGGAACTTCTCTTCTAATAATTGGTTTAACTTTGATCCTAGGATTCTATGTTCAAGAAGGTTACTGGGTTAGTTTTATACTTACATTGCCCAATTATTCTTACTGGTTAGTAGTTGGATATTCATTACTCATATACAAATGATGTGAAGACGGCAGGATTTTATTCATATTATATAACATCATAATATACATGATTTGATTACTTCACTATATTTTATATTTTAAAGGTAGAAGTTAATGGTTTAAAATATTTATTTTAATAAATACGTTCATTAAAATTACATTTATTCATATCAATGTAGATTATTAATATATAATAAGGATTTATATTAGTGATACTTAGTAGAATGATCAGGTAAATCACCCTCATACCGGATAAGAGATGGCTCTCAGTGGGACTTGAAGAAGACATTGTACAATCATGTGTAAAGCACATGAATGACTGCGCAAAACGAATTGAGCAGTTGAAGAGCCTAAAGGTAAACGAGGATTATGAAGCCCAGTTGAGGCCTCTAATTACTAAAGAAATCGAGAAATGTGTAAATGAGTACCTCAAAACCCTGACTTTTCTAACTAAAAAGATAGAAGAGATACAGCAGGTACCTCTGAGTACTGAAAAAGAACCTGAAGATACCACAAATGTAGAGGAGCTTCCATACAAGCTGCTAGTTAAACTCCTGCAAAGTAATGGACTGATAGATGAAGAAGGTAATCTTACAGAGAAAGGGGCAAAACTCATAGAGGAAGAGCTTAGGGTAAAAGAGTACATCCCGGTTACTGAACCAGTTGAAGGTGAAGATTCACAGATAAAAGAAAGTCAAGAACGTAAAAATGGGTTGGAGTTCATAAAGAGCCTAGGTCTCTTCGAGGAACCCGAAAAAGAAGATGTATGGCTCTCAGAGCTCTCGGAGAAAATTGATGAAACAAAGTCATTTGACATTTTTCAGAGAGAAGAATTACCGGAGGAAGAAAAAGATAACGAAGTTTTGAGCTTGGAAGAGGAAATCCGGTATCTTATAGAAAAAAGGGGAAAGACTGAGCCAATAAGTGATGAAAATTTAGTCATCTGTCCGAACTGCTTATCAAAGGTGGAACTCAAGGATAACTGTTCTGTGTGTGATTATAGGCTAATTAAGGAGAAAAAACCCCTTGAGGAAAAACTTGAGGAGCCAGAAGTTCCTTCTGAAGAAAAGCCTCTAGAAACAGCGATTGAGGGCGATTTAATAGAGAACCAGGTTTTTCAGGAAAAAGAAATTCCTCAAGACATCCACCGCTTACATATTCTTGGAGGAGAAGATCTACCTAGATTATTTGTGAACTTTGTATCTTATTTTACCATCTCAGAGGGACTAGTAATATTATCAGGATGTATTTTCACAATACTACTGAGTGTTAGGGGGCTTGAGGAAGCTAAACTGGGTTTAGCCGAGCTGCTTTACGTTGTAGTTGACTCTTTGCCGGGTGTTCCTTTTTCTTCAGGTATTTTATCGCCTCTCAGTTTCAACCTTGGCATAGGTTTAATAGCAATATTTGGGTTTATCATGATTTTAATTGGGTTCGGTCTCAGGAGGGACTTGAGGATTTCAAAGTTATCAGGAGTTGTAATCTTTGTATTATCTTCTTTGATAGATGTTTACAGTATTCTTATCATTGATTTCTCTGAAACGATAATTCCTTTTCTCAGCCTCGTAATCAACATTGTGATTGTTTACATGATTCTTGACAGGCTATTATGGTCAGAAGCCGAGTCTTAACCACTTGCAAAAAAAGTCATCCAAATACCTAGAAAACATAGAGGTTTGATCTGAAAGGTATTTAAAAAGGCTGCATCAATGATTACCTGATCTAATTTGCCTTACTGTCCAAACTGTGGAACTGAAGTTGATGAAGATAAGAAATTCTGTCCGGAATGTGGGTATAACCTAGAGGAAGGAGAAGAGCCTCAATATATAGGGGCTGGTGAGGATGCTGTAGGACACTTGACTAGAGCATTCAATATCGCGGTGGATAAGCCTATGGTTTTCGTCCCGACCCTCCTGGGAGGAGTGGTAAGCGCCTTGATAGGGTGGATTGCCTCGAGTATGGGATACTATTCAGGGGGGATAGGCTCCGGTGGTTTATCTGCAATAAGCGTACTTTTTAGTCTCGCTGGTGGCTTCTTTGTGTACATACTTAGTTTTGCCTCCATCGATATGGGAAGAGACGCGTACCTGAACAAACCACTGAGTCTCGGAGGAAGTATAGGGTACGTCATGAATAGATTAGTCACATTTATTCTGGCAAGCATTGTAGGTGTACTCCTGTCAATAACGATAATACTTATTCCTGTTGTAAGCTTGATGTTCGTAATAATGGTGATGGATGAGACGGGTATATCCGCTTCCTTGAGTCGCGCTTTCAGCCTAGTTGGTGCTGAGCTGAGGGATATTGTGGTAATAATCCTTCTATCCATCATCGGTTCAGCTATAATTGGCCTAGTACCAATCGTAAGCGGACTCTTACAATCTGCACTGACTGTTGTGGTTAACCTAGCCTTCATAGATATGTACTACAGATACAAACGAAGATAATCCCAACTCATTTTTTTCATTTTATCCAGAAATTAGTTTTGACTATCACAAGTTCTAAGTAATCAAAGCCAAATTTATTTCAGGTATCAATATGGATTCTAAAGTTCCAGAAGAGTTCTGGGCAGCTGATCTAGTCTTAATGGGAGGAAAAATCCATGCGGTAGATAAGAATGAGAGCGTCTACGAGGCTCTAGCCGTAAAAGATGGTAAAATACAGGCTGTTGGCTCAGATACGAAGATCGAGGCCCTCGTTGGAGGGAACACAGAGGTCATAGAGCTTGATGGGAAACTAGTTCTCCCAGGTTTCATTGACAGTCATGAGCACTGTATACGTCGAGGGCTCCAGTTTGACTGGGTTGACTGTAGTTCACCACCCATGGAGAGTATCGAGGATATTGTAGAAGCCTTGAGGAAGAAGACGGAGGAGAAAGAGCCCGGAGAGTGGGTCATCGGGACGTGGTTTGACGATACGAAGTTGAGGGAGAAAAGATTCCCCACGAAGGAAGACCTCGATAGGGCGACAACGGAGCACCCTATATATCTTGGGAGGGCTGGAGGGCATAACGCAGTTGCGAACAGTATGGCATTAAAGATAGCCGGGATCAAAAGGGATACCCCTCAGCCACGGGGAGGGCATATCGAGAAGATAGGGGGAGACCCGACTGGAAGGCTGGATGAACGTGCAGCCATGAACATGGTAAAAAACAGAATACCAGAGCCGGAGCCTGAGGAAGCAATAGAATACATGGTGGAAAACTGGTCCAGGGTAGAGGAGATGCTCCTAAGCTGGGGCATAACGACGGTGCACGAGGCTCATATTAAGGCTCCAGAAGCCATGGCTTATCAGAGAATCCTCCGGGAGGGTACCCTCCGAATGAGGGTTGGTCTGATGCTTGATGGCATGAACCCCTACGATGGTTACGCGGCCAGCGATCTCTCAAGACAGGGATTAACCACAAGGTTTGGGTGGGGAGAGAAACTTTACGTAATAGGTGTAAAGGTCGGTGTAGACGGCGCCATGGGAAGTCTGACGGCTGCTTTAACCGAACCCTATGCCAACGACCCGGAGAACAAGGGGATAATAAGAATAAGTGAAGAGGAACTAACAGAAGAGATTGTTCAATGTCATAAAGCCGGTTTAAGGACTTGTACCCACGCCATCGGGGACTGGGCTATTGATATTGCTCTTGACGCCCTCGACGGGGCGGTAAAGTCCAGGCACTGGCCCGGTCACCGTCACCGGATAGAGCACGCTGGTTACGTCAGGGATGACCAGCTGGTTAGAATGAAGGAACTCGGTCTTGCTGTATCTGCGAGCATAGGTTTCTGTTATCCAATAGGGGACAGTCACATCGATGCTCTGGGTGAAAGTAGGCTCTCCGGGTATTACCCCATGAAGAGCTTCCTTGAACAAGGTATAGTGGCCGGCGGTAACAGTGACGGCTTCGGGAAAAACTGGGCACTCACCGGGATCTATGGGTGCGTCTCACGTCTCTCATCGACTGGTAGACCCATAGGTCTCGACCAGGCGATACCCGTAATGGATGCAGTAAGAGCCTACACTATTAATGGAGCTTATCTTGAGGGAACTGAGGAGCATAAGGGGAGCATAGAGCCTGGAAGGGTGGCGGACCTGGTTGTGCTGGATACGGATATCATCAATGGAAACCCAGAAGACATCCTAAGAGCCAGTGTGGTCAAAACCATCGTTGACGGGGAAGTAGTCTACGAGTCCGAGTAAAACTCAATCATAACAGAATGGTTTTACCTTACCTTCCATTAGCTAGGTTGGTTGAACCATTTGAAGCCACTGGAAGATATCACGGTCTTAGATCTTACCCACGCCCATGCAGGACCCATATGTACATTATATCTGGCAGCTATGGGAGCGGAAGTAATTAAAATTGAGCCCCCATGGGGCGAGATGACTCGCATGTTTCCCCCATTGGTCAAGGGAGTGAGCCCTTACTTTGCTTTTCTGGATCGCTGTAAAAAAGGAGTCACCCTCGACCTGAAGAACGATAAAGGAAAAGAGATTTTTGAAAAACTGGTGAAGAAAGCCGATATTGTGATGGAGAACTTCAGCCCCGGGACCATGGACAGGCTCGAGCTGGGGTGGAAACGCCTAAAGGAGTTGAACCCCAAAATTATCTACGCCAGCATCAGTGGATTCGGGCACACTGGTCCCTGGAAGGATCACAGGAGCTACGATGTCATTGCCCAGGCCACAAGCGGCTTTATGTGGCTTATGAAAGACGCCGTAGATCCGGATGGGAAATACTATGTTGTCCCCGAAGCGATAGCGGATACCATTCCGGGGTTAACTGCCTTAATAGGTATCCTGGCTGCTCTTCACAGCAGAGAGAAAACAGGGAGAGGCCAGAGAATAGACGTAGCACAGATGGATTCCATGATAGCGACGCAGCAGAGCTTCAGCTTCTGGAACCTGGCAGAGACGACCTTTACTAGAGCAGTAAAGTCTGCGGGACCGGTAGTTTATGGTTTATACGATGCGAAGGATGGCCCAATTATGCTAAGTCTGACGGCTGGTAGAATAACTGATAGATTCAAAGAGTTACTCGAGATCGAGGAGATATCCGTGGAGAAAATTAGAGAATGGGTCAGAGAGAAAACGGTGGAGGAGGTAGTAGATCTTCTATCCGAGAAAGGGATACCGATAGGCCCGGTTAATGACTTAACACAGGCTCAGAGTAATGTTCAGGCAAGATCTCGCGAAATGTTCGTGGAGGTTGATGATCCACGTTTAGGAAAACACGTCCAGCCAGGGTTTCCCATAAAGTTCTCTGACCTAGAGGCAGATATTTCGGTGCATGCCCCTGCTATTGGTGAATATAACGAGGAAGTTTACGGAAAGTTTTTGGATCTCACTCCAGATGAGGTAGAAGAGCTGAGAAAAAAAAGGGTAATATAAATGGGGGTCACATGCTGTCATGTAGTACTTTGTATTCTTTTTCTGGGCCTGGTTTCGTAAGGCTCCACTCGAATCCCCGCTGGGTTGTGATATATTCAGGCCATGGAAGATCAATTGGGGGATAGAAGTCCTCTGGTAGTAGAGGGGGCACCCATTTGGTTCCTCCTATTCCTCCTCCGGTTCGTTCCTTGAACTCTTCTTGGGCTTCAGCAAGTTCCCCTAGATGGGTTACGAGGTCGATTATTGTTGCTCCAATTGTTTTTGCCGCTGTTGCTATGCCAGGGTTTACGCACTCGGGGTACCCGTTCATGGCGTAGCGAGTCCAGCTGGGAAGAGGCTTATCTGGGTCAGGGTTCTTCAGGATTGCGTTCGCGGTCAGGAGCCGGGTAGAGGGGGCCGTCCACTGGTAATCGACGTAATCATCGCTCCCCTGAGTCTCCACCCATTTGGGGAAGTTGTACCTGACGTCCTCGTCGGCGTACTCTATCGGGGCTAAGGTCTGGCACTGCTCTGTTAAAGGTTCCTCCATGGGTTCATGTCCCAGGTTTTCCTGGATCTTCCTGGCGAAGTTTCGGGCTTCCTCGGAGAAGACTGGGGGACCCCCCATCTCTAGATTCCTGTACAGGATCTCTGATAGTTTACAGTTGCTTAGCCCACACCGGGTTCTGGCTACTATCCGTTTGGTTACCCTGGTTCCTGTGATCTGGGCTACTCCTTTTGCTGTGTTGTCCAGTACTTTTTCGATCTGCTCCTGCATCTCGATGAGGGGTGCTCGGTGGGCATACTGTATCTGGGCTATCCTCGGGGGGAGGTTATCGCTTGTGCACTGTCCTCCCACCATTATGTACTCATTCAACGTCCAGTAAGCGGTATAGGGTAGCATCGCATCCTCCACATACTTCGTTGCGGTGTACATCAAGCAGACGGCGTCAAGGGCAGCAGGCATCCTCCCACCAGCATGTCCAAGGATCCTGAAAGGAACATTCTTGGGTCTGAACCAGTTCTCCGGGTGAGGCGTCTCAAAGGTGTACAGGTTGTTCCAGTAGCTCCCACCATTGATCTCGTATTTCACCCCGTTGTAACTGCTGGGGTGGTAGGGAATGCTTGCATCAAAGTCGTCGAAGTAGCCCTTGGCAGCGTGGACGGGTTTAGATCCACATACTTTCTCAGCAGGCTCCCCGAAGAGCTTTAACGTCCCCTTGAGCCCATGCTTCTCCATTGCGTGTTTTGCGGAAAGGAAGCCAAATAAAGCCCCCGTCCCGAGGGCGCTGTGGGGGTCGGTGTGACCTGCTGCCCAGGGGTGAAGTTTCTCGTCCCGGGGCTCCCGGTGGGGAACAGCAGCCTGACTGGAACCAGGGACTGCATCGTACTCGGCGAATCCCCCTATTACGGGTTTACCTTCTCCCCAGACTGCGCAGAAGGCGGTAGGCATTTGTCCGCTACCTTCCTCGACTTCCCAGCCATCATCGTTTAGTAGATCGACGTAAGCTTTGGCGCTCCTGTACTCCCTGAATGCTGGTTCGGCGAAGTGCCATATCTTCTGGTGAAAGTCATTCATCCAGTCATGATTGTGTTCCATGTATTCGAGAACAGTCTTTTTTTCTTTCTGTACCATAATAAATCAATATTACATACCTTATTATCGGAATATGAGTTAATCGATGGAGAGATTAAGCTAAGACTATTTTTTAGATAAATATTAGATTGATTATTTTGATAACTGGTTTATGAGGAAGTACATGCTTCTGGCTGATGCGCCATCCACAACGATGTGTTCTCCAGTGATGTTGGACGAGTCATCAGAGGCGAGAAATGAGACAACCTTGGCTATGTCTTCTGGCTGACTCATTCTGTGGTTAGGTATGGCATTTAATCTTGCTTCCAGTAGTTCGGGGGTGTTGAAGGCTTTTCTTATCATATCCGTCTCAACAGGTCCCGGGCAAACAGCGTTTACCCTGATGTTGTATTCTGCCCACTCGACTGCGGTTACTTCTGTAAACATGTTCAGGGCTGCCTTGCTGACGCTGTATGCTCCCATATAGATGTCTGGGTTTAGGGCAGCTATGGATGAGATGTTGATAATGTTTCCTCCCCCCTTCCTGATCATATGTTTACCAGCGTATATTGTGCATAGGAAGGGTCCTCTTAGATTTACGTTCATGACTCGGTCCCATTCCTTTACGTCCAGGTCTTCGAGGGTGGTTCGCTCAATGATGCCAGCGTTATTGACTAGGATATCCAGTGCACCAAGCTTGTCTATAGTCTCCTCAATCATATCCTTTACCTGGGCTTCATCTGTAATATCTGCTCTTATCGGGAGGGCGTTTCCACCATTTTCCTTGATTTTACTGACAACATCCAATGCCCCCTTTTCGCTTGTATGATAATTCACGGCTACGTCCGCCCCTTCCTTGGCTAGCTCTAAGGCTATGGCTTCCCCGATGCCTATCCCTGCTCCCGTGACGAGAGCTACTTTATTCTTAAGCTTCATATCAAAGAAGAATGAGTAAGATTGGATAAAACTTATTAAAGGGGATTAAGCTACGCCCAGTTTTCTCATGATTATGAGGGCTACAGCTTTGCTGCACTCGATTATCTCGTCGATACTGGCGTTCTCATCCTGTTTATGCCCTCGGCTGTATGTTCCACCGACTCCAAAGTTTACACAGGGCATCCCCCCATCCACCACCTGGTAGTTCATATCCGTGCTTGCGAGGGTTCCAGTGAAGGGAAGTTTCTTTCCTGTTGCTTCCTGGATGATACTCTGGCAGCTCAAGGCGTATGGATCGTCTGCCTCGATTACGTATCCTTCTCTATAGTTGATCACGTCGAGGGAGTAGTCCAGGTCTGCGTCTGTGGATTTTACTCCGTCAAGTACAGCCTTGAACTCGTCGTATACTTCCTGGAAGGTTTCCCCGGGGACCATTCCTCTAAGTATCTCCTGGGTGCAATGGTCCGGTACTGTGGCACCCTGTACCCCTCCACGGACAGTACCAATGTTTAGCATAGCCGTCAGATCGGTAATGCCCCGTTCCCTCAGAGCTTCTCCCAGATCTATGCCCGGTACAGGAACCTTGCGCCTGAGCAGGACGTTCCTCCAGTAATCATTGAGGGCAACGTTCAGCTTACTCATCTTCTCTATCGCGTTTACCCCCAGTATAGGTACCTGACCGTGGTAGCTGACTCCGTGAGTCTCAAGCTGGAACCTCGTCCTTCCCATGGCGGCTAAGCCTATTCCGGTTAACCCTCCATCCAGCTGTATCCCCATAGCAGCTTCGACGATTCCTTCCCTGATGAGATAACTCAAGCCGGCGACCCCTCCTATCTCCTCGTCACAGTTCCCCGTGAGTATCAAATCTCCCTTGAGTTTGACTCCAAGTTTATGTATCGCCTCCAGTGCGAGGGTCATGGCAGTTATCTCTCCCTTGTCGTCGGCGACTCCTCTGCCCCAGATGTAGCCTCCTCCTTTATCGTGGATGCTCTTCTCATAGGGTGTGTCTTTGGTTATTTTTCCACCTAGAGGGGGAACAGTCCATCCTTCGCTCTGTATCGCCGCTGTATCGATGTGGGCACTGATGTGGATAGTGAGGCGCTCATCAGCTCCTTTGTACTCCGCTACCAGGTTGCTCCTCGGTCCTTCAAGCCCCAGTGAAGCTGCCCCAGATAGATCCATATACTTTTCAGTAGCCTCATGTATGCTGCTTTCACACCCGAGGCTACTATATTTCCTGTCTAAGACCTCGCAGATCTTATCATAATTTAGCCCTGGGGGCGTCTGGGTGTCGATAGCTACTAGTTCCCTGAGGAACTTGATCATAAGGTCTCGGTTAGATTCAATATACTCAAAAACCTGCTTTTCAGTCTCACTTAACATACTACTAGTTAGGAGTTTCATGTAGATAATATCTATCTATTTGAGGAGTCTAGTGATTATTCTTCAATTGGCCACTCTGGGAAGGAGCCGTCCTCATCGGTTATACCGGCTTCGGTTATCGCGATCCTTACTTTTTCCTCGGGCAGGTAGGGGCTGTCTATGACCTGTATTAGCCTGGTGTTGGCTCTGCCTTTCCTGATGTAAACTCTGTGGTTGCAGGCGTGAGCCATTACGTGCCCTCCTGTGGGCTTGTTAGGGTCCCCAAACATAACCGTTGGCTGTGCCTGAACCTGGTTCGTTAAGACGACTGATAGCTCGAAGGCTTCAGCGACCCTCAGGAGGTTGCCCAGAGCACTGCTCAGCTTCTGCTGACGTTCAGCCAGGCTACCTCGCCCGATATATTCTCCCCTGAAATGCCCGATCATGCTGTCAACTATGACCATCTTGATGTCGTGTTCCTGGCAGACCTGTGGCAGGTGCTGGATCAGGGATAGCTGGTGCTGGCTGTTGTAAGCCCGGGCAATTAAGACCTTGTTTAAGCTTTCTTCAGAGTCGTATCCTCTGGCTTCTGCGATTTGCTTAATTCTCTCAGGGAGAAAAGTGCCCTCTGTATCAATTACACAGACTTTTCCACCTAATCCACCCTCTTCAACCGTTCGTGGTGCAAGTACGCTAAGAGTATAACAGATCTGTGTTTTTCCGGTCCCAAATTCTCCTATGAGCTCAGTGATTACTCCCGTCTCAACCCCACCACCGAGAATTTTGTTTAGAACTATGGCACCCGTCCTGCACCTTTGTAACTTACTTCGCTGTTCCATTAAATCGGAGGCTAAGATAAAGCCTTTATCCACCTTCAGTCTGGCAAGCCTGTTTACTTTTTCTGCTGTTGTACTGCCCATGCCTGTGAGTTCCACTATATCTCTGGGAGGTGTGACGGCGATGGACTCCAGAGTGACTAGTCCGGCTCTGGCTAGCTTTTTGATGGTGGTGCTTGCAACTCCTTTAAGGTCCCCGGCCTCTACTTCGCTCATCTTATTCGATTATTCGGTTAGTTATTTTTAACTCGCATCCACGCGGATGTACCTGTGTGTTGGGTGAAAGTGGATATGAAGGGGCTAAATTTAGCACAATTGATGCGGTTATCGGTCCACAGCTTATTAATAGATGATATCCAGTATTCAAGTGATATTTATGGCACTTAGTGAAGGTGAATTCCAGGCAGAGGTAGGAGCAGATGAGGATTACTTCAAGGAAAAAACAGGTCTAAGTCTTAGAGAGCAGTACATGAAGTACCACCCACAGGTATATTCCCATTTCGAGGAAGAGATGTCAAAGATCTGGGGTAAGAAATGGAAAGCAAATACAAACGTGGGTAAACTTCGCTGCATTTTGCTCCATAAGCCTGGTGAAGAATTTAACCAGATTGGGAATCCTACTCCTTGGGAGCCCCATGGTTCTAGTTTGGCCCACTGGAGGATGTCAGAGAAAATCCCCCTCGATGAACTAATCGAGGACCATAATAATCTAGTAGATGTTTACAAGGCTGAAGGAGTAGATGTAGTCATCCGAAAGCCGGACCTGAACGAGCCCCCTTACCAGGTTAAAGCGATCTACACAGATGACGTCTGTCACCCTGCTGTGTACGGTCAGGTGATACTCAGAATGTATGACTATATACGTAAGGGGGAGGAGTTACCGACTTATCAGACTCTTGCAGAAGAAGGGTGCCCCGTTGTTGGGATGATTATGAACCACGGGATGACTGAAGGAGGCAGCATCGGATGGCTGGATGAGAAACACCTCATAATCGGGGTCCACTTCCCACGCTCCAATACTCAGGACCCTGAAGTATGGAGAGCCAATGAATCAGGGCACATCCAGTTTGCCAATATTGTAAAACTTCAGGATCCAGAGGTGGATGTACGGATACAGCCTGGGTATGGTAGCCGTATAGGTGCAAGTCACTACTCTCTCGTGGACAGACATACATCAGTCCAAGATCCCAGGATGCTTGACCCTTACCTCAAAAAATGGATGGAGAAGGAGATGAACTGGGAGTTCATCGACCCCCCGGATGAGGTCTGTGTAAAAGTTCACACCCATGACCCCCGGATACCCTTTATTAAAAGACCGCCCAACACGGGAGTTGTTCTGGAACCAAGAAAGATTCTGGTAGCGGAAGGTAATCCTAAAGCTACTAAGTGGTTCGAGTCTATTGGTATAGAAGTTGTTGAAGTTGACGTGGCTACACTCGTAAGACCTCGTAATAGCGGAAGTATCCACTGTACAGCTGGTTCACTTATACGTGATTCGGAGCCTAAAAGCTACTAAATTTTTCTAAATAGCCCCTATGTTTAAAAGTAATCATGTATTATTAACACCTAGTCGGAGTAGGATTATTGTCGAAGTAGGGGCGGAGACGCCAACAGGCGAGATTAGAAGTGAAGTTTCTTCATGAAGTTATTCAAGCCGGGAAATGAAGACAATTTTTCGACCGCCTGTAAAATCGGAGGTGAAACGTGTGAAAGGAACAGTCAAGAGATGGTTGGACCAGAAAGGTTATGGATTTGTTCAGCCAGAGGAAGGCGAAGACGATATCTTCGTACATTACTCGGAGATCCAGAACAGCTATGCTCTAAAAGAAGGCCAAGAAGTCGAGTTTGAGGTAGAGACAACACCAAAAGGCCCAAGAGCAGTAAACCTGAATGTAGTCGAATAAGACTACTGAAGGACAACCAGTTTTAATCTATTTTTTTAAAAAATTTTTTTCAGCGATAAATTCGGATAACGTGTATTTTTCAGTTATAGCATATTGAGTAATATGTTTACTCAATTAAGGAAATGATCTCCTCACGGACGAACTCGATAAACTCATCAGGAGTACTCTTGCTGAAATTAGTAACCACAGCGTTCCGAGTCACACCGACAGTATAACCGCTCTTCTGGCTGGTAAAGACGACGTACCAGATCATACCGTGATCAAGATAGTCTCTGTACTGTCCAGTATCGGCTAAGCTTTCACCGCTTAGGCACAGCTTGTTAACCCCGGGCAAGTCCATGTTATCAAACCAGATGAGATTGGTGCTCTGGGGGTTTGATTCGTGAAGCTTTTGAAGAGTCTCACTGGTTATTCTGCTCTCCCTTACGTCTATATTCAATATCTCTCCAATTTTTACAGCGACGTGGTTGCTCAGCATCTTTTTGACGCCACGGGCTACGCTGGGAGCCATCACTATCAAAAACTTCCTGTCTTCTTGGGGTACTATCCAGAAAGGGGCCTCCTCTGTGGTGGCGTTCGTTAATACCTGGCGCCTATAGGTGGTCTCCCTCATAAAGTCCTTTGCTAAAACTCCGTAGACCATGTCCTCTTTTTGTTCCATGTCTAAGATTCTGGTTAGAAGCTCTATCTCCTCTCCCTCAACTGGCTCGGCTTCCTGAAACCCGGTTAATCTTTCCCTTGGGTCTCCTTCCATTCCTCGTATTTCAAAAACTTTTACAGGTAAAACCATATAATATCGTATCTAGTAGAGAATCAGGACATAAAAACCCAGTCAATAACTATTTTTGCTTAGTCTTTAGTATTATATTCCAGTCTAACGAAGTTAAGTTGGGATTGTATTGTCGGTATTAGTGACGGGGGGCGCCGGAAGGCTTGGCTACCAAGTAATAAAGTTGCTTTCTGAGGAAGGGTACTCTTTGCGGGCTTTCGATCTTCCGGGTGTTAACTGGGAGCCCCTGGAACAAATTAGGAGTGTTTCAATGCACAAGGGAGATATCACTAACCCTATCAGTGTTGAAAAATCATTAAAGGGAGTTGAGTCGATCGTGCATCTTGCGGCTTTATTACCGCCAGTTAGTGAGCGTGATGGGGATCATACTTACAGTGTGAACGTGGGGGGGACTCAAAACCTCATAAGTGCCTCGGGTGTAGATGTGAAAATTGTACTTGCGTCATCCATTTCGGTTTATGGGGTAACCGCAGAGGAGTCTCCTCCAATTAGGGAAGACCATGAACTAGTACCCCATAATAATTACTCGAGAAGCAAGATACTAGCAGAGCAAACAGTCAAAGAGTCAAGAGAGAGGCACACTATCTTGAGGGTAGCACCAATAAGCATGGTAGACCTCATAGAGCTACCTGAGACGATACCTTACAGGGGAGATCAAAGGGTGGAGTTCGTCCTTGATGAGGATGCAGCAAAAGCTTTTGTAAACAGTTTAGAGGAGGGTAACTCCGAGATCTATAATATTTCAGGGGGTGAAACCTGGCAGATGAGGGGAGAGGAATATATTAACCGGTTCTATGACTCCCTCGGGGTCGAGGTAGAGCCAAACTTCTCAGAGAAGTACACTGCTGTCGATTGGTACAGCACAGAGAAAAGTAAGGCTTTAGATTATCAGAGGACAAGTTTTATGCAGTTCGAAGAGAGACTAGAAGCATTAGGAGAGGAGATGGGGCTAAGATGAGCGAAGCGATGGAAGCCGCCAAAGAAAACCTAGAGAAAATGTTAGAGGATGTATCTGACCCAGATCTGAAGAAAAGGGTCACTGAGATACTGAGAATTATCTCGGAGAACAGGAAAAAGATCTGGCTCAGAACCAAGACGGGTAAGCCAATGGCTGAAGATGTTGAAAAATCCTCATTAAATTTTGTTAACTCGATGAAAAACTCCTCGGACCTAGAGGAGGCTGTAAAGGACCTTGAGGCACAGGCGAGGAAAATCGAGGAGGAGACCCGTAGAAGAAGCATGGTCGTCACCTAGAGATACCGGGTTTTAAATACAGATACCCCCAATTTATTACCAGTTTCTGGAGAATAAGCCATGAAGAGTAAAGTATACTTCATGGACGACCGGTACGCCGGGTTACCCACTAGCATCCCAGCCAAAGCTCAGCAACTATTCGACCACGCCGAGCTTGACTCCTGCTTTGAACCCGGGGACACGGTCGCCATAAAATGTCATATGGGAGAGTGGAATAACTCCGCATATCTTAGGCCCATCCTCATCAGAGTAATCGTAGACAAGGTAAAGGAGCATGGAGGAAAACCCTTCGTAACCGATACTACAACAGCCCCCTACTACTTCTATGGGGGACGTAGCACAGCTGACCTGCACCTGGAGACGGCTGCGCGAAACGGGTTTACGTCTCAGAGTATGGGGTGTCCCATAATTATTAGCGACGGGTTGTACGGCAGCGACGACATCAAAGTAGACATCTCTGATGGGATGATACTCAAGGAAGGCTTCCTTGCTAAGGGCATCGCTGAAGCTGACTCCATGATCGTTATTAGCCACTTCAAGGGCCACGGCTCAGGAGTTTACGGTGGATCTATTAAAAACGTGGCCATCGGATGCAGCAGCAAACGGGGTAAGATAAATGTACACATCTGTAACCACCCAGTCGTAGGGTGGAAGTACTGGAGCTTCAATGGAGATAATTGTATAGGCGAGGAATGCCCAGATTCGACCCTCTGCAACAACCTGTGCCCAGCAGGGGCATTAAAGATCAAGGAAGACCACGCCGAATGGGAAAGCGAAAAATGTATAGGATGCTTCGGACACCAGCGACCCCTATTCAGATGCGATTTATGGGGTAGAGAAAAATTCGATGAGTGGCGCAACTGGTTCCTGGTGGCAATGGGCGACGCAGCGACAGCATATACCAGGTATATAGGACCAGAGAATATTGGATACTTATCTTATGCCATAGATATCGCCCCTGCCTGTGACTGCGTACCAGGTTCAGATCGAGCTGTTATACCTAATCTTGGGGTGCTGGCTTCCAAGGATATGGTTGCCATTGACTTAGCGGGACTCGATATGTCAGTGGAGGCCCAAGGCATCCCGGGTTCAGTGGCAGAGCACTTGGAAATCATGGAACCGGGAGTAGAGAAATTCACAAAAATCGTCGGCATGAGCCAGTGGATCACAGTCAATACCTGCAGCGTACTGGGCTCCGGGTCAAAAGATTATGAAATAATACGTCCTGAAGTCTCTGATGATGAAGCCGCCTTTGCACATCCCTCCTTCAGCCCAGAGAGACCCTCGGGTTATTACCTAGGTAGGGTGATGGAGAAGACGAATTCCTGGTCACCCACAGGGGGATTCAAGTACCATGATAAGCCTAAGCTCACGATCGAAGAGTTAAGTAGCCGATAAATTCATTTTTATTATTTAGCAAACTTTTTTCAAACTTTTTTTGATCGAAGATCTTTATTAGGTTTCATTCAATTATAAAACGAGGCATAGCATGCTCACCTTCGCAATAGTCGGTAAGACCAATGTTGGCAAGACCACCCTCTTCAACGCTGCAACACTACTTGACTCAGAGATATCGAACTACCCCTTCACAACCAAGAGACCTAACATGGGAACAGCCTACGTTTGTGATCTTTGCGTCTGTCAGGAACTAGGGTTAGAGGATAATCCTCAAAACAGCACTTGTATCGAGGGGTGGAGATACGTCCCGATACGAATAATCGACGTCCCAGGCCTCCTGAAGGATGCGTGGAAAGGGGTAGGACTGGGAAACAGGTTCCTCTCAGCCATTGGACAGGCTGACGCCCTCATCCACGTGGTTGACGCCTCTGGAAGCGTCGATGAGGAAGGGAAAATAGCCCGACCAGGTAGCGGTAACCCTGTTCAGGATTTCATGGATATCGAGCTGGAGATTGAGCTATGGATTAGCCACATCCTTGATCGGAATCGCCATGTACTGGAGAAGGCGGATGAGGATGGCCTTGCAGAAGCTCTGGCAAAGACCCTCACAGGTATCAAGGCTATGCTGAAACATGTTGAGAAAGCACTGGAAGAAGCAAAACTTGTTGGGAAACCCTTCACAGAATGGAGCCCTCAGGATACCATGGAATTCAGTCACCAGCTCCTACCAGTAGCTAAACCCACTATGATCATCGCGAATAAGATGGATCTACCAACAGCTGAGGAGAACCTGGAAAAGCTCCAGGAATACTACATTAATGGGTTAGTAGCAGCTAGCTCAGCTGAGGCGGAGCTGGCGTTGAGGAGAGCAGATCAGAGCGGGCTCATCAAATATACCCCAGGTGAGGAAGGATTCAGAGTGCTTAAGCCGGATAAATTGACCCTGGAACAACAGAAGGCAATAGACTATATCGAGGAGAGAGTCATACACAAGTACATGAGAACCGGCATACAGCAAGCACTGAACACCCTCGCCTTCAAAGTCATGAAAAATAACATGATATACCCTGTTAGTGATGATGCTAACTACGCGGATGGGGATGGGAACGTACTTCCAGACGTTTACTTGATGCCCGATGATGCTACACCTAGAGACCTGGCAAAGGAGATCCACACGAGCATAGCTGAACGATATATGCTAGCAATAGACGCAAAAACAGGGCTAAGACTACCGAAGGACTACACCATGAGACACAGAGACGTAATCAAGATAATGACCAGAAAAAGATCCTAAATTTATACATTTAGCAATTATTACCAAACTAGTGAATGCATGCAAAATTTAGTTATTAGAAAATATAATAGATGTTTTGATTACTCTCTCTTCATGTTGAGTTTGTGTCCAAAACGATCTTTTTTACAATCTAGTAGCATCTGTCAGGGCTTCTGTTCTATTTACATAAACTCCGTCTTCAAGAAGTTACTCAGGTTTTAGTACACATATTTTTCAATTGGTACCCATATAACCATGTAATATTAGAATAAAATATTCTTGATACATGCATGACTTGCTTAAAAACGACCTGCATGGATAATATCAGTAATTTTCGGAAAATTGGTGGATGCATTTATAATTATGAGTTCTCGACTATGCTGATCCTTTTATTTCTGCGCAAGTTTCTTGCTTCTTAATTTCTCTCTAGCTAATAGGAGAGTTCTTGGATCAAGGTGTAAGCCGCGCTTTACCATCTTTTCCAAAAGATCCTCAGCTTCCATGGAGTCGATTATATCAGAGGCGAGTAGTCTGAAGAGAAGAAAAAGAGTGCCTGGAGCTACCTGGATTCCGTAAACCTTTGCAAGGGACCTGGCCTCAGCGTCATCCACAACAGCTAAACCGCCGAGAATCTTAGTTGCTGCAAGGGTCTCAGCCTCACCCCGATGCACCCCCTTATGTGACATTAAGGTCTCCACGATGCTGCCCTCCTGGGCTTCGTATACTCTCAAGACCCCACTTTTTACCGCTTCTCTAATGACCAGGACTTCAGGGTAATCCCCGCTTGTCGTCTCTCTGAACACCTCAGCTGTAATAACCAGATGAGAGACATTTGATAACAACTCAAGTTTACCAATCTTGGCGAAATAGATTACAGACGTCGCATCCAATATGTAGACTGGCTTATTCTTCAAAGGCTTCTCTCCAAGCCTCTTCCACGTCCTCAGGGGTTATGTTCAGAGTGATCCGCTCCTCCACCAAAAGTTCCATCATCTCCCTGAGAGAGATCCCAGCCTCACCCGCGGCTTTCCAGAGGCTCCACCTTCCTTCCCTGTATTGTTTTATGGCCCTCCTCTTCCTGGCTTGCTCAATTCCCGCCTTCAGCAGCCTCCTGGCAACCGTAGATTTATCCATGTTTTCCCTGTCGGCTGTCTCCTCTATTTCTTTATAGGTTTCCTCATCTACTCTAAAAGTAAGGTTCTTCATCTTGGACAAAGGAAAATACCGTATACAAAACAATGATAATGCATACATATAAACGTGTTTAAATTGACGTGAAGAGAGAAGACAGAGAAAAAAATAGAGTAAGAGTGGAGGTAGTTGGTAAAGCAGATTAAAGAACTAGGAAAAATGTCCTCCCCTATAATTCGAAGCGACTCAACGAGAACTATAAAGGGATGAATGTATGAGAAACCTCTATTTTTAATCTAAAAATACATATAGACTTGGTTGATAAGAGGGTACTATTTTACTGCCCTAATAGATACCAATATTCTGGTATACGCCATGGAATTACACCCTAACTTTGGTGCAAGATCTATTGAGATTCTGGAACAGGTGGATCGGGGCCTCATAAAAGGTTACATCTCGAGCCTTGTTCTGATGGAGGTCTGCCGGTATATGGAGGCTTCTGGTAAGATAGATGAAATGAGAAACAGTCTAAGTATTGTGGAGGATTCCCGTCTGGAAATAATCGAGTTGCAGCACTATGATATAACTGGTGCAGTGGATATTAAGCCACATAACATGGAGATAGACCTCAACGACCTGATTAACTACCAGATAATGAGAAGACGTGGGATAACGAACATCTACACAAATGCCTCTCTATTCAAAAAATTAGAAAGCATCAAAACACACTTCAAAGACAGCCCCTAATAGCAACAAGAAGCAGTGAGCGTACTTATGCATGAAAATTGTTTCTTCTTATTTAATGTCATACATGATAACTAGTGTATATTCAAAAATTCCAATTGCGTGGATGCCGGGGTTTCTAGCATTCGAGTTTTTTCTTGATTTTGCTCGAGGTATACTTTGACCCATCTCACCGGTCTAAGACTTTCGGAAATTGATTAATAGAAGAATAAAAGGAAAAAGTATTGGTTGAGTGAAGTAGAGGGTAGAACTGCAGGCAAGAATACTGTTTGAAAAATAGGGGATTGGTTATGGTTATCTTTAGGAAAGAAATAGCTGAGACGGTTTTTACTGGTACTGTAATTGATCTGGAGTCAGTGGGGGACTTCGATGACCATTATTTTTCGAATGATCCTCGGCGTTACGCTTTTCACAGAGCTACAATTTTTGGTTACCTGACAGATGGTGGAATAGTACAGTACTGTGCTGAAGGTATGAATGAATTACCTGTTCTAGTTGATATCATTAATGATGTAACGCCTTCCCTGGATTCTCCCTTCTATGCGTTGAACTGCCATTTTGAGAGAGGGGTGTTCGTTAATACCTGTTCACTGGTTCCCAAGCCTTTGATTGATGTTAGAGGGCGGAATCTCAGAGGGAGCAAGTGGGCCATAAGAGGACTACTTGGTATACCAAAGTATGATGACCCCTTTGACGGAGACGGGCGTAAATGTAAGGAAGAGTGGAAAAAAGGAAATTACCCCGACTGCCTAAAACACAATCGCGCCTGCTTACTAATCGAAAGAGACATCCTGCTGCATAATAGAAGTACTCTATAAAATGCATTATAAGGGTAGAGTATTGATCTCAATATCTTAGGAGAATTTATCTGATAATTTTATTGGGGATGTTCTTGAATCTCACAATTAATTTAATCCTATATAGGACATTAATAATACAATCAAGGTTAAATCATGCTTTGTGCATATCGAGTGTAGGGGAAGAGGGATGCAAACGGTAAACGGAATGAAAATCTATACTTATACCCTAGAAGAGCTCATTGGCCCCCTTAATGATGTTGAAGAGAGATATGCTCCTAAAGTACTATACTTAGCTGGAGATTTACCAGTTCCGTTGCCCAAACCCAGAGTGGCTATTATTGGTTCAAGGAGAACCTCCAATGAGGGCATCAAAGCTGCAAGCTATATTGCAAGTGAGTTGGTTAAGGAAGGGGTTATAATAGTCAGTGGTCTTGCCAGGGGAATAGACACTGCCGCACATAAATCTACAATAGAAGCAGGTGGAGATACAGTTGCAGTTCTTGGGACACCATTAAACAGGTTTTACCCTAAAGAAAACTACCAGCTTCAAGAATTGATTATGAGGAATCATTTAGCCATCTCACAGTTTCCTTTTGATTACCCAATTCAACCAAAGAACTTTGTTATTCGAAATAGAACAATGGCGCTTATCTCGGATGCCTCCATTATTGTAGAAGCAAGCGACTCAAGTGGTTCTCTACATCAAGGATGGGAGGCCCTCAGACTTGGACGCCCACTGTTCATATGGAAGTCAATAATAGAAGATAATTCCCTCAGCTGGCCAAAGAAAATGATTGAATATGGGGCAATGATACTTACAAACCCAGAAGAAGCACTCGATTTCTTGCCCACAAATGAACGAATCCTGCCACTAATTCCGTAAGGTATAGGTATGAGGTTATCCCAACTACAGTTCGGTTCGTTACTATCTTACTGCCCTAGAGGAGACTCAGATGAAAATAGACACTCAAAAAACGTAATGCTGGCAGTAAAATCTGATACCTTTGTTGGAAACCCACCAATTCTCATGTCACAATGGATAGCAAAGACTTTATCACAAAATATTGCTAAACTCCCCTTTGGATCTTTTTTCCAGCAGGATACAACACTGGTTCCTGTACCGAAAAGCTCGCTTATGAGACCCAATACTCTGTGGGTTCCAGAAAGAATTGCATCTGCCATATCTAGAGTTGGTCTAGGTAAAGATGTTTCTCCATGCCTCTCTCGGATCAAAGCTGTGCCTAAAGCTGCAATAAGTCCTCCAAAGGATAGGCCAAAACCTGCTGATCACTACAACTCAATTAGCGTCCAAAAGGCTATTATCTCACCTGAAAAGATTCTCTTGATTGATGATGTGATTACAAGAGGCTCAACTCTCCTTGGAGCAGCCAATAAAATATCAGTTGTTTTCCCCAATACTCCGATTCATGCTTTCGCAGCAGTTACAACAATCAGTAATCCACAAGAATTTAGTAAAATATTTGATCCATGCATAGGAACTATTACCCTTAGGTCCTCAGGAGACACTATACGAAGACCGGAAGGGGAACTATTTCAATGAAATATGAACATAAAATATTAACCAATATACCGTTTAAATTGAATGTTTGGCTAGTAATGTGGAAACTGGATTATTGGCTCATTTATTTTATAGTATTGTTGTATGTAGTATAGAATAGGTAAAAATTCGTGTGTGTTTGGTGAATGGATTCATTTATTGAGGGTCTAATAAATTTAGATGGGTACAAGAATCAGATCGAGCACATAGAGTTTTTGCCCTCGAAGAAAGAAGTTGAGGGTAAATTAGAGTATTCGCTACCCGGTCCTCTTAAGCAGTATCTTGATAATCGTTTTATCAAGCTTTACAAGCATCAAGCGGAGGCTGTGAACAGGATAAGGAGAGGAGAAAATGTTGTAATTGCGACGCCTACTGCCTCAGGTAAGACTCTGGCCTTTAATCTTCCTGTATTTGAGAGACTTATGAGGGATAGAGAGGCACGTGCTCTTTATATTTACCCCATGAAGGCTCTTGAGAATGATCAGTTAAACACTCTTTCTATTATGGAAATTGAGACTGGGATCCATGTAAATCCTAGGATCTATGATGGGGACACTTTGAGGGAAGACAGGAGGACGATACGGGAGAATTCACGTATAATATTGACAAACCCTTATGGGCTGCATTACTATCTTCCTTGGAATCATTTGTGGAAGAAGTTTTTCTCTAAACTAAAATTTATCATAGTTGATGAATCCCACACTTATCGTGGGGTATTCGGTTCACACGTCGCATTACTTTTTAGAAGAATCAACAGGATCTGTGACTTTTATGAATCAGCTCCACAGTACATCCTCTCATCCGCCACGATAGCTAACCCTGAGGAGCACTCGGAAAAGCTGGTGGGTAAAAAGTTTCATGTAGTATCAGAGGATAGCTCAGAGTCCGGGACAAAGAGCTTCATTTTCTGGAACCCACCGTTTACAGATGACGGTCTTACACGGAGATCACCTCACCAGGAGACCAGAATGCTGGTAGGTTACTGTGTGGAGCAGGGGTTCCAGACTCTTTGTTTTGCTCCTTCCCGGAAGATGGCGGAGTTAATTGCTCTATGGGTCAAACAAGACCTATCTAACATTGACCCTGAGCTCGGTGAAAGAGTACACTCGTACAGGGCAGGGTACCTACCGGAGGAGAGGAGGAAGATTGAGAGAGGGTTGAAGCAGCGGGAGATCTCCGGCGTAGTTACGACAAACGCCCTTGAGCTTGGGATCGACATAGGTTCATTGGATTGTGTGATAATGTCAGGGTATCCAGGTACTGTGATATCTACATGGCAGCAGGCTGGAAGAGCTGGACGTCTTATCGATAATTCAGTGGTATTTCTCGTTGCATTCCAGAACCCGTTAGACCAGTACTTCATGAATCATCCACGAGACTTTTTCAGGAGAAGCCCAGAGAACGCCGTCATAAACTTGGACAACCCATACATTACTACTGGACATGTTATGTGTGCTTCAAAAGAACTGGATTTGACAGATGATGATAGTGAATACTTTGGGGCCAGCTTCAGTGAAGCGTTAAGGGATTTATTGAAACGAGGTCGAATAAGGAAAACCAGGAGGGGGTATACCTACTCTGGGCCTAGCCGACCGGAAAAGGAGGTAAAGCTGAACAGTATATCCGATCGTACCATCACAGTCTACAATGGGAAAAAGGTTCTTGAGACTATGGATATAACCCAAGCGTACAGGGAGGCACATGAAGGGGCGGTTCTGCTCCACCAGGGGGAACCTTACCTTGTAGAGCACCTTGACCTTGAAAGGAACGAAGCCTATGTTGAGGAAACTGAGGAAGGTTTCTATACAGATACTCTAAAGACGGTGGAGATCTACATAGATGAAAAAACAGTTGAGAATAACTATGGAACTGATTCAGGTTTAGGTAAAGTAAGCGTCACAGAGTACTACTACGAGTACAGAAAGATGCTCTATGAGAAAAAAATTGATCAGCTCCCACTGGATCTACCTCCACTAAATTTCAGGACAATAGGATTCTGGTTTACATTACCATCGTCCATAGAGTCGAGTGTAAGGTACTCAGGTCTTGATTTAGCCGGAGGATTGCACGCGATAGAGCATGCTATGATTGCGATATCCCCTCTTCACGCGATGTGTGATTCCAGAGACCTTGGCGGGGTATCCACGGAGCTTCACCAAGACACCAAGAGGCCGTCAATATTTGTTTATGATGGGTATAAAGGCGGGGTTGGTATCTCAGAAAAACTATACTCACTGTTACCTGAGTTACTCGATACAACATTGAATCTAATTCAAGATTGTAAATGTGAGGCAGGGTGCCCATCATGTATCTATTCATCAAAATGTGGCAACAATAATGAACCACTGGACAAAAAAGCAGCAATAACCATACTCAAGGAATTAATCGAGGCGTTAAATCACGCATAATACTAGAACTCAATATTAAGCGATGTATGAGTTTAGTTCTAAGGCGAACAGAACTTAGGTTTAACAAAATGGAAGAATGATGTATTATACCAATTGTTTGAAGATTGATTCCCCGTAATCGTTTAGATTTTTGGTTGTGAATCCTATTGGGTTTCCTAGATTTGTGTTTAGCCCAATGATGCTTGTTTCTTGATCGTTTATAGTGTCTTTTTTGATATTATAGTACGCGTTTCTTCCACTTGGTAAGACGTATTGTCTGTTTAGGTGGATGGGAGATCCCACGTGTTTGCTATAGTAATCGACTGTTTTTCTGCCGAAGATCAATACTAGGCTGGGGTCCAGGTAGGATAACATGTTTTTGACGTATTTTCTAGCCCAGTTATTATCAAATAGGTCTCTTCTTAGTTTGTTTTGATCTAGATCAGAGAAGTCATCTATTGTTACAAAGGGAATTAAGTCAATCAAGACTGCATTTATCTTAGATGTATTATAAAATGATGCATTCATTCCGTTCAGGAAGCCTTCGATATTATACCCATTTTTCCTTCCGAACCATTTTGTAAATGGATTATTAAAAAAATACATGTCGTAGCTTTGTGAGACCTTTCGGTATAAATCTTCATTACGCGGTCTATCTAGATCATGATCATTAAAGTGATAGAATCTTCTATCTTGTGGAGGTAAATAATCGCCCATCCAGGCGTCATCAACTGAGCCAAAAAACTCTCTTATACTAGGACTTAGAGCAAGACAAACAACAAGATCCCGCGGATTGTGATCACCAAACCATAATACTGGGGGACAGTATTTAGATATCTGTTCTCTCCAGTAATCATCTTCTCGAAGCTGTAATTGTTTATCTATACAATTATAGAACTCTTTCTTTAACCCCATTTCTAGTATACTTATTATTTCTTAATTTAAGAAACTTTAATCGTAAAATGTGCATATTTTCGCTCTATTTCAACGTAGATTTTACGGTAGTTAACAGGAATTGGGCAAAAATAACACATTAAAAAACATATTTTTATCACCTATACTTTACAAGCTAAACACGTACAAATAATTTTTTATATAAAATAATGATTTTTTGGTCTTTTTTATTCATAATCTGTTGGATCTTTTATACCTACTTCAATAAATGCATTCATTCTATTGATACATGATTCACATCTTCCACAATGCTTTTCTCCTGATAGGTAACAACTCCATGTTTCTTCTAAAGGAACGCCAATCTCTGAAGCAATTTTTAAAATTTCAGATTTTGGGATATCACTAAAAGGTGACTTAATTTCAATTAATTTCCCTGTTCCTAAATTAGCAGCTTTCTCAAATGCTTTGTAGAATTCTTTTCTACAATCGGGATAGTATGGCTCATCACTGGCATGTGCCCCATATAATATTGTGTTTGCTCCGATACTATCAGCATAAGCGACTGCTATTGAGATGAACACTCCATTTCGGAAGGGTACGATTATTGGTTCGCTGAATTCTTTTGTTAATTTGATATTTTCGTCTACTAGACTAGTTACTCCTCTGTAAATTTCTGAAAGACTAGTTAAATCTACAACTTTATTTGGAATTTCTAATTCTTTCGATAATTCTTCGGCGATTTTTATCTCCTTTTTTCCCTTTTGCCCATAATCGAAAGTGATTGTATAGACATCATATCTTTGAGACTTTGCCCAATACATAGTGGTTACAGAATCAGGCCCTCCACTAAGGATTACTATACATTTTTCTTTCATTCCCACCACTCATATCTTTTCTCTATTTCTCTGAAAACTGTCGCACCAATGAAGTTAACAATTTGTTCACTTAATATAAGTCCAGGAAGACTAACTAAAATTGATATGTTGAATAGCTGATATAACATCCATGCTACAGAAATTGGTATAATCATTGCTATGACTAATCCACAAACGTAATAATTTTGATTATTGTGTTTCGCTATTTCAAATCCAACTATCCCTGATAAAAGACTCATTAAAGGCATGAAGGCTATTTCATAGACCCCTGCAAACGGACTGAAAAAATTTGCTACAACTGTACCTAAAGCATATCCTACAGATAATTCTCTTTTCTTAGCTATTCCAGGTCTGAGTACTCCAGCTATCCTAAATTGTAAAGCCGAGAAAGATATTGGTGCAAAAACTACAACCATAGCCGCGTATAAGGCGGCATATAATGCTATCAAAGCTAAGTCTTTATTTTTCATTATTGCCTCCCTTCTCCGGGGTTTTTTAGGCGGAACGGGTAGGAGGCCCCACTCACCCGCCAATAAATAATTTATAAATAGAGATATTTAAAACATCTATTTTTGTATTTATCTTAATCAATTTTTTATACAAAAAATCCAATTTCAGTAGATTCGCATGTGGGTGGTTTTAGTTTTTTTCTTGTTGTTTTTCTATCGGTTTTTTCTTGATAGGCTGGTTTTAACAGGTCTTTAGCGTCTGGATGCTGTTAGGGCACCCTTGCC
>CAZLHX010000024.1:22967-26792 GCA_964559475.1 uncultured Candidatus Bathyarchaeia archaeon | reverse complement strand
GTGAGGCATTCGATTGGACTTGATTATTAACCAAATAAGAAAACACAAAAAAATTAAAGAAAGAAAAATTATATGTAAATTCAAAGTCTCGCTTAATTTAGCTGAACAACTAAGAAGCCTTCTATTTTATTTAGGTGAATATTAAAGTTTTGGGGCGGGGCTTTTCTTTCCCGTCATTTTATCAACATTTATCTCGATAATCCAGAGACTTTCATATTTTTCAATAGACTTTAGGGTTAATCTCTCACCTTTACCGAAGCTATATTTGTCACTGATTATTTTCAAGGCTGCAAGTTTTTCCTCAGGCTCTGTTACTATTCTGGCGTTACCATGAACAATAACGCTATGGTAACTCCAACTGAAGTTGCAGGGCTCTTCTGCTTCAATCATTTCGCCATCGTCAACCTCGAAACATACTCGTGGATTAGCTAGGATATTTTTCACTTTTTTCCCATCTTTATGGGTATGTAAATAAATCTTACCGGCCCTGTAAGCAAAATTCATGGGTACCACGTAGGGGTTATTGTTTACTGATGTGCCTAGTCTCCCCACCAATTTTTCTAACAAGATCTCTTCTAGGACTGCTTTCTCAGTAATTTCCTTTTCCTTGCGTCGCATCGAAGACATATTTAGGAGATATTCTACGCAATTAAAGAATTAACTATACTGAATTTCATTAGCTAAAATTCTTCATTAAGAATAGCTATTATACTAGGTCTCTATTTTTGTATGAGTATTATGAGCGACGAAGAGAAGACTTTCAAAGTCTCTATGAAAAGAAATGAAGGGTTTCAATTTTCTATAGATTTTGGGATGATTGATGTTGAGAACCTTTTAATGGATGAACCTGAACCGGTTGGAAATGGAGTGGGTCCTGATGCAAAGAATATTATAGCTGCTGCAATGGGAAACTGCCTATCAGCGAGTCTCTTATTCTGTTTAGAGAAAGGGAGAGCTGAAGTTGGAGATATAAAAACTGATGTAAAAGGGGTTATGAGGAGAAATGAGGAGGGTAGATGGAGAATAGTTGAATTCACTGTCGACATTTATCCGGATGTTGAAGAAAAATATGAGAGCCAGTTTAAAAGATGTCTTGACATCTTTGAGGATTACTGTATCGTTAGCCAGAGTATTCAGGAAGGAATACCCATTAAGGTATGTGTACATTAGATTCTATTAACCAACTATCCAGGTATGTCCACACTTTGTACACTTGAAACGCTGTACGGAACGATCTGTGTTAACACCAGCGTGCTCCCCAATAGCAACTGTGATTGTTCTATATGCTTCCGCGTTTCCGCATCTCGGGCATGTTCGCCGAACTACTATCGCAGTTTCAGTACCACTCATGACATAAACAGGTTCAGGCTCGTTCTCAGGACCACTTTTAACTTTAATGATGTCTGCACGTTTGGTCCATCCGCATCGTGGGCACTCAAATCCCCCTATGGACGCTTCCATGAAACTTCCACATCTGTCGCAGAACTCAACCATTAGATTCACCTTGAGAACAATAAATATACTATATGGTCAAATATAGAAGTTTGTAAGTTTTTTGTATAAACATATATTATTTAGCAATATTTTGCTCAATTTTTAATATTATTTTATCTAATAATGATGTACCCGTGGGCGTTGAAGATAAAAGTAAAGCTCGTAATTCCTGGGAGAATATTTTTTGATTCAAACCATAAGTACCAGTGAGCCGATTCCTTTATCTCGCATAATTTTAGCTAATCTTGTACAATTGATATCAGGATCGACTACAATAGGGTTTTTTACCATAACCTCTGATACTCTCATATCGATTGATAATTTGTGAAACTAAAAAATGAATATATCGGTTAAATCCTAATTATGTAAGGCATATTATTTCTCTCAACTTTCATACAAAAACTAAATTTATTCAGATCCATTGCATAGTGATAATCCTCCTCCACAAAGTAAGGCTGAGTCTTGTCAAAAAATTTTTCACCCTCTGGATTAGATCTGATTTTTCGCTTCATTTCGTTAAAGTCTGGTACTTCTCCCTTTAATCTCATTTCAATAAAATCTGCACAGGCTTCGTCCTCTACGCTTCTGACTTTTCCACCCCAACCCATTCCAATTAAGCTTATCTCACTGGGGCCCTTTTTCCTTATATAATCCACTATAGCGTCTACAATAACAAAACTACCTGGTAATATTTCTTCAGCTCCTTTTGCTAAAACAATTCCCTGAGTACCCGCACTCGTAGTTTGAATAATTATCTTATCCTTTAGATTGGCATTACTAATCTCATACGGGCTATTCCCATAATCAAATCCTTCTACTTGCTTTCCTCCTCTTTCCCCCATCAAGATCCAGTCTGGATTCATTTTCTTGATCTTGAAAGCTTTCTCTATGCTCCCAACCGGATAGATCCTCTCAGCACCGTAATTAAAAGCATAAGCAGCTGTTGTAAATGCCCTGAATACATCTATTACAACTGCTAACCCACTGGCTTTACTAGCCCCTTCAATTAGACTTAGACGTTTTATTTTCATCTTTGCTCGTTTCTTTGATCGACTTCAATTATTCCATCTTTCATTACTAATAAGATGTTTTTAGGATCACTAAGGATCTTTATCTCTCTCAAAGGATCTCCTTTAACCATTATTATATCTGCTAGTTTGCCTTTTTTTATAGTCCCTATTCTGTCGTCCATTCCTAGGCACTCTGAGCCAGTCTTTGTAGCTGCCTGTATCGCTTCCATAGGAGTAAAGCCTGTTTCCACTAAGTGAATTAGCTCCTGTGCATTCTCACCATGTCTATTAAACGGGGTTCCGGCATCGGTTCCCATGGCTACTTTGACTCCTCCTTTACGACTAAGTAAAGTGCTCTTTTTCACCTCATTAATAATCTCTTCAGCCTTGTCAACGGCATACTTGGGGATCCCGGCTTTTTCGCCACGTTCAACTAGGTTCCACCCTGCAACAAGTGTGGGGATATGGAAGCAGCCTCTATCAGCCATTAGTTCTACAGATTCTTCGTCCATCAAAGAACCATGTTCAATCGTCTTGACACCTGCCCGAACAGCATTCTTAATTCCAGTAGCACCATGAGCATGGCTTGCAACTATCTTACCATGGCACTCTGCTTCATATACCATAGCCTTCAACTCCTCCAAACCGAACTGGGGAGTATCAACTGGATCAGCAGGGGACATAACCCCACCACTACTACAAATCTTTAAGAAATCAGCTCCATCTCTGAACATTTCCCTTGCAGCTTTTCGACATTCTGATACTCCATCAGCTATCCTGCTCATCTTATTGAAACTAACTCCACCTTGTAAGTAAAAATCAGCATGCCCTCCAGTCATACTAATTACCTTGCCTGGTGATAGTACCCTTGGGCCTCTAACTATGCCTTGTTTAATCGCATCCCTTAAAGCTATTCCAAAATTATAGGGTGCACCCATGTCTCTTATTGTTGTGAAGCCTGCTTTCAAGTTGAGATGAGCGTTCCTATAACCATAAATCATAAGCAAACCCATGGGTACCTTTGCCATACTAAAGATATCAGGATCCCCATTAATGCATATGTGCAGGTGACTATCAATTAACCCTGGTAGAACCGTGCTTCCAGCTGCATCAATAATTTCTGCATTAACAGGTATATCAAGATCTTTACCAATGTCGATTATCCTGTTCTTTTCAATTAGGATAGTTATTTCTTCCTCTGGTTCTGCTCCTGTCCCGTCAATCAGCCTAGATCTAGTTATTGCTTTTACAGTCAACTTGTTTAAGGAGATTTTATACTTCTATAAGAACTCTAGGTTAATAATTTAGTTCATTAATTTTT
>CAZLHX010000024.1:0-22867 GCA_964559475.1 uncultured Candidatus Bathyarchaeia archaeon | reverse complement strand
AAGATAGAGGTTATGATCTTGATGAATTCCGGTATTGCATGCGTTTAGGCTACATTGAATCAAAGATAATTGAGAGATCATGTGTAGAATGGAAACATTCAGAACCTTAGAGCTACCTAGAATATTTATTAATTCTTCTAATACCTTTTAATTATGCTTTTCCTGAGTGATCATGATATTGAACAACTTCTGGAAATGGAAGAAGTAATCAACACAGTTGAAAACGCCTTCAAGGAATACGCAGAGGAAAAAGTCATTCTACCCCCTCGAAGCACTATAATGATTCCGAAGTATAATGGTTCAATAAGTTTCATGCCTAGCTATCTTCAAAAATCAGAAGCTCAGGCAACAAAAATAATCAGCATTTATCCAGATAACCCAGAGAAAGGGTTTCCAACGACTTTAGCTTGGATAATTGTAAATGATCCGGAGACTGGTAGAATTAAAGCGTTCATGGATGCCACATATCTTACTGCTATGCGTACTGGTGCCATTACGGGTGTTGCAGCCAGATATCTTGCACCAGAAGATGCAAAGGTAGCAGCCATTTTTGGAGCCGGTGTCCAGGGTAGAACTCAAGTCTGGGCAACTTGCACAGTTAGACCCATTGAGAAAGTATTTGTCTATGATCTCAACCCTAGAGCCATGAAGTCCTTTGCTGAAGATATGAGCGCTAAGCTGCAAGTAGAAGTCATTCCTACAAAATCTGGAGAGGAAGCATGTAAGGAAGCGGACGTCGTATTGACTGCTACGACTAGCTCGAAACCTGTCTTGAATTATGCTTGGTTGAAGGAGAAAGTACATGTTAGCGCCATAGGAGCTTTCTACCCTGACTGGAGAGAATTAGATACTGCTACTGTTGCTGCTTCAAAACTGGTAATCGATGACTATGAGGGTATCATACTTGAAGCAGGGGATATCCTGATACCAATAAAGGAGAAAGCAATTACAGAGGAGCATATTTACGCTGAACTAAAAGAACTTGTATCAGGGAAAAAGAAGGGAAGAATACCAGAAGATACTGTTACAGTCTTTAAATCCGTTGGAATAGCGATACAGGATAGCAGTGTGGCTAATCTAGTCCTAGAAAAACTTGGTATCTAACCCCTATTATTTTAACCCACCTCCCTCAATATTATCAGATAAAAGATTCATTGAGGTGTATGAGACGTCTAAAAAGTTTCAGGTAACCATAGATGACGAACAATGTAAGGGCTGTCTACTGTGCGTACATGTCTGTAACACGAGGGGAGGAAAAATATTGAAAGAATCAGAAACCAAAACCGCCCTGGGAGGCACAAAACCAGAGGTCAACGGAGAATGCATCGGGTGCAGATGGTGCGAAAGATACTGCCCCGACTTCGCCATAAACGTGGAGGAGATAAAAGATGCTTGAACCCGGTAAACACCTGGCACTTGGAAACATAGCTTGCGCAGAGGGAGCCATCAGAGCAGGATGCAGATTCTTCGCCGGGTACCCAATAACCCCCGCAAGCGAGATAAGCCACCACATCGCCGCAGAACTCCCAAAACATGGAGGAATGTTCGTACAGATGGAAGACGAGATAGCCAGCATAGCCAGCGTTATCGGCGCCTCATGGGCTGGGGCAAAAGCCATGACCGCCACCAGCGGCCCCGGTTACAGTCTGATGCAGGAGAACATCGGATACGCCCACATGACGGAGACCCCATTAGTAGTCGTGAACGTCCAGAGAAGTGGACCAAGCACAGGCCAGGCAACCCTTCCCAGTCAGCAGGATATCCTCCAGGCAAAGTACGGCAGCCACGGGGACTACGAGGTCATAGCCATCAGCCCCTGGAGCGTCCAGGAAATGTTCGATCTCACAGTCAAGGCCTTCAACTACGCGGAACTCTACAGGACCCCAGTCATGCTCATGAGTGATGGACACATCGGACATATAAAAGAAAAACTCACTGTACCAGAAAACGTCGAGACATTTAGCCGTAAGAAGCCGAAAAGTAGGTCTGATACTCCTTGGGGAACGGATGAACCTAATGGGGTTCCTCCTATGCCGGTTTTCGGGGAAGGGTATGAGCTTCTTGTTACAGGTTCAACCCATAGACCTGATGGGGTAAGAGATTATTCACCCGAGTACCACCAAAAAATAGTATACCGTATTAGGGACAAGATAATAGACGCTGAGCCTCGTCTTCGTGACTTACATAAAGAGGGCATAGAAGACGCGGATATCGCTGTCATTTCCTTTGGAGCTACCGCAAGGCCGTGCTACGAGGCAGTGCAAAGAGCTAGAGAAGGAGGAATCAAAGCTGGATTATTCCGGCTAAAGACGATATGGCCCCTTCCCGAAGAAGAGATAAGAACCCTAGCTGAAGAGGTGGAAGCAATTATCGTCGCTGAGATGAACTTCGGTAAGCTGGTGAAAGAGGTGGAAAGAGTAGCCTCTGGTCGATGTGATGTAGTATCTCTGGGAAAAGTTGGTGGGGTCTTACCCCTGGCTCGTGAGGTCTACGAGTTTATCAGGAGGTCAGATATTTGAAGAGTTTAAGTTACTTTAGGGAGAAGTATGTTCGTAGTCAACCCAGTGCTTTCTGCCCTGGGTGTGGAGGAGGTATTATTCTTAACTGCTTTTTACGGGCGGTTGATGATCTTGGTGTTGACCGGGATAAGATCTTAGCGGTCTCTGGTATAGGGTGCAGTGCTTGGATACCCAGCCCTAACTTCCGGGGGGATACGTTGCATACGACTCATGGAAGAGCGATAGCCTTCGCTACAGGGGCGAAGGTGTATAATCCTGAGTTGACCACCGTGGTCTTTACTGGTGACGGAGATGGGGCTGGAATAGGTGGGAACCACCTTATTCACGCTGCTCGTAGAAACATCGACTTGACGGTTATACTTGTAAACAACATGAGTTACGCGATGACTGGTGGACAGATCGCTCCCACCAGCTTTCATGGTGAGAGAACGGTTACTAGTCCTTATGGTAACCCGGAGGCGCCTTTTGATATCACAGAGCTGGTGAGGGCTGCTGGGGGGAGTTATGTTGCCAAGTGGAGTACTTACCACGTGGTGGAGCTTCAGAACAGCATCAAGGAAGCGTTAGGGCATAAGGGGTTCAGCTTTATTGAGGTGTTGAGCCAGTGTCCGACTCAGCAGAGAAGGATATTTAACCTGAGGGGGCCTGTGGATAGTCTTTCTCCCAGGATCCTTGAGATGTTCAGGGAGAGCTCCTTCGTTACGGGTAGGAAGGATAAAGAGGACTATTTCTACGCTGTTCCCAGTGGGTCCCCTGAGAATGCTCTCGATGATGTTGGATCTGTTCTGGGTGTTGACGCTGAGATTGTGGACCATATGGGCTTCGGTCAGGTGGTTAAGATATATGATAGGATGCATGAGAAAAACGTCGGAAAAATTGAATCTGTTGATAGGGTTGTGGGGCCTCTTGAGGGTAAGATCCAGCTTGGTTTATTTGAGAGGAGGACTCGTCCTGAGTTTGTTGATTCACTGCAATTGATAGTTAAGAGGGCTCAGGAGGGGCTTAAATGAAGTTGAACATATTGATCGGTGGTACTGGGGGCCAAGGAATTGTTGCTGCGGGGGAGTTTCTCAGCCAGGCGCTTTTCATGAAAGATTATGAGGTGATGTTTGGTAGGAGTTATGGCTCGGAGGCAAGGGGAGGAAGCTGCAGGAGTGAGGTTATGGTAAGTGACTCTCAGATTAATGATCTTCAGTTTGAGGAGAGTGATGTGTTGCTGTGTTTGAGTCTACCTGCCTTCAAAAAGTATCTTCCAAAGGCTAAGCCTGGTTCAGTCGTTTTTGTTGACTCTATGGTTGTTGGTAGGTTTAATGGTGAGATCCGTGAGGATGGTGAGGTTATCATGGTGCCTGCTAGGGATATTGCGGTGAGGCTGGGTAACCAGATTGTGGCTAATATGGTCATGTTGGGTGCTCTTGCAAGGCGTAGTGATGTTCTCAGTCTGGAGCTTCTGAAGGATGCTGTCATGGAGAATATGAGGGAGGATATGCGGAAAATAAACCTGCATGCCTTACAAGAAGGTTACGACTATATCTAGGTGATTTGAGAACGAGTAGAATCTACCCAAAACTCCCAATTCCAGGGGTTGCAGCCCTCATATTTAAGAATGAAGCCATTCTGCTTACTCAACGGGGTAAGGCGCCTTCTGAAGGTATGTGGGGGCTACCTGGTGGTGTGGTTGAACTGGGCGAGACGGTAAGAGAAGCTGTCGTCCGTGAAGTCCTAGAAGAGACTGGTGTTAGAGTTAAACCAGTTGACTTGATTGCTGTATTTGACTCCATCCATAAAGATGAGGAGGGGAGATATCTTTACCATTATATTTTATTCGAGTATATCTGTGAATATGTTTCTGGTCTGGTAAGCCCAAGCTCTGATGCACCGGATGCAAGGTGGGTTCCAGTTAAAGATCTTGATGAAGTCAAGATAATGCCGATGACTAAACGCTTTATCTTAAAGGTACTTAGTACAATCTAAACCTTAATGGTTAATGCATACAAGGTCCTTGGTTTACTTGATGAATTCCATGGAATCCTAGGCATAGAAAAAGCGGAAAGTCATGTCTCCTGGAGGCCATAAAACTTACTGGTTTCCGTCTTTTTACGTAAATTTCGTTCAATTTATCAGTATAATCCTCCTTTCTAGAGTATCATGTACAGGATTAGTGTGGATGTAGGTGGCACTTTCACGGATCTAGTTGCATTCAATGAGGAGACAGGTAAGATCTTTAATATTAAAACTCCGACAGTTCCAAAAAATCCGGAACACAGTTTCATTAATGCATTAAAAGATTTCCTGCACCGACACAATTCTGAAGAAATACGGATGATTGGGCATGCTACAACGATAGCTACAAATTCCTTACTAGGTCAGATAAATCTTGATCTGCCTCGTACAGCCTTTATCACTTCCGAAGGTTTTAAAGATGTTATTGAGATTGGGCGTCAGAGAAGAGCCGAGGTGTATAACCTTTTCTTTGAGCGTCCTCCTATGCTCGTAGAGCGAAAGTCCCGATATGTTGTAAAAGAGAAGATTAACTCAAAAGGTGATGTTGTAATCCCATTAAATCCTTTAGATCTCGGTGAAATAATAGAAGATTTATGTAAGAATAAAGTTGACTCCGTCGCAATTGGGTATATAAATAGTTATGTGAATCCGATACATGAGAAACAGACTTTTAATATTTTATCTGAAAAGATACCAGATATTTTCCTGACAGCCAGTCATATGATAAGCAACGAATACAGAGAATATGAGAGATTTAGCACAGCTGTGGTTAACGCTGTGTTGATGCCTGTGATGAGAAAATACCTCAGAAATCTTGAGAATGACCTTATTGAAAACTCAGTAACTGCACCGGTTTACGTTATGCAAAGCAATGGTGGGCTTGCGTTGAGTGAAATTATCCAAAATAAACCTGCAACGGTAGTAGAGTCTGGCCCGGCTGCTGGAGTAATAGCTTCAGCATGGCTTGGAGATAAATTGGGTGTAAAGAATATCATAAGCTTTGATATGGGTGGTACAACAGCGAAAGCAGGCATAGTAAGGGGGAGAGTGCCTGAAGTAGTGCCCGAGTATGAAGTAGCAGGCAAGATTCACATGGGTCGGATTATAAAGGGAAGTGGTTATCCGGTAAGGTTTCCTTTCATCGATCTAGCTGAGTGCAGTGCAGGGGGTGGTACCATCGCTAGAGCTATTAGTGGTGCCTTAGAGGTGGGTCCAATAAGTGCAGGAGCAGTCCCGGGACCAGCGTGCTATGGTCTAGGAGGGCAGGAGCCTACGATTACCGATGCAAATTTATTACTGGGACGATTGAATCCAAAGAGTTTACTTAATGACAGTATGAGAATATACTTGAAACCTTCTGAAAGTGCCTTTCAAAAACTTGCCGACGAACTTGATTTAACATTACACGGCGCAGCTGTTAGCGTTATTAGTGTTGCTAATAGTATGATGTCAAAGATTCTGCGAATAGTGAGTGTTGAGCGAGGATTTGATCCCAGAAAATTCACACTAGTAGCCTTTGGGGGGGCAGGGCCAATGCATGTATGTGCTCTCGCAGAGGACTTGGAAATTGACAGGGTTATCGTGCCTCCAAATCCCGGTATGTTTAGTGCCTTAGGGCTATTGACGGCCGATCTCTTTCATGATTATTCTACCCCAATTGTATCTGATATTTCAATTGTTAATCCATCTAATTTAGAGAAAACTTTCCAAATAATGGAGGAAATTGGAATCGAAACATTGTCGAAAGAAGGAATTCCAGAGAATCTCAGGAAAACTCGTAGAAGCTTGGACTTAAGATATGAGGGACAAGGGTATGAGCTTAATGTCCAAATAGAGAATCATATATCAGAAGAGGAACTTTTTGAGACTGTAGAAAAATTCCATAAAAAACACGATGAGATCTATGGCTACTTTGCTGGGGACCAAGCTGTGGAGATTGTGAACGCTAAGCTTAGAGTAATCGGTGAATTGGATAAACCCGAGCTTGTTACCAAGGAAAAAATTGAAGAAAAAAAAGTAGATTATAGGAATGTATATTTTGAAAAACTAAGAGAATGGATCAGCACCCCAATCTATAGTAGAGATTTTTTAGTAGGAGAATACCCTGGACCGGCTATTATTGAGCAATATGATTCGACTACAATAGTATACCCCGAATGGTCATTCCGAGTAGATGAGGTAGGGAATTTAATCTTAAGGAGGAAGGGCAAATGATCTCCGATTTCACGACGATTGAGGTAATTAAAGGTGCTTTGACTTATGCTGCAGAGGAGATGGGGATTGCCTTAAAAAAGTCAGCTTACAGCCCCAACATAAAGGAACGTATGGATCATAGCTGTGCTTTGTTTAATCAAAATAAAGAACTGATCGCCCAGGCCGAACATATACCTGTACATCTTGGATCCATGGCACTAGCAGTCAAAACAGGTTTAGAAACCTTTGATGAGGAATTTAACAAAGGCGATGTGATCCTTTTCAACGATCCTTACATAAGTGGTACACATCTACCAGATCTTACTCTTATTACCCCGGTATTTTATGAAGACGAGATAATCGCTTATGCCGCAAATAAAGCTCATCATACTGATGTTGGTGGCAGTGCCCCCGGAAGCCTTGGTGCTGATGTTAGGGAGCTATACCAAGAGGGACTTATAATTCCACCAGTAAAATTTGTGAAAGAAGGGCTCATCGATAATGATTTGTTAAACCTTATCCGGTCAAATGTACGAACTCCAGAAACACAAATTGGAGATATTCGAGCACAGATAGCTGCAAATAATACTGGCGCCAGACGTATCATCGATATCGCTGAAAAATATGGGGTGAATCTTCTTCACAATGCTATGAATCAAGTTATGGATCAAAGCGAGAAAAGGGTCAGGGAAGCCATTAACAAAATGCCAGATGGAGAATACTCTGCGACTGATTACATGGAGTCAATTCTTCCTGGGAATGGTGACATCGAGATCCGTGTAAGTGTAAATGTACTTGAAGATAGTATCACATTTGATTATTCGGGAACTTCATCTCAGGTAGAAAAACCAGTAAATGCTCCCCTAGGTGTTACCATTGCAGGGATTTATTTTACTCTAGTCAGTCTGATTGATCCTTCTATACCAATCAATGATGGCTGCTTTAGACCTATTTCCCTAAAAATACCAGAAGGATGTTTGATGAATCCAAGGCGACCGGCCCCAGTAGCCGGAGGAAACGTTGAGACTAGCCAAAGGAATGTAGACGTCCTCATGAAAGCCTTAAGTAAGATATTCCCGGAAAAGGTACCCGCGGCGGGGCAAGGTACTATGAATAACATCACCGTTGGAGGGCTTACAGAAGATGGTAAACCATGGACATTCTATGAGACAATAGGAGGAGGCAGTGGAGGCCGTCCAAACTCTGACGGGGTAGACGGGATACATGTAAACATGACCAATACAATGAATACACCCATAGAGACTATAGAAAAATACCTGCCCTTAGAGTTCAAAGCATATAGACTTCGTCCAGACAGTGGAGGTGCAGGTAAATACAGAGGAGGATGTGGAATAGAAAGAATCTGGACATTAACCAGTTCGAAGGCAACTCTCGGTATAATGGCTGAAAGGTGTAAAATACCTCCATGGGGGTTAAACGGCGGTAAATCTGGAAAAACAGGTGAATACATTCTAGTGAGAGCAAACAAAGAGAGAATGAGATTGCCATCAAAGACAACCATCGAGATTTACAGAGGAGATACCTTAATCATAAGAACCCCCGGTGGAGGCGGTTATGGTGAACCTCTCAAACGTGAACACCATAAAATAATAAGCGATATTGAAAATGGGTTAGTTTCAAAAGAACAAGCAAAATCAGATTATGGTATTATTTTGGAATAGAACAAATTTAGATTCTTGGTATTGCGAAAGGGATTATAAGTTACGATGTGAAGTGAATTGTATCATGTGTCTAGCAGTTCCCGGTCTTGTTGAAACTGTTGATGGACGGACTGCCATAGTAGATTTTGGTGGAGTAAAAAGAGAAGCAGTAATAGATTTAATGGAAGAAGGAACAGTGAGACCCGGAACTTACGTGCTAGTGCATACTGGTTTTGTAATCCAGGTTTTAGATAAAAAGGAAGCAGAGGAGACCTTGGAACTCTGGCGGGAAGTATTAAGTAATGTAGAGAACCCTCGAGGGGAACTATAAAATTGCTTTGTTATCTGCATCAAGTCCAAACGCTTATGTAACGATGATGGTGCTCGATTCATTTCTTGTATTTTCGATGTTTAAGAACCGTCAAAGAAGCCTAATTTGAGCCTGTTTCAGCCATTTTTCTCACTGTAAAATACTATAAAGACCGCTCTTGATGCGAAGCGCCATTATCGTGATAAGAGCGAATCCAAATTTTTCATACAAAATATTTAATTAACCTGAAAAAGACTTGTTTCGTATAATTTTCTGGTTTATTATGGGTTCTCGCTCAAGAATTCAATATATAGATATATCTAAATTTTTGAATTGTATAGTTTGTCTGAGAACTAATGGCGAATTATTGGAAGGATTTTCCTTCAGGACCTAACCCTCCAAATGAGGTTTATGTTGTTACTGAGATACAGAGGAATAGTCGAAATAAATATGAATATGATGGTAGATTGGGCGTTTTCATGCTTAATAGAGTTCTCTATACATATTATCCAGCTGATTATGGCTTTATACCACGTACTCTAGATGATGATGGAGATCCTCTTGATGCTGTGTTATTGATTAACGAGCCCACATTCACTGGCTGTGTCACTGTTTCAAGGCCAGTTGCAAATATTAAGATGGTCGATGGTAAGGATATGGATGATAAAATTGTCTGTGTTTCGACTACAGATCCCTTCTATAAACATATCAAAAGTCTAGATGATCTTCCCCGAAGTGTAATAGATGAATTATCATATTTTTATAATAATTATAAAAGAGCTGAAGGGGTTGTAACTGAAGTATTAAGATGGGAAGACCAGGATGAAGCTAAAAAAATAATTTTATGGGCACAAGAAATGTATCAGAAAAATAATCGATTATAGTTTAATTTATTAAAAAAAAGGGGTTAGATTATCAGTATCCTCGTCCATATCGCCGCCTTGGCCTCCGCCGCTCTTAGCTGCAACAACATCATCGATTCTCAGAATCATTGACGCTACTTCAACACCTGATTTTATGGCTTGCTCTTTCACGACCATTGGTTGCCTAATTGGGTTTCCTATAACATCTACAAAACTTTCAAAATCATTGACGGGAAATCCTCTTCAAGCTTGGGTCCACCTCATATTTTTCATTAGCCAAGGATTGACACTAGTACAGGTTGTAAACTAAAAGTTGTATACACAAAGCCGATTTATAAAATTAATGTATTAGTAAGGAAACAAGAGTTAATCATTATGACACAGAAAAATTAACTTGATAAAAAAATATAATTAATCTCTTTATATAAAAATAAAATTTAATGATTTGGAATAAATTTCAGACAAATCACAGGTTCAATATTATTGCGTCTGTCATATCCCTTGTTTTATGGGTACCACCAAGATCAGGAGTTCTTATTCTACCTTCTTTTAAAACATCAAGTACCGCGTTTTCTAATCTTTTTGCAGCATCTTTTTCTCCTAACCAGTCTAGCATCATCACAGAGCTGAGTATGCAAGCTATCGGATTAGCTATGCCTTTACCAGCGATATCAGGTGCACTTCCATGGACAGGTTCAAAGATTGCTTTATTATTTCCAATATTTCCACTCGGAGTTAGACCCAATCCACCTATCAGTCCTGCGGTCTCATCACTTAATATATCTCCAAACATGTTAGTAGTAACGATTACATCAAAGTTTTCGGGCATTAGAACAAGTTTCATGGCACATGCATCAATAATTTGTTCCTCATAGACTATATCAGGGTAATCTCTTGCCACATCTCTTGTTGCCTCAAGAAAGACGTTATCAGTAAAATCAAGTACATTCGCTTTATGGACAGCTGTGACTTTTTTTCTAGAGTTTTCACGAGCATAGTTAAATGCGTATCGAACAATTCTCTCTGATGCTTCATATGTTATTATTCTTACATTTATTCCCCACGTCTTTTCTCGGCTCCCGATCATTTTGTAGATCCCTTCAGTGTTCTCTCTTACAATCATGATATCAATGTCGGGTTTCAAGGCATTTATTCCAGGGTAGGCTTTTGCAGGTCTTAGATTAGCGTACAAATTTAGTCTCTGTCTAAGAGGTATTATTACTTCCTTCGCGGTGTCACCTACCGCAGCGAATAAACAGGCATCAGAATTTTGAACTCCAAGAACGGTTTCCTTGGGTAATGCTATTCCTGTTTTTACTTTGTGTTCGTCGCCCGCCATGTATTCAAGGAATTGAAAACTTAACTTCGTTTTATTTGATAATTCTTGAAGCACCTTAATTGTCGAAGACATTACCTCTTTTCCGATACCATCTCCGGGGATTGTTGCTATCTTATACATTACCATTCCTCAACTTTGTTTAGATATGGTGCTAGTCCCCCAGCTTTTAATACTTGTACCATGAACTCGGGGAGGGGATGGAACACCAACTTATTTTCATTAGTCTTGTTAATGATCGTTCCATTCTCAATACTTACCTGCAGTTTATCTCCAGAATTTACTTTTTCTTTGATCTCTGGGCATTCCAGGGCGTGTAAACCGATATTAATGCAATTTCTATAAAAGATTCTTGCGAAGCTTTCAGCAATCACGCATCCAATACCTGCATATTTCAGAGCTAGAGGTGCATGTTCCCTACTTGAACCACATCCGAAATTTTTTCCTCCAACTACAATATCCCCTTCCTCTATGTTGTTTCTAAAATCTGGATCATATTCCTCAAATACATGGTTTTTCATTTCATTCGGATCTGTTAATTCCATGTATCTTCCTGGTATAATGTAATCTGTGTTTATATTATCTCCATATTTCCAGGCTTTTCCCACAATTTCCATATTAAATCTCTCCTGGATGAGTTATGTAACCCGTTAGAGCCGATGCTGCTGCAACAGCAGCATTACTTAGATATACTTCTGCTTCAGGGCTCCCCTGTCTTCCTCTAAAATTTCTATTGCTCGTACTTATACCGACTTCCTTAGGACCTAGTATTCCAACATGTCCCCCAAAACAAGCAGCACATCCAGGATTTAATACAACTGCACCAGCATCCACAAAATCAGATATTATTCCGAGTTCTAATGCTGCTTTAAAAATTTCCCTAGAAGCAGGTGATACTAAGAGCCTTACCTTCTTAGCTACATTTCTACCTTTTAGAATATTATGTGCCTGTTTAAGGTCCTCTAATCTTCCATTGGTGCAGCTACCAATGAAAGATTGGTCAATTTTGACATCAATCTCATAGACCGGTTTTACATTATCCACATTATGTGGACAAGCTACCTGTGGTTCCATACCTGTGATATCAATCTTTACAACCTTTTTATAATTAGCATCCTCATCACTATAAATAGGGATATAGTCTTGACTTGTTCTACCTTTTAGCCAATCAAAAGTCTTATCATCTGGTTCAATAATGCCCGCTTTTCCACCTAACTCTATAGCCATATTACAAAGGGTCATTCTGCCTGCTACACTTAGCTTTTTTACCGTATCTCCAGAAAACTCTAAAGCCATATAGGTTGCTCCACTTACGCCTATTTCTTTTGCAGCTCTAAGTATAAGGTCCTTAGAATATACGAATGAGCTTGGGTTCCCCTGGATCTCGACCTTTAATGACTCTGGAACCTTCAGCCAAATTTTTCCCGTGGCTAAGACTGCACCCATATCAGTGCTTCCAACACCCGTGGCGAACGCACCAAATGCTCCATGAGTACAAGTATGACTATCCGCTCCAATAATTACATTACTAGGTCGAACGAACCCCTTTTCAGGTAAAACTTGATGACATACACCACTTTCTACATCATAAAAGTTTTCTATCCCTTGGTTACTAGCGAATTCTCTGATAATTTTGTGAACCTTAGCACTATTAATGCTACTCGGAGGGGATACATGATCGAGTACAATGACTACTTTTTCAGGATCCCATACTTTTTTTCTACCCATATTTCTCATGGCTTCGAATGCAATCACACTCGTTACGTCATGATTTAATGCTACATCAACTTGCGCTTTGACAAAGTCTCCCGGTTTAACCTCATCAGAGTCAGATGATTGCTTTAATATTTTTTCTGTTATGGTTTGTATCATTATTTTTTCCCCCTAAAAATACTATGATATAGATTAACACCTTTAAGGTAAGCATCGACACTAGCCATAACTATATCCTCATTTGTTCCTCTACTTGTCACCAACTTGTCTCCCTGCCTAAGTCTAACTTGTACATTAACAACAGCATCTGTGCCCCCCGTAATAGCTTCAACCTGGTATAAAACTAACTCAACAGCTTGTTCGAGTTTAATGGCCTTCACTAGAGCATTTAATGTGGCATCCACAGGACCATTGCCTGTAGCAGCTTCAATAAATTCTTCACCATTCCTTCTTAACTTAATACTAGCGGTTGGTGTTATCTTGTTTCCTGTTGTAACTATAAACTCTTCCAAGATTACAGGCTTTGCGGGTTCAATACCCATAATGTCTGTTGCTATTCCATAGACATCAGTATCACTTAGAATGACACCTGAATCACCCAAATCTTTAACTTTCTGAAATATTAAGTCAAATTGATCTTTATTTGGCTTTAAATCCATTTCATCCAGGCTCATGCTAAGACCCGCGCTTCCTGCATGTTTACCAGAAACGATCCTTCGAGCTGCACCAACCATTGCGGGATCAATTACCTCATAAGTTGACGGGTCTCTAAGAATCGCATGAGTATGAATACCAGATTCATGAGCGAACGCATTCTCACCAACAATTGCCTTATTTGGTTGTACATGCAAACCTGTTGCCTTGCTTACAATCATGCTAGTAGTAGTAATGTTACGTAAATTGATTCCTGTCTTAACACCATAAAGAAGTTCTAGTGCTACAGCAATTTCCTCTAAACTTGCATTTCCCGCTCTCTCACCCAATCCATTAATAGTGGCATGAACCTGATTGACCCCAGAACTAACTGCAGCTATACTATTTGAGGTAGCTAAACCAAAATCATTATGACAATGCACTCCTAGGATTAAATCTGGGAAATCTTTCCTGATACTTCCATAAAATTCCCTACTTTGTTCTGGTGTCAAAGTTCCTACTGTATCACAAGGAGTAACTCTATCGACTCCTGATTCAATAGCATTATTTATCACTTTTTTCAAGTAGACTAACTGAGTGCGACTGCCGTCTTCACAACTAATTTCAGTAATAACTCCTCTATCCTTTGCATGTTGTACTATTTTAGATGTAATTTCTAAAATTTCGTCCTCAGTTTTGCCCAGTTTTTTCTGTATATGCAGTTTACTTGTTGGAATAATTATGTTAACACTATCAACTCCTGAATCAACTGCTATATCGACATCAGATACGACACTTCTAGTGGCGCTGCAAATCTCTGCATCAAGACTCTGATCGCATATAAGATTGAAAGCATCTCTCTCCCCTTGACTTACAGCAGCAAAACCAGCCTCAATAACATCAACTCCCAATTCGTCCAATGAAAAGGCAATATCGAGTTTCTTACTAGGAGTAAGACTTATTCCAGGAGTTTGTTCCCCATCCCTGAGAGTTGTATCAAAAAACTGTATCTTTTCCGGGTAATCAGATAATAAAACGATACCCCATATTTCTCACGTACCCCCTTATGGTTGGCTTCTAGAATATAAAAGTGACTCTGAATAAAGAAAAATTTTATTTGAACAAAGATCATCCTGAGCTCATGCTATACTTCACATATGGATCATTCATGGATATTGAAAACCTTAGGAAACATGCTCCAAGTTCAAAGTTTGTATGTAAAGCATTAATACCTAACTGGGAAGTCCAGTTCAATTATTACAGCACCAATTATAAAGGAGGGGTTACAGGAATAGAACCAGCTCTAAATAAATTAGTCAGAGGTGCAGTATATGAAATTCCACCCAATGAGATGGAACACTTGGATACAATAGAAGGTGTCCCCAGTGGAACCTACTACCGTCACCCAATTATGGTGGTTTCAGAAAAAGGAGAACCTATGCTCGTTTACATATACAGGACCACAAACCCAAGAGGTCCTTTTAAGCCCACAAAAAAATATCTCAGATATATTATTGAAGGAGCCAAGACCCTTGGGCTACCTGAAGAATACATATCACAATTCTCAAACTTGGAAACCGTAGACTAATATCTTTTTTATTCTCCTTTTCTTCCATTATCAGAGAATGAAACCCAGTGACGTTCTAGAATCAGCTATACAGGGGCTAGTTGAACAGAAATTTAGATTAGCTCTAAACATTCTAGGAATTCTAATTGGGTGTGCGGCTATTACTGGTTTGATTAGTATAACTCAAGGTCTGACTCTTGAAGTAAGTGATCAACTGGAAATGTTTGGCCCAAATAACATTATGGTAGTTCCCTTCGAGATAAGACAAGGTAGAGGACTAGTGGGAGAAGGTTTCACATGGCGTGAGGTGCAGATAATTGAAAAAACGCATCACGTTAAATATATGAGTCCAATTATTGGAAGTAAATTAGGCTCTTACAATTTTAAGGGTAAATCCTATATCGCAAATTTTTTTGGGGCTTATCCAGTTTATTTTGAGATCTTTAAGACCTTCGAAATTGAAGAAGGGCGTGCTTTAAAGCAGAATGATAGAAGTTCATGTGTCATAGGGCACCTCATAGCTAATCCCAGGGGAGAAAACGAGCAAATAATCGATGTTGGTGATCGAGTAACATTCAAATTTCTGGTAAATGGAAAGGAGAAGGAATCAACCTTTAGAGTATTAGGAATACTCAAAGAAGTTGGGGGGACTTTCGGGAGCGAGGATGATAGCAGTGCTGTTATACCCTTTAGAGAAGCCCAGCAATTATTTGAGGAAGGTAACCGGGTGGATTTTGTTGCAGTTACCGTTGATGAGCAAGAAAATGTAGATTATGTAATCGATGAATTGAAGGAGCGTTTTGAGGATAGAATCAACATCTTGGATTATGAGTTTATTCAAAACCAGATAAACCAGATACTGGGTACTATAGAGGCAGTTCTTGGAGGAATAGCAGCCATTAGCTTACTAGTGGCTGGTGTGGGGATTATTAACACTATGACAATTAGTGTAATTGAAAGGACTCATGAAATCGGGATCTTAAAAGCTATAGGTGCTACAAGTAAAGATGTTCTTCTATTGTTTCTCTCTGAAGCCACAATAACGGGGATTGTGGGAGGAATACTCGGCTCAATCTTCGGTTTTGTACTTGGAAAGATTGTCGGAGATTACATAAACCTACCAGTTTCCTCGTCAGCGTTTTTAGGAATAATGGTCGTAGGGTTTGCAGTTGTAACAAGTGTTATATCTGGTTTATACCCTGCCTGGAGAGCCTCAAAAATGAATCCCGTAGATGCTCTCAGAGACGGGTAAACAGATTTGTAATCAAAAACAAAATAAATTGAATAAAAAAAGGGTAAAAATCACCTATTATGAAAATCTAGACTGTATTTTCTTAACTGGTTCTCGTCCCAGTTCCACTTCTTATCTTTCCCCTCATCATAGAAGACCATTCGATCAGTGCAGCTGAAACAAGGATCGATGCCTGCTAACACAATAGGAATATCAGCGATGTAACCACCCTTAAGCCGCTCAACGACACTTGGAATATTAGCTAAAGTAGGAGCCCTAACTTTATGTCTGTAAGGAGTATTACTGCCGTCACTAATGTGATAGTGGATCAACTCACCACGCTGCGCCTCGACGAGGTAAACAGCCTCTCCTTCGGGAATCTTACTCATAGGAGTAAATTTAATCGCGATCTCCCCCTCAGGAAGATTGTCTAGCACCCATTTACATATCTTTACTGATTCTAGAGTCTCTAAGACCCTTACCAAGGCTTGACCTAAGACGTCCCCATTATCAACTACTACGTGTTCAAACTCTATCTCATCATAGATTAGGTAAGGGGAACAATGCCTAATATCGCAGGCAACACCACTGCTCCTCGCGTTTGGACCTGCACCGCTTAGTCTGATCATATCCTGTTTACTAAGGTACCCGACACCGACGGCTCTCTCAAGTATTGTTTGCTCTGTTGAGGCTACTTTGATATAATACTCTGTCCGCTCTGCGAGTTTATCAAGCATCTTATGCCATTCACCATGCTTAGCTTTAGGCAGGTCTCTTCTAACACCTCCTACTGTGGGCATGGCGTAGTTGACTCTGTTTCCACTCACTTCTTCAAGTAGATCCATGACTAGCTCTCGGTCCCTCCATACATAGTAGAAGAGGGTGTCGAACCCTATTTCGTGAGCAGCTACACCCAGCCAGAGGAGGTGGCTGTGGATTCGTTCAAGTTCTTGGACGAAGACTCTGATGTACTTGGCTCTCTCAGGTATCCCGATATCACCGGCTTCCTCTACTGATCCTGTGTAGGCAGTCTGGTGGGCGTTGCTGCATATGCCGCAGATTCGTTCTACTATGTAGAGGTTCTGTATATAGTTCCTTGACTCCATTGCTTTCTCTATGCCTGGTTGGTTGTATCTGATCCTTGGGTCTACATCTACCACTGTCTCTCCGTCTACTGTGAAGTAAAAGCTCTCAGGTTCTTTAAGGGCTGGATGTTGGGGTCCAATAGGTATAACAAATTCTCTTTCACTCATTCTTTATCATCCTCAATGATTTTTCTAAATTGTGATACCAGAACATTTCATAATGCAAGTGAAAAGTGGTTAATAAATCAAACAAACGCTGTACAAAGAAAATAAACAATATTTGAAAAATGTTTCACTCGGTGCTCTCGTATAGGTCAATTAATGATTCTACGAGTGAGTCTTCGGTTCGAATTTTAGAAACCACCAATGGAATTCCTTCATGATCTGCTAATCTTACTGCAAGCGAGTCGATTTTTTTTCTTATACCATGTAATACAATAAGCCTTGGCTTGAATGGGCTGATCTTTACTGCTATCATGGGAGATCTTCCTCGGCTGACTCTGGTGAAAACAAGCGCTCTTTCACTCGTTGTTCCGAATATCCTGTAGAAATCTAATCCGCTGAGCATCATTATTGCTTTGATACTGTCGATTATTGTGTAACCGAATACATCCATTTCAACCTGGTCATGACATGTATATAGTTCTCCTTCTACTGCCTCAATTATCTCCTGTATCATCACTGGTGCCATGAATTCCCTGATATCAATAAATACGTCACTTGGATCTAGAGTGATTCGGGATAACTGTCTAATATAATGCCCACCCTTATTCTCATCTATCTCAAGAAGCGCTTCAACATATCTTTTTATGAAGCCTGCCCCAGGACTTTTACGTCTTCCAGTCTCATAGTCACTAATAACTGATGGAGATAAATCCATTATTTCAGCTACCTCTATCTGATTGACGCTGAGGAGCCCTCTCCACTTACGCATCGTCTGTCCAGGAATAGGAGATAAAACAATTTCTCCAGCTATTCTCTTCGCAAGTGTGTCACGGGTAGGATTATAATTAGACATCGTAATTGATCTTGATGATAAGTAAATAAAACCAACTAATATCGAAGAAATAAAACATTAGAAATTAAATTGAAAAAAAAGAAAAAAAATATTATTCTGCTTTTTCTAACAGTAATTCCCAGCGCAGATCAATATGTTTCTGTATATCTTCAAGTAGTTCCTCGTTTCGTTCTGGACGGAATAAGTGTCGGAACCTTCCTTGTGTCTCAAGATATTTCTCAACCGGTTTCTTGCTCTCAGGTTTACGAGCGATAGCTGCGCTGGGACCTGAAAGCTTCCAGACATGTCTTCCATTCTCTCCTTTTTCTACTTCATATAAGGGGAATATGCATGTCTGAGTAGCGAGTCTGGCTACCTCTATGGTATCTGCTGTATCGTATCTCCATCCACGTGTACAGGGAATAATAGCGTGAAGGAACTTAGGTCCTACTATACTGAAGGCCTTCGCGGATTTGTTAAGCACGTCTTGCGGCCATGCTGGATTCAATGTAGCTAGATAGGGGATATCATGTGCTGCGACAATGTCGTCAATGGGTTTCTTCCACTCCATTTTTCCCGGGATTACCTTTCCAGCTGGGCTAGTAGTTGTACTTGCCGCCATTGGAGTACCTCCACTGCGTTGGATTCCAGTATTCATGTATGCTTCATTATCCATTAGAACATAGGTAAAATCGTGACCCCTCTCTAAAGCCCCTGAAAGGGCTTGGAAACCAATATCATAAGTTCCTCCATCCCCTGCATATGCAATGACGTTTAATCGGTCATATTTTGCTAATGGGCCTTTATTTTTTCTCTTCATGGCTTTGAAGGCAGCTTCTATGCCACTAGCGTTTGCTGCAGCATTCTCGAAGGCGCTATGTAGCCAAGGTACATTCCAGCTCGTAAATGGGAATATTGTTGTGGCTACTTCAAGGCATCCAGTTGCATTTGTAACTACTGTTGGATATTTGGAAGCTGCTTTCATTATCATGCGGCCAACTATTGGGTGTGCGCAACCGGCGCAGAGTCGGTGTCCACTCAGTAAAGTGTCCTCGATCCTGGCTGCATCCCTCAATGTTAGACTATTCATGTTATTCGCCTCTCACTCCAATGTAATTCATTATTTTTCTTACCTTACCTTCCTTCTTGATTTCTAGTAAATTATCGTAGATTTCTCTTATCATGTCGGGACTGACATCTCTTCCACCAAGTCCAACTACATAGTTTGCCATCAAAGGCTTTTCTTCGTCATGGTAGTAGGATGTCATGATTTCCTGCATGACGGGGCTCGCTGCAGCACCGAAGCTGATGCATTTTTCCATTACACCAATCACAGGTACACTGCCAATTGCCTTCTTCAAGTCCTCTGCTGGGAAAGGTCTGAAAAGCCTCATCTTGATCATTCCGACTTTTTTTCCTTCTTCTCTTAGTTCATCTACTACATGTCTTACGGTACCTGTTGCAGATCCAAGCCCGATTATCGCTGCTTCAGCGTCCTCCATCATGTATGGCTCGATATTTTTATACCGTCTGCCACTAAGTTCTGCCCAATCTTCATCAACTTCCTTTATTACTTGGAGGGCTTTGTCAATGGCTTCCACTTGATGCATCTTGTGTTCATAGTAGAAGTCTTGGAGATCTAATGGTCCCATAGTAAGGGGATTATCAGGATCCAGTCTAAACTCGTATTCTTCTTGATGTCCTTCAACTGTAATGAATTCTCTTTCCCCTATGAATTCCTGTATAGTTTCGTCTGGTAATGTCATGACATTTTCCATAGTGTGGCTTAGAGTGAAACCATCTAAGCATACCATTACTGGGAGCTGTACATCTAATTGCTCAGCGACTCTCCAAGCTGTAATTGTGGCATCATAGACCTCTTGGCTGTTCTCACAGTAGATTTGAATCCATCCACTATCTCTCGCACCCATGCTATCACTATGATCATTATGTATGTTTATTGGTCCACTTAAAGCCCTATTAACAACAGCCATAACAATTGGGAGCCTTAAACTTGAGGCAATGTAGAGTATTTCCCACATCAAAGCTAAACCATTTGCAGCTGTAGCTGTGAAAGCTCTTGCCCCGGCTGCCGCTGCACCCACACATGAACTCATAGCACTATGCTCAGATTCAACAGCTACGAACTCGGTTTCTACCTCTCCGTCGGCTACATATTCACTGAATCTTTCCACAATTATTGTTTGAGGTGTTATTGGATAGGCGGCTACAACATCAGGATTGACCTGTTTAGTTGCATATGCAACAGCCTCATCTCCATTTAAACCCATTAGTTTTTGTTTTACCATCATTTTCTCACCATCTCAATAGCATCCGCTGGGCATTCTTTAGCACAGATTCCACAACCTTTACAATAATCAAGATCTGGTGATGGTTCACCTTCTTCATTTACAGAGATACATCCTTCTGGGCAGAAAAAGTGACATAAATTACACTTGATACACTTTTCCCTGTCAATCTTGGGTGCTTCTACCCCCCAGTCCCCCGTCTTGTATTCCTTAGATGATTTGTAGGCTACTGCACCTTTTGGTAGTTCTTTCCATGTTCTTTTTTGTTCACTCATTTTTCTTTACACCCTCATAGGCTTTTTTAATTAAGTCTGCGTTAGCTTCGCCAATTTTACCTGGGAACCTCTCCTTAACTGCTTTAACTATACTATCAAGCTTCACAATTCCTGTTGACTTTACAACAGATCCAAGCATTGCTGTATTTGTTATGGGTCTGCCCAAAATATCCAATGCTAGTGTAGTTGCGTCGACTGTCCAAGTTTCTACTTCTTTTAGGTCTAGTACATCAAGCACGTCTTTAGCGCTCTTTTCTGTATTAACCACAAGTATTGTATCCTTCTTTATTCCCTCACTTACTGAAGGTCCTAAAAGCGTGGGATCCAGAACTACAACTACATCTGGTTCATAGATGCTGCTGTGTATTTGTATTTTCTCATCACTAATTCTTGTAAAAGCTGTGATTGGAGCGCCTGCCCGCTCTGGCCCAAAAGCAGGAAAGCTTTGAATATACTTCTCCTCTGCTAGTCCTGCTTGAGCCAGGAGAAGCGAGGCAGTCCAAGCTCCTTGGCCTCCACGTCCATGGAATCTTACCTCGAAAATCTTTTTCGTCAAACGTGTAATCCTCCCTTTATCTTAGGGGGGTATTTATTAAATCTAATTGGTTCAAAATTTGTAAATAATTAATTCGTTTACGATTAAGTTTATTTTTTTAGATAAGAAACTGGTATAGATTATTTTATTAAACTATCCCGAATTTTATTTAACTCATTTCTCTTCTTTTCCGCAGCAAAGGCAGCTGCTTCAGCATATTTTTTCCATTCCCACTTAAAAGCTTCATATGCATAATCTATTGACCTGCTTGAAGATATTATCAATCCTTCATGTTGAGAATTTGATCCCAACTTAAGAGCAGTAACTGGATCTCCTCCTTGGGCTCCAAGTCCAGGTGAAAGGATTAATGGTTCATCACCGATCAATTCTCTTACATCCCCTAGTTCTTCCGTTGCAGTACATCCTACGACGAAACCGTTTGCACCATGCTCTTTCGCATCTCTAGCTATACGTTTGTAGAATTTTTCCCCTTCCATTATCTTTGATTGGTAATCATGGGTACCTGGGTTACTCATACGACATAGGGCGAATATTCCTTTATCTTTCTCTTCAGACCAATTATAAACAGCATCTACTCCATTTTCAAATCCGGGAAATGGGCTGAAGGTAACAGCATCAAATCCAAGTTTATCTATCCAATATAATCCAGCATCCATCGTTGTACCGATGTCCGAGAGTTTTATGTCCAATAGAGCCAGAGCGTTTCCATCATGAATCTTATCAACTATCTCTTTCAGGCTCTCGAAGTCCAGGGCATAAACTGAAAACTGAGCGTTTGGCTTAATTAATGGAGCAAAAGGTGTTACATTTTCTATTATCTCAAGACAGAATTCTTTGATCCCACCATAAAGACCACTCTTTTTGATCAATTCAGGTGGTATTACATTTTTTTGTCTAATATCCGTTGTAGCGGGGTCTATCCCAACACATAGAAAACTGTTTTTTTTTCTACTTAGTTCAAAATATTTGTTTACAAATCCTTTTCCTAGCATATTATCTATTACACGTTATCTCTTTAAATGCAGTTGTATTAAATATAAACATAAATAGGTGTCAAACCATCATGAGCACCGAGTCAGAAACAAAAAAACTACTCCATTATAGACAGTTCCTGGAAAATAAAATAGAAGAACTCAATAATGAGATACAAGATTTAAAAAATGCTCTTGAAGTAATTGATCAACATATAGTTACTCAGGGATTTAAGACACCTTCAATTCCTCGAATCCGGAAAGATGTTAATAAAACTGAACAAGTAGAAGGACAAGAAGGCACATCAATAACAGCCAAGGATGGGACCGTCTTAGGAAGAATGTATACCGATGAAGAAAATCTAAGCTTCAAACCGCGAGAGAGTTTTTCATTTACAACTGATTTACCTCCATTCAATTCTTTCTTAATAGATAGAGTATTCGCCAACATGAAAACAACCGATGAGGAACGAGCAGGTAGGGGTGAATTAGATCCAAACAAGATCCTTGAGTATAATGTTGAAACAGAAGGCACTGTGATAAAGGAAATTCAGATAAAGAACTATGGTGAAGAAAGACGGCTGAGAGAGATAAATAGCAGTCTAAGATGGACCTTTGACAAGATGTTCGAAAAAATTAATGAA